>JBARMS010000287.1:0-10993 GCA_049802575.1 Acidobacteriaceae bacterium | reverse complement strand
GGCGAGCGCGTGGCGGTCTGCGGAGCGCAGAGCCATGGCTGCGCTGAGCCAGTCGCCAGCAGCTTCGAAGTGCATGGCCTGCTCGCGCGCGACGCTCGCCTCGCGTCCCGCGAAAAGCTCGCCGAGACGGATGGCGATGCGTTGATGGCGCTGAGCGCGGCGCGTGGCCGCCTGGCGGCGGCAGAGCACCTGGCGGTAGATTCCGTGCACAAAGACGTAGAAGTCGGAGCGGGTGCCGTCGGGGAGCTCGTCTTCGCCAGCGCGCCGGACGAAGTACAGCCGCCGCGACAAGGCATCGCAGGCCTCTTCGGCCGCGGGCATTTCCTGCTCGAGGGCCGCGGCTACCGCCCAGACGGGGAAAGCGATGCCCATCAGGCTGCCGGCCTCGAGCAACTGCAGCTCTTCGGGGCGGAGGCGCTCCATCTCCAGCTCGATCATTTGCGCCAGGCCGTCGGGGACCTCGGCTTCAATTTCGGTAAACGACGCCGAGGCCCGCCACGAGCCGGATTGATCCCCTGGGTTGCCACGCGCGAGAAAGCCCCGCGCGATCAGGTGCTCGAGCATCGCGATGGCAAACAGCGGATTGCCTTCGGAATGCTGGTGGACGAAGGCAGCGAGGCCGGGGGGCAGGTCGGCCTGCTGGAGCCCGCGGCGCAGGAGCTGGGTAACGCCGGACTGGGTGAGCGGGGCGAGGGCGAGCTCGGTGGCGAGCTGGCGGCGGAGCAGATCCTGCTGCAGTCCGCGGCAGGCGGCGCCGGGCGCAACTTCTGCGGCCGGGCAGGTGATGAGTACCATGAGCCTGGCAGGAGCACGGCGGCGCGCAAGGGCAGAGATAAGGTTGAGCGTGGATTCGTCGCCCCAGTGCAGGTCTTCGAAGATGAGGATCAGCGGTTTTTCTGCGGCAATCTCTTCCAGCGCGGCGCAGAGTTGGCCGGCCATGCGGTCATCGAGACGGGGCAGGATGGTGGCTTCGTCGCGCCCCAAAGCTGACAGCCAGGGAGCCGCGATGCGAGCGAGGACGCGGCAGGCGCTTACGCCATCCGGCAAGGCGCACAGCTGGCGCAGCGCTTCCATCACGGGGTAATACGGTTCGCTCGCGGCAAAGCCTTCGACGCACTGCCCGCGGGCGACCACGGCCTCAGACGGACCGAGGCTCGCACAGAACGCGTCGACCAGCGCTGTTTTGCCGATGCCCGGTTCGCCGGTGACGAAGAGGATGCGGCGCTGTTGCTGATCGAGCCTGCGCAGATCGGCGTCGAGGCTGGCCAACTCCGCATCGCGGCCCACGATGCCGAGGCGCTCGCCGCCCGTGTTCGTGTGGCCCGCCGGCTGCCCTTCTCTCACCGTTGCGATAAAGCGATAGCCGCGTTTCGGAACGGTCTGAATGAAGCGAGGCTGCGCGGAATCGTCGCCGAGAATGCGGCGCAGCTCGAGCATATAGGTGCGCAGCACCTGCGGCTGGACGTAGGTTTCCGGCCAAAGGGCGTCGAGCAGCTCGTCGTGCGTGATGAGGCGTCCCGGGTTTTCGACCAGGTAGCGCAGCACGGCGAAGGGTTTGGGCGGCAGTGCGATTGCAACGTCCTCGCGCCACAAACGCTCATTGGCTGTATCCAGCCGAAACGCAGCGAATTGTCTCAAACAGCCCGGCCCCCGATCCGGCAATGGCGACGACGTGGTTGATTGAGCACGATGGGTTCCATCCTTCCGGGGCGCAAAAGTGAGTGATCTTTGAACCTGTATGGACTGGAGCCGTGCGCGTGTGTTCAAAACCGGTCAATTGTGTCCGCGGGCGGACATTGCGAACATGGGTTGGGGCCTGATCTGGGGATACGCGCAACCATCAGACGCAGTTCCCCGCGCTCGGTGAGCGGGCGGTGATGAGAGCCCGCGGCTTACAATCGGGTACCTGGTGTTCAAAGATGCTGTTCGGGGGTCTGGATGCATCGTTCGCTCGCTGTTCTGCTGAGCTTGTGTTGGGCGACGGCTGTTTTAGCGCAGGCGCCGAAGCCGGAGTATCCGCCGACGCACTGGCCGGTGCAGAACGGCGAGTACACGATTGCGAATTTCCGGTTCGGGACCGGCGAGACGCTGCCGGAGCTGAAGCTGCACTACCTGACTCTGGGCCAGCAACATCGCGACGCGGCGGGGCACACGGATAACGCGGTGTTGCTGCTGCATGGAACGGGCGGTAACGCGCACAATCTGGTCAGCCCGGTCTTCTCCGACGTGCTGTTTGGCCCCGGGCAGCCGCTGGACATCACGAAGTACTTCATCATCCTGCCGGATGAGATTGGGCACGGGGATTCGACGAAGCCGTCGGATGGTCTGCGGATGCAGTTTCCGCGCTACGACTACGACGACATGGTGCGGCTGGATCACGAGATGCTGCTGGATGGGCTGCACGTGGATCATCTGCGCCTGATTCTGGGGACGTCGATGGGATGCATGCAGTCGTTCGTGTGGGGCGAGACGTATCCGGACTTTATGGATGCGCTGGCGCCGTTCGCGTGCATGCCGATCGAGATTGCCGGGCGCAATCGCATGTGGCGCTATATGGCGATGCAGAGCATTCGCGACGATCCGAAGTGGGACAACGGCAACTACACGAGCGAACCGGTGGAGGGTCTGGAGGGCGCGGCGGATTTTCTGATCATCGCCGGCTCGGCGCCGCAGCACATGCAGCAGGACGATCCGACGCGGCAGCAAGCCGAGGCGTACGTGGATAAGACGGTGAAGGCGATTGTGGCGCACACCGACGCGGATGACTTCCTGTATTACTTTGACGCATCGCGGAACTACAATCCTGAGCCGAAGCTGAGCACGATCCAGGCGCCTGTGCTGTGGATCAATTCGGCGGATGACTTTATCAATCCGCCGGAACTCGAGATCGCGCCGCAGCTGGCGGCGCGCATTCCTCATGCGAAGTTCATTCTGGTGCCGGCCTCGATGCAGACCTTCGGGCATGGGACGCATACACATGCCGCGGTGTGGAAGGACGATCTGGCACGGCTGTTGCAGGAGACGGAGAAGAGATAGCGGAAAGCTCAGGGATTGCCGGCGTCCGGCACCACACTCCGATTGATCCGGTCCGGCGCGGTCTCCATGCTTCTGCAGCCGCTTGCGCGTCGGACTTTGCCGCTCCGCATAAAAAGGGGGGCTCGCGCGCCGCCAGGCACAGGCCGGCCTCACTGCGGCGATTTCGATGCCGCGGTGTAGCCCGGCAGAATCCGCGCGCTGCCCTGATACATGTGGTATCGGCCGAAGGTGAACACCTCGATCCGCGTCTCGCAGGGTCCCCAGATCGAGAATCCCTGGTCCCACTCCCGCAGCGTCTTCTCTTCGCGGGTCCGCGACAGGCTCACGCTGCGCAGCGGCACGATCCAGGTCCTGCCGTTCATCTGCACCGGTCCGTAAGCCACCATCAGATCGCTGCGGTCCGTCGGCACAAATCCATCGAGAACCGTCTGCAGCGCGATGCGGTAGATGGCCCCGCTGTCGGGATCGACCGTCAGTTCGCCTAAATACGGCGGATTCACCTGATAGGCGTTTCCGTTCTCGGCGTCGATCATGCAGCAGCCCGCCACGCGAAAGTGCGACTGATCTGCGGGGACCACAAACCGGAACACGGCCAGCCGCCCCCCGCCATCCCGTTCCCATCGGCTCCAGTACAAGTCCTCCGTCCGCGCCAGCGCCGCCTTTACCGTCCCCAGCACCGGGCCGAAGGTGCCGTAGGTGTAGAGCGGCGAATGCTTCGACCCTGTGTCCAGCGTCTTCCTGCGGACTATGTCCTCGCCGCTCTCGTAGATCTTCGCCTCCATCGCGTCCTCGTCGCCCTTCCCCTGCACAATCTCCGCGCCATGCCGGTACAGCACCGCTGCCGTCGATCGCTCCACCACGTGCAGGGGGGCCGCTTTCGCGGCTGCATCCGCTTCGTAGAAGTCCAGTTCGTGAAAGGCCGGCTTCTCGCCGTAGCCCACAGCGTGCCGTATCGCAAAGAAATCCGGCAGCCGCGGGATGATGTGGCTCAGATAGTCGCCGACACGGGCGACGATCTTCTGCTGCTCGGCAACGGATGGCGCCGGGGCTGCCACGATGTCGGCCGGCGGCGGCGGCAGAAACTCCGCTTCATCCGCGGCCAGTTCCAGCGCGTCGCGTGCTTTGCCTCCATGCGCCTCCCGCTGCAGCGATGCGCGTGTGGCGTCAGGAATCCGCTCGCTCAGCGACGTATTCTCCAGCTTCCCGCTCTCCTGCCGCAGCCGCTGCTCCAGTTGCTCCACGGTCAGTTTCTGCGCGCCGCGCGGAGCAGCGCCGCGCGCGTCTGCCTGCGCGGCATCGTTATAGTAGGGCTCGTCGTAGTAGCCCGTGCTGGTGTGCGCCGTCAGGCCCGCGGTCGCAAGCTTCACCTCCAGGCGGTGGTACTCGTCGGCAGCCGCCGCTGGCGGGGGATTGAAGGTCAGCGTGTACCAGGTCGCAGCGCCGCGCACGCACGCGTTCATCTCCTGCACCAGATCCTCATCCGGCGGCAGCACGCGCCCCCCGCTCTCCGTCGCCAGCACCTTCTTGTAGAGGTCCATCGCGCTGGCTTCCTCCGCCGTCGGCACACCCGCGAGGAATTTCTCCCACGCCCTGGTTGCCGCCGTCCAGTTCGCCAGCAGCGCAGGATCCGTCGACTTCTGCGCCGGATTCTGGGCGTACGCGAGTCCCCACGCGCGCTGGCCCACCGAAAATACATCCACCGTGAGGCGCGCCTGGCGCAGCAGCGCCGAGAACCACAAAATCTTGCCGAACAGGTCCTCCTTGCCCTTCCCGGAATAGAGATTGTTCAACGCATAGCCCAGTCCCTTGCCGTTGCGAAAGAGATACGTTGTGTCCGGGTAAGCCCCCGTACCGGTATCGCTGAAGCCGGGACCAATCCACAGCAGCACTTTGTGGCTTGGGTTCTTGTCTTGTTCGGTCGCGATCGCGCCGAGGGCGCGCAGCGCAGTGAGCGGAGGAAATTTCGTGAAGGTGGTGTCGGTTGCCTGCGGATGCGATTCCGAGTAGGCGGAAAGAAGCGCCAATCCCGGGCCGAACAGCTCCCGCGTATCCGCCTGGGATTCGATCGTGGCGGCCAGCGTATTCCCGTTGAGCGAAGGTTGCGCGGTAAGGAAAAACCCCGAATTCCGAAGGGAGTAAATCGTCACCGGGTACGCGAGCTTTCCGCCGTTCTGCCGCAGGAACGCGGCTGCCTGGCTGCGTTCCAGGGCCGCAAGCTCCGGCGTCTGCTCGAGCGTATCGATCAGCAGAACGACGCTGAGGAGACCCGCAGGATCTTCGTGCGAGGTTCGAAAGGCAATGACCGGCTGCGGATGCCCGTTGTCGAGAATCGTGAAGTCGTTGCGCTGCAGGCCTGCGACCGAGTGCCCTTTCTCTTCTGTCACCTCAACGTCGAGTCGGATCAGACCTTCCAGATCGACAGCCTCGTCGGCCAGTTCTCGCTCGCCGGCCGGAACCGCCACAGAGGATGGTGCCGCACTTTGCGGCTGTGCTTCACCAATGGGAAGCGCCAACAGCACAAGCGATAGCCACGCAGCAGTGCGCATCGGCAAAAGCCCCGGCATTTGGCTGGTCCACTGCGCGCCCGCGCAGCGCCCATTCATGAATACGGCCATTCGTGCAAAAAGTCACGGGACTCACTGCAACGCCCGCAAATCACACAGACCGGCCGTATGGCACGGCAGAACACGAGCTCACGAACCGCACCCTCACTGCGGGCGCCCGGCGAACCCATCCACCCACTGGATGAAGTACTTCATATTCGGAGCGTCGGTGTGGCCGCCATCATCCTGCCGCCACGCCAGCTTGCCCCCCAGCAGCCCCTGATTCACCGCCGGCATGGGAGCCGTCAGCGCATCGCTGCCGACCGTGAAACCGCCGCCGCCGAGTCCCGGCGCGCCCAGCAAAGTCCATACGGGATTGGCCGCGACCGTCGCCATCCAGCTGCCCCGATGGTCGAGCCAGTGCGCATCGCCCTTCTCCGGAATGCCGTAGCCGATAAACGTCAGCCGCGGCGCGCACAACGCGATCAGTTCATTCGAGTCGACCGGCAAATCGCCAGGATTCATGCTGCCGAACTTCGCCGCCGAGGCCCCGTACTTGAGGAAGTTGCCGGCCATCCAGTAGTACTCGCCGCCGGTCAGGCTCTCCACCGCCTCGCCGTAATTGCGGCGCAGCAGCGTCGCGCCGCCCTTGCCCGAGCTGCCCACCAGCACCATCGCGAACCTCTGATCGAACGCCATGGTGATCAGCGCAGCCTTGCCGTAGCGCGAAACGCCCCCAATGCCCACGTGCTTTGCATCCACGCTCGGATCGCTCTCGAGATAATCGAGCCCGCGTCCCGCGCCCCACGCCCACGCCCGCAGCGCACCCCATTGCTCCGGCGTACGCGGCTGGCCCTTATTCACCAGCCCGATGATGCCGCGCGTCAGGCCCGCGCCGTCGTCAGCCTGTACGCTGGCCGGGTCAAACAATGCGAAGCCCCAGCCGTCGTTGATCAGCTGCCACGTATTTGGCAGCCCGCCATCTTCGTTGAGCTGCGGAAACGTGAACGGCGCGTTCTTCATGGGCTCCCACGCGGGATGATCCGAGAAGACTTTGGCAAGCGATGGGTCCTGCTGCACCAGCAGCGCCTTCATCGCCTTATTGATGCGCGCCATGTCGTCGCCCCGCGGCTCATTCGGCGCGGGAAAGCCCGCAGGCCCGAACATCATCAGCACCGGCACCGGGCCTTTCGCGCTCAGCGGCGTCACCAGGGTCATGTGAATCTCGACCTTGATCGCCGGATCCGCTGCGTTGTCGACGTGGCCGATCAGGTCCTTTGCAATCACCGGCCGAAATCCGATCATCTCGTGGTCCACAGCCGTCACGCTCCAGGTGACCTTGGGGACATTCGCCGGAACGCGCCCGTACACGTCTTTCTCGTAGAGATCGACGATCTGCGGCCGCCGCTGCTTCCACCACATCTCCGGCGTCGTCACCTTCTGTCCGTTGTTCAGCGTGAGCGCATCGGGAATCCTGGGATACGGATTCGCCTTCGACTCGTCGTAATTGGCGTGGTTCGGCGCGTGCTCATCGCCGCTCGGCCCCGGCCGCAGCGCCTGAATGCCGAGCTGATCCATCATGTTTTGGTGATCCTGCTCGGCCGTCATCGGCGGCGGCGCGCTCGCGTTTTGCGCCCGCGCCGGAATCCCGGCCCACAGGAATGCGGCAACGATCGAAAGCGGTCCGCACGCCAGACACCCGCGCCTGCGCATAGTGTTATCCTTGCCTCGCAATCAACCGGTTGAGTTCGCAGCCCATACTAGATCATCCGCGATGAAGCCAGCAAAAATCCTGGGCTTTGTGCTCCTTCTGGCCGCATGTCTCGCCGCCGCATCAGCGCGCACTCACCACCCCTCAGGTGCGCCGGTCTGGATCGGAAGCTGGGCCGCCTCGCAACAGATTCCCGAGCCGGCAAACTCGCTGCCGCCAGACGACCTCCGCGACGCTACCGTACGCCAAATCGTCCGGCTCTCCGTGGGCGGTTCCACGCTGCGCGTCCATCTCTCCAATGCCTTCGGAACCGAAACCTTGCGCTTCACCTCCGTTCACATCGCGCGTCCTTTGGCGTCGGGTTCGGCAGCCATCGATCCTGCCTCCGACCGAGCCCTCACCTTCGCGGGGGCTCCTGACGTGACGATTCCCGCAGGCGCCGATTCCATTTCCGATCCCATCGCCGATCCACTCGCGCCGCTCTCCAGCGTGGCCATCACATTTCATCTCGACGCGCCGCCCGCGCGCGAAACTGGCCATCCTGGCTCCCGCGCCACGTCCTGGTACGTCCACGGAGACCAGGTCGCCTCAGCCGATTTGCCCGGCGCGAAATCGGTCGACCACTGGTATCAGCTCTCCGCCATCGATGTGCTCGCGCCGCCCGGCGCGGCCTCCATCGTCGCGCTGGGCGACTCCATTACCGACGGCCACGCCACCACGACGAATGGCAACGACCGCTGGACCGACGTCCTCGCCGACCGGCTCCAGGCCTCGCCCGCAACGCGCATGATCGGCGTGCTGAACGAAGGGATTGGTGGCAATCACCTGCTCATCGACGGCCTGGGGCCGAACGCGCTGGCCCGCTTCGATCGCGATGTTCTCGCGCCAACCGGCGTTCGCTGGCTCATCGTCTTTGAAGGGGTCAACGACCTCGGCGGTCTCACGAAAAACGGCGACGTCTCAGCCGCCGAGCACAGCGCGCTGGCCGCCCGCATTCTGGCCGCGTACCAGCAAATGATCGTGCGCGCCCGCGCCCACGGCATCCGCGTCATCGGCGCGACCATCACCCCGTTTGCCGGCTCCGATTTTTATCATCCCGGCGCGGCTACGGAGGCGGACCGCCAGGCCGTGAATGCCTGGATTCGCGCCCCCGGCCACTTCGACGGCGTGCTCGATTTTGATCAGGTTGTGCGCGACCCGAGCCAGCCCGATCGTCTGCTGCCGGCGTACGACTGCGGCGACCACGTGCATCCCAACCCCGCCGGCTACAAGGCCATCGGAGACGCAGTCCCGCTATCGCTCTTTGCGCAATGAAGTGGTTGGAATAAGTCCTACCGCGCCCGGCTCTCGGCCAGCTTGCGCGGCTTCTTCGCCGCAGCATCGGCGACCGAAGCCGCCGCCAGCTTCTTGTCGTTCTCGCGCCGCTTCTTGTCCTCATGCGACACGAGCAGCGCTTCGATCTGCCGCAGCAAATCCTGAGTGTTCATCGGCTTCACCAGCATCTTGTCGTGGCCGGTCGTGTCCCAGTCTCCATCGGCAGGAGGATACGCCGTCAGAATCGCCACCGCGGGACGGTTGGGCGCCTTGCGCGCCGCTGCCGCCACTTCCTGACCCGATGTATCGCTTTCCATGCGCAGGTCGGTGATCACCATGTGGTATTCGTTCGACTTGATGCGCAGTTTCGCCTCGCGCGCCGAAGCCGCGGTTTCCACCTCAAACCCGCTGATCTCCAGCACCGCTTTCAGCGTCAGCAGAATTGCCACGTCGTCGTCAACGAGAAGAATGCGCCGTTTCATCACCAAGGCTCCTGAGTCACTTGCGGGGATCGTACACGAATCGCGGGTTGGATGCATGAAGCGGTCGTGCGTATGCCGCCCGCTTCGCCTTTTCTTCCGTTGCTACACTGGAAATGGCTTCATAGAATGTAAACCCCACATCACCCCCGGGTGTTGCGGAGGAAACCTCGCGAGCGAAGCCCCCTGACGCCGATGAAACCACCCTCAGGCAACGTGGCAGAATATCACGTCGAAAACTTCGGCTGCCGTGCCAGCCGGTCCGACGGGGAGTCCATTGCTGCCACCCTGCGCCAGCGGGGGATGGAGCCTGCCGCCGACCCATCTGCCGCCCGAGTGGTGGTGGTGAACACCTGCAGTGTCACGGCCGAGGCCGACCGCCAGGCGCGGGCCTACATGCGCCGTGTTCGCCGGCAAAACCCCGCAGCGCGCATCCTCGTCACCGGATGCTATGCCCAGCGCGCTCCCCAGGAACTGGCCGCCCTGCGCGAAGTGGACGCCGTGGTTGGCAATAGCCACAAAGGTCTGGTCGCTGACGTGGCCCTCAGGCTGGCTGCCGCTCCCCCGAAGCCCACGCGCACCGCCGCGCAGTCCCTTAGTCCGCTGGACGCGCAGTCCCCATACGCGCAGTCTCTGAGTCCGCTGGACGCGCAGTCATCCTTCGTGCCCCTGGCCACCATCCTGCGCGACGACCGCTTCGCGCACTCTGAGCTGGCCACGCTGCCCTTTGCCGCCGATTCCCGCCAAACCCGCCCCAATCTCAAGGTCCAGGATGGTTGCGGCAATCGCTGCTCCTTCTGCATCATTCCCACCACCCGCGGGCATAGCCGATCGATCCCGCTCGCCACCTGCCTTGACGACGTGCGCCGCTTTGTCGATCGCGGCGGCATCGAGCTGGTCCTTTCCGGCGTCAATCTCGGACGCTGGGGACGCGACCTTCAGACCCCGCGGCGGTTTGAGGACCTGGTGGCCGCCATCCTGACCGAAACGGCTCTCCCGCGCCTGCGCCTCAGTTCGATCGAGCCGATGGACTGGTCCCCGGACCTGCTCGCCCTGTATCGCGAATTCGCCACCGGTCCGCATCTGCGCCTGGCCCGCCATACCCATCTGCCGCTGCAGTCCGGATCGGATGCGATCCTGCGCCGCATGCACCGCCGCTACCGCCCGTGGCATTACGCCGAACGTTTGGCGAAGATTCGCGATCTCTTGCCCGCCGCGGCCATCGGCGCCGATGTCATGATCGGCTTTCCGGGCGAAACCGATTCCCTTTTCGCCGAAAGTTACCGCTTCATCGCCGCGCAGCCGTTCACTTATCTGCACCTGTTTCCCTTTTCCGCGCGTCCGGCAACTCCGGCCTGGGAGTTGCATCGCCAGAATCCCGTGCCCGCCCGCGCCGTGCAGGAGCGCATGGCCGCCCTGCGCTCGCTGATTGCCGATCAATCCCGCAGCTTCCGCGAGCAATTCGTCGGTCTCAGCCTGTCTGCCGTGACCGTCGAGCCAGGAGCCCAGCCGTCAACCACCGAAGCCGTCACCGACAACTTCGTCAAGCTCACGCTGGATACGGCGATCCCTGCCAATCGCCTGATCGAGGCCCGCGTCACCGGCCTCACCCAGGAGGGCCTGCGCGGCACGCATGGTGTCAATAAGAGTCGCAGCACCCGGACCGCTTCCGGGCCGGGCCTTCCCGCATCTAAGTTCGATGAGCGTTGATATACTGAAGTGCCGCGTGATCTTCAGTCACGCTCCAGGAGAAAAACCCATCGATAAGCGTTCCGCGAAACAGTTTGTCCGCATCAATGAGCGAATCCGCGCCCGCGAGATTCGCGTCATCGACGAAAAAGGTGAGCAACTCGGCATTCTGCCCCCCTTCGAAGCCCTGAAAATCGCCCGCGAACGCGGGCTCGACCTGG
>JBARMS010000286.1:0-11567 GCA_049802575.1 Acidobacteriaceae bacterium | reverse complement strand
GTCAGAGGCAGCGTGAATTGCTGCCGCGCTGTGCGATCGGCCGCGCGCGCAGCGTTCGGCTGCGGCGCGAGCGCCTGCATCGCCGTCGCCCCATCGGCGCGCAGGTTGGCCGCATTCCACTTCGTCCCATCCCTCAGCACAACCGCAAACGGCTCCGGCAAGGGCACCGTAGTTCCGTTCCACACATCATGAAGGACCACGCCGCTCAGGTGTCCATCGAGCAGCGTCCACTCCATCGCCACAGCTCCGTCGCCCACGCTGGAGCGATTCCCCTTCGTCGAAGCCACGGCGCGGCCCCTCATCCACCGTTGTCCGCCCTGGAATCCCCGGATCGGGTGGTTATTCCCGCCCGCCGCTCCTGCCGGTATCGCCGCCATCAACAGACACGCAATCGTCTTCAATTCCCGCGAACGTTTCACAGCTTCCCATTATCTCCGGCCCGGCGCTCTGCGCCCGTCATCCTTTCCCTTTGCGCGCAATTTCCGGAAAGTCCGAGCCCCCGCCCCTCCGCTACACTCCACTTCATGGACGCCCCGGAGTTCCGCACCCTCGGCCATCAAATGGTCGACCGTCTTGCCGAATATTTCGGCCACATCGAAGAGAAGCCCGTCTTCCCCGACGTCGAACCACGCTTCCTCGCCCAGCTCTTCGACGAGCCGCTCCCCACCGATCCCGAATCCGCCGAAGCCGTCCTCGCCGAGCTCGATCAGAAGCTCCTGCCCTACTGCACCCACGTCGGACATCCCGGCTACATGGGCCTCATCACGCCCTCGCCGAATCCCATCGGCGTCCTCGGCGATTTCCTATGCTCCGCGCTGAACCAGAACATCGGCGCTTACTCCATCGGCCCCTCGGCCGTCGCCATGGAGCGCCGCGTCGTCCGCTGGCTCACCGATCTCACCGGCTACTCGCCCGCCGCCGGCGGCAACCTCACCAGCGGAGGCATGATGGCCAACTTCATCGGCCTCAAGCTCGCCCGCGATGCGGTCTCCGGCGACCGCGCCCAGCATGAGGGAATCCGCGAGCGCTGGGCCGTCTACGCCTCCGAGGAGCGCCACGTCTCCGTCGACAAAGCCGTCGACTGCGTCGGACTCGGCCGCGACGCCCTCCGCGCCCTGCCCACTGACTCGCGCTTCCAGGTCCATCTCGACGCCCTGGAGTCCGCCATCGCGTCCGACAAAGCTGCAGGCATCCGCCCCATAGCCATCGTCGGCATCTTCGGCGCCACGAACACCGGCGCCGTCGACGACATCCGCGCCCTGCGTCGCATCGCCGACCGCGAAGGCATGTGGCTGCATGCGGACGCAGCCTACGGCGGCGGCATGCTCCTCTCCAACGAAGCACCCCTGCGCCACCGCGGCCTCGAGCTGGCCGACTCCGTCACCATCGACCCGCACAAGTGGTTCTACGCCCCGCTCGATGCCGGGGCCATTTTGGTGAAGGACGAGCGCCGCCTCACCGCCTCGTTCGGCATGCAGCCCGCCTACCTCACCGACGAAATGACCGGCGCCGACGAGCGCTACCAGTACTACGTCCATGGATTCGAGCAGTCGCGCCGCTTCCGCTCGCTCAAGGTCTGGATGAGCTTCAAGCGCTATGGCACGCGCCAGATCGGCGAGTGGATCGACAACAACGTCCGCCAGGCGCGCCATCTGTACAGCCTGATCGCCCAGCACCCCGGCTTCGAGGCCGCCAGTGAGCCGCCCATGTCCGCCATCTGCATCCGCTACGCAGCCGGAAACCTCGACGAGGCAGCGTCGAAGCGCCTCCACGCCGAGGTCGTCGCGCGCGTCGAAAAAAGCGGCAAGTTCTGGATCTCGACGACCGAGCTGAAAGGCAAGACCTGGTTCCGCATCAACCCGGTCAACTTCCGCACCCGGACCGAACACATGGAGCAGCTGCTCGCCCTGCTCGAAACGGAATGCCGCGCACTAACAGCTAACAGCTAACAGCTCCCGGGTACCCCATCCTTGTTGCGCCGCGTCGTTCGGCGCAACAGGGTGGGCTTGCCGGCGATCGTCATTGCGGCAGGGGAGGATTGCTCGTCGATCCGCTCGCCGGCGGGTTGACATTCGTCACCTGCCAGCCGTTCTCGCTCTTCACCAGCGTGGCGGTCGCGGTCTGCTGACCCTGCGTGGCCGCGCCAATCTTCGGGAAGGCCGTGCTCATCTCCGCCGACTTCGCCCAGTCCGCCACGCTCGACACGCCGTAGTGATAGGAAACCGTGTACTGCGTCGCGCCGCTGTCGTTCGGCGGCGAGTAGCTGTCGATATTCGTCACTTCCGGATGGCCAAAGCAGAAGTTGCCGTAACCCGGCTGCGCCGAGTCCGCCGTCCACGTCGAGCGTCCCTTGTCCGACAGATCGTAGTCGTTAACCTGCTTCGATCCGACGAGGAAGCGCTTCTTCTCCTCCGGCGTGCGCACCAGCATACCCGCATCGGTCAGCGCGTCGAATCCCTTCGTCTGCTCTTCATTCTTCGCATCCGCCTGCGCGGGGAACTTGACCGGGCTCGACCAGACGCACACCGGCGTGGCGCTGTAATAGCTGTTCAGGGCGGATTTAAAAGCGCCCGGATCGACGCGGTTCGAGTGGCACCCCACACCCACGGCTAAGATCCCGGCGGCGGCAAAAGTAATCAGCTTCTTCATAGATATATGTCTTCTCCCACCCGGTAAGATGCGCCAATGGAAGCAGATCGCCCCCGCAATTTTTCGCCACGATTCGCACCCCGCCAGACAACCCTCCGTCGCATGACCTTTCTCCCCTCCCGCCGCGCAGTACTGAAGTTACCTGCTCCGTCGCCCATCCGAACCAGCTGGCCGAGTTCCAGGAGTAAACCCTGAATCAGGGGTGGAACATGACGATTTCGCGTCGAGGTTTTGTTCAGATGGCAGGAGCCGGCGTTCTGCTGCAGTCGCCGCTGCTGCGCGCAGGCGTTGCGGACGCGACCGCACCGAAGCCCGGCCGAGCGCCGGCGGGCGCCCCGAAAGTCGCCCTCATCCACGGCGACGACCGCCGCAAAAACATCCGCCTGGCTCTCGAAGCCGTCGACGGCCAGATTCGGCCCGCCCTCCGCCACAAGACATCCGTCCTCATCAAGCCCAACAATGTCTCGACGTCCAACCAGCTCGCCGCGACGAACGTCGCCGCGATGCACGGCATCCTCGACTACCTCGAGTCCCGCTTCCACGGGCCCGTGGTCATCGCCGAGTCCTCCGCCGGCGACACGCTCGAGGGCTTCGAGCACTTCCACTACGACCAGCTCGCCCACGAGCACCGCTCCCAGCAAGTCAGCCTCGTCGACCTCAACCGCGAAGGCCGCTACCAGCCGGTCATGGTCCTCGACGCCGACCTGCACGTCACCTCCGTGCGCCTCGCCGCCCGCGTCCTCGACCCCGCGACCTTCGTCATCTGCAGCGCCATGCTCAAAACCCACAACACCGTGGTCGCAACCCTGTCGGTCAAAAACATGGTCCTCGGTTCGCCCCTGCACAGCGCCCCGGGCGACCTGCCCTGGAATGACAAGCGCAAGTACCACGTCGGCCCGCGCCAGACCCACCTCAACATGCTCATCACCGCGCAGCGCCTGCAGCCCAACTGGGGTCTCGCCGTCATCGACGGCTTCGAAGGCATGGAAGGCGACGGTCCTGGCAACGGCACACCCGTCCCCTCCCGCATCGCCATCGCCTCCACCGACTTCATCGCCGCCGACCGCGTCGGCCTCGAAATCATGGGCATCAATCCCGACTGGGTCGGCTACCTCAAGTACGCGAGCCAGGCTGGCCTCGGCCAGTACGACCTCGCGCAGATCAACATCGCCCCCGCCTCCATCGCCGGCGTCCAGCGCAAATACCAGCTCCATCCCGACATCCAGCGCGAGCTCGAGTGGATGGGTCCCCTCGCCAACGGCTCGCCGAAGGTCGGCCGCCTCGAAGAGCGCCTCGCCCAGGTCTACGGATAACGCTGAAGCGAACCGTCGCCGCCAATCGCTCATCCCACCAGCAAGAGGAGTCTTTCCTCACAGGGAGAGCGTGATGCCAGATCAGGAAACCACTGAAAAGGCCAAAGAAGATCTGCGCGAGGGCAAGTCGCCGTCCACCGCCGCGGGCGAGTTCGTCCACGAAGAGATTGAGCATGTCCGCGAAGGCAAGCATGGAGCCAGCTCGCCACAGCAGGCCATCGCCATCGGCCTGAGCAAAGCGCGCCGGGCAGGAATTCCCCTCAAGCCGCCGTCGAAAGAGTCGTCCAGCGCCAGTCCCGAGGTCCGCGAGCGCGCCGAGCGCGACTACGAGAAGGGCCAGTCCGGCGAAGGCAAAAAGCCGTCCCCGCGGCGTTCCGAGGCCCGCAAAAAGGCGCTCAAAAAGGAGCCGAAATCGACCGCCTCGCGTGCCGCGCTCAGCAAGCAAACCCGCACCGCCGCCAAAAAGCGGAGCGCCGGCAGCCGTAAGGCCGCTGCCCAAAAAGCGGTCCACACCAAGGGTTCAGCCGGTCGCAAACAGGCCGCGAAGAAGGCTGCCCGGACACGCGCCCGCAGCCACTGACTGGCGGCTCAGTATCTCTTTCAGAATGAATGAGATGCTGGCGATTGCCAGCAATGGTTCGACAGCCCTTTTTTGCTGGCGCCCCTGCGCCACAACATTTATCTTGATGAGGAGAGCTCAGTCGCGCTCTACACCCCCTTCATAAAGGATTCATTCCATGGAAGAGACGACGAAATCCCCCAAGGCCCCGGCCAAACCCCGGAAGACTACCGCCAAGAAGGCGGCATCCGCGCCGAAGGCCGTTGCAGCCCCCGACTCCACCCACGCCCCTGCTAAGGGCGCCGCCCTTGCCGCTGCGCCGGCTCCCGCCCATACGAATGGCGCGGCCGCCCGGGCTTCTGTTTCCCGCGCTGAGGTCGCCAGGCTGGCCCACAAGTTTTGGGCGGAGCGCGGCCACCAGCACGGCCACCACGTCGAAGACTGGCTTCGCGCCGAACAGGAGCTGCGCAAGAGGGCCTCGTAGACCATCGCACGCCGGCGCAACACCCTGAGAAAACCACATCGACGGTCGGCCTGGGTCCCTTTACCGCCCGAACTGGCGTAGATGGTGGTCAGCGTGAAGATAGCCCCACCTCTGCCAATCCTTCTCTGACATCGCACCGAAATACGGGTGCTTCGGCAGAGGATCGGGCAGGCCGCCGCAGAATGCCCGCAGCGCGGCCACCAGGGCATCGCGGTCCTGCACGAACTCCACAGGCGGCGTGCCGCCCCGGTCCTGCGCGATTTCCGGCGGGGAAGGGAATCCGTGCGGCCATTTCACAGGTATTTTCAGCGCCGCGAACTTCAGCATCGCTCGCGGCATCGCCGTGCGCGCCATCGCGGCCTGCTTTTCACCCAGCGCGCACCGGTAGGCCTCCGTCATATGGCAGATCATCTGGTGGACCGACATCGATCCCCATCGGTGCTGATCGCCAGGCGTGAGCGCCGCGATGCGCCTCTCGATTTCCCGCTGTGCTTCTTGATCGGCGAGAGTCTTCATGTGCGCCTGCGTCCGCTGTCCCTCCAGTCTACGGAGATCGAGGTCCCTGCTGGTTCAGCGGCTTCCACTGAACGATAGGCAGCAGGCTGGAGAAATCGTCGGTCCACGCGCGCATGCCAGGCTTGCGGGGAATCATGCGCGCCGCTCGGGCAATGTCCGGCTGCGCGAAGAAGGCGGCGTTGTCGGTCAGCAACACCCACGTGGATCGGAATTCTCCCAGCTCGGGAATGGGAGGATTATCGACGATGCGCGCCTCGAAACCAGCAGCCGCCGCCAGTTCGGCCACTTCCGGAGCCACGTCGAGAAACTGGTTCGATACGTGGAACGCCACGATCCCTCCCGGCGCCAGTTGCCGCCGATACACCTGCACGGCCTGCGTCGTGAGCAGATGCACCGGGATGGCATCGCCCGAAAAAGCGTCGATCACCAGCACGTCGTAATTCTGCGCCGGCTGAGCAGCCAGCGACATCCGCGCATCGCCGGTCACAATGTCGATCCTCGCGGCTGAATCGCGCAGATACGTGAACAGGTTCTGCGCGATGGGCAGAACCGCGGCATTGATTTCGTAAAAGGTTATTCGGTCTCCCGGCTGCCCGTACGCCGCCAGGGTTCCCGCGCCCAGGCCGACCACCCCAATCCTGCGCGTCCGCTGCGGCCCGCCCGCCGCAACGCAGCAGAAGCGCAGCGCCAGGCCGACCCCCGAATCGTGCGCGTAATACGTCGTCGGCATCCGGCGGTAGCTGGGCGCGAACCACTGCGTGCCGTGCGTGATCGTGCCGTGGGTGAGCGTGCGAATGGTGAGCGCATCGGGTGCGCGGGTTTGCGTAACGCGCAGCGTGCCGTAAAAATTCCGCTCCTCCAGCATGCACCGCGCGTCGGCCAGATGCAGCATCACCACCACCACCAGCATGACAATCGTGCTTGAGACCCACAGCAGCTGCGTCTGCCACCCCTCCGGCCACGTCGCGATCAGAGCCACCGCGGACGTCGCCAAAAACGCCAGCGCGATGTCGTAATTGGCATCGAACAGCAGCGGGCAGAGAATCCCGATGAAGATGCTGCCCCCGGCTCCGCCCGCGGCAATCAGCAGATAGAAAACCGTGGATTCCGCCGGGTCGGCCGGACGCAGCCGCCACGTTTCGCCGTGGCAGAACAGGCACGCAACAAACATCTCTGCGAGAAAGAAGCCAATGGTCAGCAGGATGGGCAGGGTGGCGCCGGTCTTCGTCAGGAACCAGGCCAGCGCAGCGAGCAGCACCACCAGCAGCCGCACCACGAGAAAAGGCCGATAGAGCCAGGGCGCCTCGAACGCGATGATGAACGTTAGCAGATAAACCGCCAGCGGCGGGATCCACAGCAGCGGGATGGCGGCGATGTTCTGGCTGATGTGCTCGGTGACCGCGCACAGCTGCATGGCTCCCGCCGCAGGCAGCAGAAACCACAGCAGCCGTTCGCGCAGGGATGACCGTGCTGCGGCATTTCCGGCCGGCGATTCCGGCTGAGTCGCGGCGGGGTCTCGGACGGCGCGCGACGCGATCAGCAAGCAGAGGATCGCGTACACGCCAAATCCGCAGCCCCACGCGGCGCGCTGGGCCGATAGCGTCAGATGGGTCTCGATCACGGTGGGATAGAGCGCGAGCGCCAGCAGCGAACCGGCATTCGAGAGCGCGAAGAGACGCCACGGAATCGAAGTCCGATGCTGTCGCGCGAACCACACCTGCAGCAGGGGACTCGTGGAAGCCAGCAAGAGAAATGGCAGTCCGATCGTGACCGTCAGCGCCGTAAAAATGGCCATGACCGGGTGGTCCGCCGCCCGAGCGAGATCCGGCTGACGAACGAGCAGCAACAGCGCCGCGGCAGCGACCAGCAGACCCGTATGGGTCACGGCGGCTCTCCGAGTCCCGGAAAGCCGTGCAATCCAGTGCGCGTACAGATAACCCAGCAGCAGGAGTGTCTGGAAGTAGACCAGGCACGTGATCCACACCGCCGACGACCCGCCCAGGGCAGGGAGCAGCCGCTTGGCCGCCATCGGCTCGACGGCGAACAGCAGAAACGCGCCCAGAACCACCGCGCTGCCGTAGAGAGCCTGGATCGGACGGGTCGGAAAATTCATGCCGCAGAGACAAGCTACCATGCTGCGCGCCAATCGGAGGGTGAGCGAATAGCGCCCCGGCCGCGTCCTGTCCTGTTGAAGTAGTGTCGGCATCGGTGTGCTTTCTGCCAGGGCGGCGAAACCGCTGCGATGAAGGCCATTGCGCCGGTTTTAGAGTAGGATTACGACTCAGGAAGAATTCCAGCCATGAAGTATTTTTTCGAACAAATCCGGGCCCACCGCCGCTCTGCGCACGCCAGCGAAGCCGGCTTCACGCTGATGGAACTGCTGATCGTGATCTCGATCATGCTGATCCTCATGCTGATTGCCATTCCCAACATGCTGAACATCCGCGCCCAGGCCAATGAGACCTCGGCCATGGAGTCGCTGCGCGCCATTCAGGAAGCCGAGACGCAGTATGCGGCCGAGTATCCGCAGAATGGATTCGCGTGCTCGCTCACCGCGCTGGGCGGGCTGGCTTCGTCGGGGGCGCCGAGCGCGCAGGGCGCGCAGTTGCTGCAGCCGGACCTGGCGAGCGGGGTAAAGTCCGGTTATCAGTTCGCCGTCACGAACTGCACCAAGACCACCGTGAATAACCAGGACAACTTCACCAGCTACGAGGCGACCGCGACCCCGCAGGCGGTAGGCAAAACAGGTCACAACGGATACTGCCTCGATATGAGCGGCCAGATCCTGAAGGATCCGACCGGCGGCACGAACTGCACGGTGCCCATCCAGTAAGGCAAGCGCCCACGCTGTAGGGAGAACGTTGGATTCCGTACCGTCGTTTGCATTTGTATCAGGCCACGACCTCGGTCGTGCCGTACAGGCCTCAAAATAAACTGGGCTTGAGCCCCCTGTCCTCGCACAGGATCAAAGGCCTCGATGAAGCGTATCCAGTGCTGCGAAGCGGCACGACGGTAGAAGCCCCGGCCTTGAGGCCGGGGAAAACAGGCAGCAGAGAAGACGGGGCTTCAGCCCCGGTTTTTGCTTTTGTATCCGGGCACGACCTCGGTCGTGCCGCAAAGGCCTCAAAATACGTCGGGCTTTAGCCCCTGAGATTTCCTTCCCTGCTCGCCCGTTCGCCGGATGATTCAATGAAGCTCATGTCGCGCTCCGGACAAGAGACCATCGAAGGCCACACTGCGGCCACCACGCATCGACTCATCGCAACGAAGGCCCGTCACCGGGCTATGTTTTTCCTTTTGGCGTGCGCCCTGGCGATGACCGCATGCGGGCAGGCCTTCGCCCAATCGCTCACCGCGACCGATCTCGCCGCGCGCATCGACCGCCACTACAACGCGCTCCACTCCCTCGAGATCCACTTCGTCCAGCGTTACGCCGGCATCGGCATGAATCGCAAAGAATCCGGCGTCCTGCTCCTGAGAAAGCCTGGCAAGATGCGCTGGTCCTACACCGATCCGGACGGCAAGTTGTTCTTACTCGACGGCAAGGATGGCTATTTCTACTCGCCCGGCGAGACCGAGGCGCAGAAGGTGCCCGAGAAACAACTCGACGATCTGCGTTCGCCGCTCCGCTTTCTCCTCGGCCATACCGAGCTGGAAAAGGAGCTGTCTGGATTACAAATGACCGCGCAGGCGGGTGGTGATTATGTGCTGAGCGGCGTCCCCAAAGGGTTAGAGCAGCGCGTGAGCAGCTTCAAGATCATGGCTGCGGCCGATGGGACGATTCGGGGAATGGAGATCGACGAAACGGACGGCGTCACCAACCAGTTCGACTTCAGCGGCGAACTGCCCAACGCCCCAGCCCCCAACTCCGCCTTCGTCTTCACGCCGCCGCCCGGGGTGCAGGTGGTGACGGGTGAGCCGCCGGTCTAAGCCGGAGGCCGTCCGCACGGGGACGAGGCGGTCAGAATTCGGACGATGGCGAACGCGTGCCGAGACCAGCATTACCCAGGGAGTTCTGTCGTATCAGGGCCACACCCGCCGTCCGGGACGGCATAATCATTGCATTCCAGACGCCGGAGGAGACTGTCCATGTTCAAGGGTTGGCGCGATGTGCGCTTCGGCCTGCGCATGCTGGCCCGCAATAAGGGCTTCGCCGCCGTGGCCATGCTGGCCCTGGCTCTCGGCATCGGGCCGAACGTCGCCATCTTCTCCATCATCTGGGCGACCTTCCTGGCGCCGCAGCCCTACCCGCACGCGAACCAGCTGGTAGTGGTTTGGAACCGTTACCGCGGCGAGCGCTATGGCACCCGCGCTCAGGATTACGCCGCCTTCGCCGCGGCCAGCCGCTCCTTCCAGATCCTGACGTTCACTTCCTGGACGACTCTGCAATTTACGAGCGCCGACCATGCCGTGGAGAGTGTGTACGGCCGCGCCACCACGCCCGGCGATATAACGAAGTTGCTCGGCCTGCCGATGGCCCTCGGCCGGGAGTTCCTTCCCGGCGAAGGAACTCCCGGCAACGATCGTGTGGTGATCCTCACCCACCGGCTGTGGGAGACGCGCTTCCACGGCGATCCGGGCGTTCTCGGCAAACAGGTGCTGATTGAGGATCAGCCCTATACGGTGGTCGGCGTCATTCTCGGCGGGGCGCTGGACCGCATTCCGGGTACGGAGTTCATGGTGCCGACCGCGCCGCGGCCGGGCGTCGCCACCGAGGACTGGGGCAACATGATGGGCCGGCTCAAGCCCGGCATCGGCCTCGCGCAGGCGCAGGCGGAAATCGCCGCCATCGATCGCCGGCTCGCGCCCGATCGCTACGGCGCTTCCGACGCCTCTTCCTGGTCGATCTCGGTGGAACCGTTCCACAATGACTGGCTCGACCAAACCCTCGCGCGCAACCTGTGGCTGCTGCTCGCCGCCGTCGGATTGGTGCTGCTGATTGCCTGCGCCAACGTCGCGAACCTGCTGCTGGCGCGTGGAGCAGCTCGCCAACAGGAACTGGCCCTGCGCACCGCCCTCGGCGCCACGCGGCGGCAGATTGTCGCCCAGTCGCTCACCGAGAGCCTCACCCTCGCTCTGCTGGGCGGCGCCGCCGGCATTGTGCTGGGATGGGCAATCATGAAGGCCAGCCTGGCAATCCTGCCTCTGGTGACGCAAACCGCCGAAGCGGTCGTCCGGATCAACGTGCCCGTGCAGTGTTTTGCGCTGGGCATCACCCTGCTGGGCGGAATCGTCTTCGGCTGCGCGCCGGCATGGCAGGCCGCGCACGGTGGTTTGGCCGAAACGCTGAAGCAGGGAGCGCGCTCCCACTCCAGCCGCGCCCGTTCGCGCACCCAGGGATTTCTCGTCACTGCGGAATTTGCGCTGGCGCTCACCCTCCTCGCCAGCGCCGGCCTGGCTCTGCACAGCTTCTGGAACCTGAGCCGCATCGACCTCGGCATCAATCCCCAAAACGTGATCACCGGTACGCTGTCGCGGCGCACGCCTGGCGGCGGACAGAATCATGCGGCCGTCCCGCCTCCGCCGCAGATCGTAACCCAGCTGCAGCAAATCCTCGATCGGGTGCGCGCCGTGCCCGGCGTCCAGGCTGCCGCGCTCGCAATGAGGTTGCCGCTGCAGGGCCGCACCTGGTGGAGCTTTCAGCTCAACGGACAGCCCACCGACACGCAGCATCGCCTGACTGCGGATTTCGAAACCGTCACCCCCAGCTTCCGCCAAACTCTGCAGGTGCGCATGCTCCGCGGCCGCTTTCTCCAGCAGTCCGACCGCCAGGCCACGCCCCTGGTCGCCGTGATCAGCGAGAGCTTCGCCCGCCGGTATTTCGCCGGACTCGATCCGCTGACCCAGCGCTTCACCATCGCGCTCCCCGATCCCGTCCGCAACCAGCCCGGCCCTCCCGCCTCATTCCAGATCGTGGGCGTCTTCCACGACATGCTCAACAATCGCCAGCTCACCGCCAGCGCCGAGCCGGAGGCTCTGCTCTCGCTGTGGCAATTGCCTTCGCCCGACGTGCAACTGGCGGCCCGCACCGCCGGCGATCCAGGCC
>JBARMS010000285.1:0-8223 GCA_049802575.1 Acidobacteriaceae bacterium | reverse complement strand
GCCTCATGCAGCTCATGCCCGGCACCGCCACCGAGCTCGGCGTCGCCGACACCTTCGCCCCCACTCAAAACATCAAAGGCGGCACCGCCTACCTCGACGCCCTCCTGCGCAAATACCACGACAACCTCGCGCTGGCCCTGGCCGCCTACAACGCCGGTCCCGCCGCAGTCGACCGCTGGCACGGCATCCCGCCCTACGCGGAAACCCGCGCCTACGTGGCGCGCGTCATCCACGAGTACAATCGCCGCTATGAGCTGCGCCGCAAAGCTCAGGCTCCTCCCGCCGCGCAACTCGCGGCGCTGGCCCACTAGACCGCAGGGACACATGGGCCAGGAGAGAACGCATCGAGCAAAAATGCCCTGTCATCCTGAGCAAGCCTTCCAAATTCGTTGCGCCCTGCTTTTGGGCGCAACATATAATTCAGGCGCGAGCCGAATGGACCTGCATTTCCCAATGACTGCAAGACTCCGATACCAATGCCGGCATTCCCCGGGGAGCCCTGATTGAAAAGCACGAAGAGCCGAGTCGCGCTCCTCATCGTCCTCATCGCTGTGGCTCTGCTCATCTGGTACGGCCGCCATCGCATTCACTTCAACTGGGCCGTCTTCGGCGAGCAGCTCCGCCACGCCGACTGGCGCAGAATCGCCTTCGGCCTCGGCTGCATCTACCTCGCCTACGTCATCCGCGCCATTCGCTGGACCAAGCTCGTCCGCCACAAGAAGCATCTGCCCCTCCTCTCGCTCGTCGGCACCCAGGTCATGGGCTTTACCGCCGTCGCGCTCATCGGCCGCGTCGCCGACTTGGTCCGCCCCTACCTGGTCAGCAAAAAAGCCGGCCTCCCGCTCAGCTCGCAAATCGCCGTCTACGTCGTCGAGCGCCTCTTCGACGCCGGCTCCATGGCCCTCATCACCTGCTCGGCCATCCTGCTCGCGCCCATGGGCTCGCTCCCGCACGCTGAGGTCGTCCGCAAAGCTGGGCTCTGGGGCCTCGCCGCCACTGTGGCCGGAGGCATCTTCCTGCTCCTCATCCGCCTCGCCGGCGACGCCGTCGGCCGCCTGCTCGGCCGCGCGTTCGGCATGATCTCAAAGAGCGCAGGCGCTGCCGTCGAAAACAAGATCCAGACCTTCCACTCCGGCCTCGACACCATCCGCTCCTTCTCCGATTTCGCCATCGCCGCCGGCCTCTCCATCGGCATGTGGCTGCTCATCACCCTTGCCTACCTCGAGACCGCCCAGGCCTTTGTCGCCAGTCCTCAGCTCGCCTCCATCACGCCCGCGAAAAGCGTGCTCCTCATGGTGGTCAGCGGAGCAGCCAGCACCGTGCAGCTTCCCGTCCTCGGCTGGTTCACCCAGATCGGCGTCGTCGAAGAGGCCATCCGCAATTTCTTCGGAGTCACTCCCGAAGCCTCCCTCGGTTGCGCCGCGACCCTCCTGCTGGTCACCTTCCTCGGCATCATCCCGGTCGGCTTGATCTGGGCCCGCTTCGACCACGTCTCCCTCATGAAGGTCGCCGAAGAGAGCGAGCACGCCGCTGAAGAAGTCGTGCCGACCGCCGACGCCACCACCCAGCAAGCCTGATCCGGTTTTGACCGGAGCGACGTGCTCAGACTCCACAAATAGTCCTTGTATGATGGGTAAACATGCAAAAGACAAAGGGAAAAATCCCGACGCTCGACGGGTGGCGCGGCATCGCCATTCTCTTCGTTTTGCTTGCGCATGGCGGCGGCTTCGCCCTCGGTCAGCATGGCGTCACCATCTTCTTCGTCCTCAGCGGCTTCCTGATACATGGAGGAGCAGTTCTATCTCGTCTGGCCTGTCACGTTGCTTCTGCTCGGCGTAAAGCGCTGCCGATGGCTCGCGGTCGCCGCGGTTCTCGCCTGTGCCGCCTGGCGCTACGCCCATTGGAGTTTCTATAGCCACGTTCCGTCGAACTACCGGACCGAAGCGCGCGCCGATGCCCTGCTCGTCGGCTGCCTGCTCGCCATTGTGATGGCGGAGAAATCGGGAGCTGCGTTCGTTGCCCACTGGGCGAAATGGTGGGCGCTTCCCGCTCTTGCCGGGCTCGCCTTCTGTCTGTTGCATGACCACCGCCTTCCGCCCCTCAGCGAAGACATCTGTATCGCAGCCCTCATTGCCGCCACCGTACAATTCCCCGGCCATCCTTTGGCAAAATGGCTCGACTTCTGGCCCCTCGCGCAGCTGGGCGTTGTCTCTTACAGCGTCTACGTCTGGCATGATTACTTTTTGCAGACGCCCCGGCACGGCCCCATCTTTACGCCGCTCATGATCGTGGCAGTGGCCGTCTTCGCCCTCGCCAGCTACCACTTCCTCGAGAAGCCCCTTCGGGATTTCGGCCACCGGCTCACCTCGAAGTC
Organism: Acidobacteriaceae bacterium; assembly: GCA_049802575.1. Classification (GTDB taxonomy): domain Bacteria; phylum Acidobacteriota; class Terriglobia; order Terriglobales; family Acidobacteriaceae; genus Palsa-343. The sequence goes on along the minus strand of JBARMS010000285.1, from coordinate 5,849 downwards.
TTCTCCGCGCCGCGCCGCGCCCTCCATTGGGCCTGATACCCTCGAGCGTTTGGCGGCCATGCCTTCTCCAGATCAGGTCCGGCCTGATCCTCGCGCCGCTCATGATTGCGGCGATGCCCCTCTTCGCCCTCAGCAGGTGCCACCCGACCAGGAGGTCCTGTCGTGATTCCGCCCACGGCTTTCACCAGTTCGCCGTCATCCTGAACGCATCGCGCAGCGCAGTCGAACAACCTCGGCAGTCCACCCCGTCAGAAGCTGGACAAGAGGAAATCCCGCGCCGAAGACAACACCTTCTCCCGCATCGCGGCCTCGGGCAGCAGGCGAGCGATTTCAATCGTGCCGGCCATCGTTGAAAAGATCGCGAAGAACGCGCGCTCTTTGTCCGCCGTTCGACGGCCCGGCATCAACGGAACCATGCGATCCCGGTAGCTCACCAGGAAGGGAAGGATCCGCTTCCTCATCTTCTGGTCGACCCGCGTCAGTTCAGGTGCCAGTGCCGGCAGCGGACACCCGCGCTCCGGATGATCGCAAAACTCCGGGCTCAAATAGGTCCTCACGATCGCCTTCCACGCATCCCCGCGCGGCGCCTTTCCAGCCGCCTCGATCAGCAAATCGCCGACGTCGCGAAAAGCTTCGCTGAGCGACTCGAGAAGCAGCTCGTCCTTGCTCTCGAAATGCTTATAAAAGCCCCCGTGCGTGAGGCCGGTGTCGCGCATCACGGCTCCTACCGCGGCGCCGCTCAGGCCCTCGGCGCGCACCCGCCGCGAGGCGTCTTTCACGATCTTGTCGTGGACTTTCGCTTTGTGTTCGGGCGGGTATCGCATCGTCCACTTAGGATGCTCCCGATCATCCCACGATGCAATTGATGCCCCGCGCAGAAAACTTCGAATCCATAGGATGATAGCTATCATCCTATCCGCAATTGCAGCTTCTCCGGCCTCTCGCCTCATTCCCGTCGCCGGAGTCGCTCCGCAGCCATCGCAGGATGGCGCACATCGTTCACAAGGAGGGTTGATGTCCACGCAGGTGATCTTCCAACTCCAGCTCGTCCTCGGCTATGTGGCCTGCCTCTTGCTCTTCGGCGCCTGGATTCTCCCCTGGCTCCGTTCGCTCGACACTTTCAGCAGACAACGCGCCATCGCCACGTTCCACAGCTTCCGCTTCTTCGGGCTGGTCTTCCTGGTTCCTGGCGTCGCCGGCCCTGGCCTGCCGGCCAGTTTCGCCACCTTTGCGGCCTATGGAGACTTCGCAACCGGAACCCTGGCGTTTCTCGCGCTGCTCACGGCAAGGGTGCGTCCCTTGTTCTGGACGTTCGTTGTTGCCTTCAACGTTGCCGGCGCCGTCGATATTCTCGTTGACTACGACTACGCCGTCCGGCTGGGCCTTCCTTCTATCGCCGGACAGTTGGGGGCGACTTACATCATCCCCATCCTCTACATCCCCATGCTGATGATCACGCACGCTGTCGCGCTCTATTGGCTGGCCCGCCCTCAGTCCACGGCCACTCGATCCGTCGCCGCCAGGGTCGCGGTGTCTCAGATCGGGTGAACCGCCACCAGGCGCAGTCGAAGAAGGCCGGCCACCTCCGGTTCACCGCCGGGTGCCCCATTCAAGCCCGGTTTTGGCTTGAGTGGGCGAGGTTTGGGTGCCCCACATCTCCGCGTCGTTCGGAGATGTGGGATTCCACGACGCTCCGGGACCCCTCACCGCGCGCTAACCCGCTGGGAGGCTACAATCCCCGCCGCACCGCCCGCCGCACCACGTCCGTCCCCACGCCGTACGCCGCGTGGCTCACCCACTCGCTGATGCGCTCCTGCGTCGGCTGCTGGCCCGTGGGAGCAGCCAGGCCCATCCGCGGCAGCAGCGACTCATGCGTGATGCGGTTGAGCGTGATGCCGAACGCCGCCCCCCGCCACGCCGCCAGCGACGGCTCCAGCTCCACCAGCGCCCCGTAAACCCCGCCGGCCAGCGCGCCAAAGACCAGATGAATGCCGGTCAGCGCCAGTTGCCGCTGGCCCTCCGGCAGATCGTGCCCGGCCATTTGCTCGGCCAGCACAATCGGCGGCGGCGTTTGCCCCTGCACGCGCGGCGGAAAGAACTGCTCGGCAGCCCATTTCACTCCGGCTCCGGCTAGTCCGCCGACCAGCCCGGCCAAAAAGCCCTTCGCAATGGAGCGCGTTCCGTTCTCGTGCCTCATAGTCGATTGAGATGCGGCGGCAACCACAATAGCCCCCAACCAGGCCCCATGACAAATTCCCGCCAGTCACCGGGTGCCCCATCCTCATCCGCGTGCAGTTCCCGAACAAAGCGGGCCAGGGCGTCCCGCCCGCCGGACTTCGGTGCCTCATCCTCGTCCGCGGCCTTATCGCGGACACGGTGGGCCAGGCGGCCCGCATAGTGAATCGGAGAGAACCTCCCGCAAAAGACAATCTGTCATCCTTGCTGAGCGTAGCGCCGCGCAAATCTCCCGTTCCCCCGACCCTCAAGCGCGCAGCCGAAGGACCTGCATTTCGAAAATTCAGCCATAGACAATGGGCCTGGAAGCCGGCAACGCTCACCCGGCACGAGTGCCGCGAAGCGCGAGTGCCTGGACGGCCAGTCCCCCCGACGGCCAGTCTCTGCGTTTGCTTTTGTTGTATCAGGGCACGAGTTCACTCGTGCCGTTCGCGCCGGAAAAAGAAGCGGGCTTCAGCCCCTGCGCGCGAAGCGCATCCGCCTGGACGGCGAGTCCCCCGCTGCTAAAATCAATCCAGACCGATGAAATGTCCTTACTGCGGCTTTCTCCAGGACCGCGTGATCGACTCGCGGGAGAGCCGGGAGGCCGATGCCATCCGCCGCCGCCGCGAATGCGAGGGCTGCAACCGCCGCTTCACCACCTACGAGCGCATCGACGAAATCCCCTACATGGTGGTGAAAAAAGACGGCCGCCGCGAGAAATTCGAGCGCCAGAAAGTTCTCAGCGGCCTGCTCCACGCCTGCGAGAAGCGCCCCATCTCCGCAGCCAAGCTGGAAGAGCTGGTCGATGAGACCGAAACCTTCGTCACCGAGGCCAACGAGCGCGAGCGCACCACCACCGAAATCGGCGAGCTGATCATGGACCGCCTCAAGACCCTCGACACCGTCGCCTACATTCGCTTCGCCAGTGTCTATCGGGACTTCAAAGACGTGCGCGAATTCAAGGAAGAGCTGGAGCAGCTGCTGAGCGGCCACGCAGAAAAGCCCGGCAAAAAGAAACACGCTTGATTCCCCCCGGGGCCGGTGCCCCGCAAGCAAGCGCACCCGACGAAATCAGGAGCCACGTGAGCAGCACACACACCATCACGCTCATCCCCGGCGACGGCATCGGGCCGGAAGTCACCGAAGCCGTCGTCCGCATCCTCGAAGCCACCGGCGTCCGCTTCAGCTGGGAGCGCTTCTCCGCCGGCGCCGGAGCCTTCGCCGAGCACGGCGAATACATCCCCAAAGAGCTCTACGCCTCCATCGAGCGCAACCGCGTCGCCCTCAAAGGCCCCGTCACCACCCCCATCGGAGAGGGATTCAGCTCCATCAACGTGACCCTCCGCCAGAAGTTCGAGCTCTACGCGAACTTCCGCCCCATCAAAAATCTTCCCGGCCTCGAGACGCGCTATCCCAACGTCGACCTCATCATCATCCGCGAAAATACTGAAGGCCTCTACGTCGGCCTCGAGCACGAAGTGGTCCCCGGCGTCGTCGAATCGCTCAAAGTGATGACGGAAAAAGGCTGCACCCGCATCGCGAAGTTCGCCTTCGAGTATGCCCACAAGCACGGCCGCAAAAAGATTCACGCCATCCACAAAGCGAACATCATGAAGATGTCCGACGGCCTCTTCCTGCGCTGCTGCCGCGACATCGCGAAGGGCTACCCCGCCATCACCTACGGCGAGCACATCATCGACAACACCTGCATGCAGCTCGTCATGAACCCTTACCAGTACGACACGCTGGTGATGGAGAACCTCTACGGCGACATCGTCAGCGATCTCTGCGCGGCCTTCGTCGGCGGACTCGGCCTCGTTCCCGGCGCGAACCTCGGTGCGCACGCGGCCATCTTCGAAGCCGTCCACGGCTCCGCCCCCGACATTGCCGGCAAGGACCTCGCGAATCCCACCGCGCTCCTGCAGTCCTCCATCCTCATGCTGCGCCACATCGGCGAAGACGCAGCCGCCGACCGCCTCCAGGCCGCGCTCGAAAAAACCTACACAGAAAAGAAAGCGCTCACCCGCGACGTAGGCGGCAATGCGGGCACACGCGCCTTCGCCGACGCAGTCATAGCCGCGCTCGAACCCTGAAACCTGTAACCCGTAACCTGTAACCTGCACCCTGCAACCTCACCCCGGGGAGAACGCGAAGCATGAAGACGACAAAATTGGCTGCGGCCCTCACCCTGTCCCTGGCTCTGCTCATCGCCGGCTGCAAGAAAAACGAAGCCGCCGCGCCGCAGTACACCGCCATCGACAACGCGACAGCGGCCACCATCACCGGCACCATCCACTTCACCGGCAACGCGCCGAAGCCCGTCGCGATCGACATGTCCCAGGACCCCGCCTGCACCCTCGGCCCCCCGAACATGACCGAAGGCTACGTGATCAACAACGGCAGCCTCGCCAACGTCTTCGTCTATGTCAAAGACGGGCTCGGCAACAAGGTCTACGCCGCCCCCTCGCAGCCTGTGGTCATCGATCAGAAGGGTTGCCGCTACGTTCCGCACGTCGCCGGTGTCATGGTCGGCCAGGCCGTGCAGTTCATCAACAGCGATCCCACCATGCACAACATTCACATGACGCCGACCGTGGGCGGCAATCAGGCGGTCGACATCTCGCAGCCGCCGAGCAGCGGCCAAAACAGCCCGCACGATCAGGCCACCTTCGCCAAACCCGAGCTCATGATCCCCGTGCGCTGCAACAATCATCCGTGGATGCAGGCCTTCATCAACGTCTCGCCGAACCCCTTCTACGCCGTGTCGGACGCGTCGGGGAAGTACGTCATTCACGGCCTGCCGCCGGGCACCTACACGCTCGTCGCCGACCAGGAAAACCTCGGCCAGCAAACCGCAACGGTCACGGTAACCGCGCAGCAAACCGCAACCCAGGACTTCACCTTCAGCAAGTGACAACGAGCTGAGATAAATCCCCTGCTGGCAGATCAGACTCCTCACTGCCGATTACGTGCCAGCGTGAGAACCAAGCCCCTTATGAAATATTGCGGCGCCGCTATATGGAACCAGAATTTACGCTCCCAGCAGAACTCGTCGCGGGTGCGTCGGTCAGAGGTAACGAATACGGTTGGCCGCCGACGGAATTCCCCGATGCGGCGCAGCGGGCGGAGTTGCTCGGCTATGCCTGTGTGGGTGGCCAGTTCCAGTTCCGCGCGGCGGTTGGAACCTGTGAGATGTACTGGCTGAGTGCCGATTCCACGAAGCGGCTACCGACGGAGGACTGGCCCGCGTACTGCGCGAGGTCGCGAGCTGAGGTTCTGGACAAATTTCATCAGATCATCGATCAAACTGATTTCGCCCAGGAGGCGATGCAGTGGCCGATCCTGAAAGGCGAAGTGAACCGCGGTCTGGATATTCTCTCGGCCCTCGTCTTCGTGGCCTACTTCGAAACCGAAGAGGAATGGCTCAGCGACGCTGCGGCAGCCAATGCGACGCCCGCGTAAAACCGGGTGCCCCACATCTGCGCGGTTTTCGCAGATGTGGGATTCCGCGAATCTCGCCGCAACGCAAATTCAGTTTTTGTCTTTGTATCAGGGCACGAGTTCACTCGTGCCGTTCACGCCGAAAAAGAAACGGGCTTCAGCCCCTGCGCGCGAAGCGCCTCCGCCTGGAC
>JBARMS010000284.1:0-45786 GCA_049802575.1 Acidobacteriaceae bacterium | reverse complement strand
ACCACCAGGTGCCGATAGCGCAACGTCCGGCGCCGGTCCCGGATCTCGGTCGAAGCCATGTGGCACTCGGGCAGAAAGTCGCACCGCAGGCAGTCGGCGATCTTGCCGGCATCGATCCGGTCGTTCTCACAGGTCGCGGCGAGCAGAATAGTCGGAGCGAAACCCCATTATCGCGCATGTGGACCACGTCAGGGGCGGACGCAAACAGCGCGTACCTCCTCCGGAGGCAGATCGACGGTTCTGGTGCCGATTTTGACTTTGAGATGTCCGGTCGCGCTCCGGTTCCTGACCTGAATGCGTAGCCCGGGCCGTATGCCGATCGTGCGCAGATGCCTCAGTATCTGGGAATCGCGATCCTCGACGCTCTCCACCAGGAACGGGCCGTCGCCGGCCGCATCGGAGAGCGAGACGGCTTCCGGCCTGGCCATTCTTCCGTCTAGTTCCGGAATGCAGTGCCCATGCGGATCGATCCGGGGGTGGCCCAGTTTCGCGGCGATCCGTTCTTCGAACCGCTCGGAAATGAAGTGTTCCAGTCGTTCCGCCTCGTCGTGGATCTCTTCCAGCGGATAATCCAGCACCTCGTAGAGAAAAGTCTCAATAAGGCGATGATGCCGCACAATCTCCAGCGCCCGCCGCTTGCCTGCCGCGCTTAGCCGCACTCCGCGATGGATCTCGTAATCCACCGGCGGCTCGGGCTGCGCCGCCAGCTTTTGCAGCATGTTGGTTACCGAAGGCGGAGCCACGCGCAGGTGCTCCGCCAGCTCTTTGCCGGACACACGTCGCCCCTCCGGCCCACCCAGCGCCAGGATGGCCTTCAGATAATTGTCAACGGACTCCGTATGGGACTGAGGTTGGCGGCGCGCCGGCATATTGGAATCTCTCATTTATTGAAGCATCTCCGAGAGCGGTTTGACATTCACAGTCGTAATTAGGTATACCTAATTGTGTTTAGGCATGGCTACGCTTCGCCGTGCCCGGCCCTTCCTCTGGTCCCGGGCCGCCTTCCACCGGCCGTCATTTCCGCCATTCCAGGAGACGTTTTGATGCGATTCGCTCGCGCCCTGCCGATTCTTGCTCTGCTCCCTCTATTAACCGTAGTTAACTCACTTCAGGGGCAAAGCGAAACCAGCAGCGCTCTGACCGGAACCATTGCCGACCAGACAGGGGCCGTGATTGTCGGCGCGCATATAACGGCCACCGAGGTAAACACCGGCGCGATGCGATCCGCGTCCAGCAGCGACGCGGGGCGCTTTCTGTTTGCCCAGATCAATCCGGGAACGTGGCGCATTGCAGTGAGCGCGCCGGGATTTGCCGCGGCCGAGTCGCTGCCCACCTCCGTAGCCGTCGGCCAGACCGCGACCGTGGACTTCACCCTCCACCCGGCGCGTTCGTCGCAGGTAGTGCAGGTGACGGAGCAGACCGGACTACTGACCCTGAATAACCCCAACACGACCACCACCATCGAAGCGAAAACGATAGAAAACCTACCCAATCCTGGGCAGGATCTCACGTATGTCGTGCAATTCGCGCAGGGGGCGCTGATGAACACCGCCGGCTCCTCCAGCGATGCCAAGGCCCCGGGTGGTTACGGCAACGTCGAGTTTAACGGTCTTCCTGCTACGTCGAATGGCTACATCCTGGACGGCTACGACTCGAACGACCCCTGGCTCGGTCTGAATATCGGCCTTTCCACAAACCTTGTGATCGGGCTCGATGCGGTCCAGGAGGCGACCGTCAACACCAACTCCTTCTCCGTGGATCAGGGACGCTATGGCGGATCGCAGGTGGACTACTTCACCAAGTCCGGCACGAATGCCTTCCACGGTGATGCCTACGAGATCTGGAACGGCTCGCGGTTCAACGCGGAAGATTATTTTCTGCACGCCAATGACACGCCGGGGAACATCGCGAAGAAGCCGCGTTCCGTGGTGAATGAATTCGGCGTGAGCGTGGGAGGGCCGATTCGCAGAAACAAGCTCTTTTTCTTTGCCCACTATGAGGGCATTCGCATCGCCTTGCCGATCGTCACACCCACGACCCTGCCAACCTCCGCCTATCAGCAGTATGTGCTGGGGCAGCTTGCCACGGGCGGATATGATCCGGTCACCGGAACCAGCCTTCCGGCACAACCCGCCGAAATTCCTTTCTATAAGAACATGTTCTCGCTGCTGCCCGCTCCCGGCGGGTCGTCGGTGGCGATCACAGCCTGTCCGCTGGACGCCTCCGGGGCCCTGTTGCCCGCTCCCCCCGCCGGCACGCTGCTCAATGGCAGCGGCTGCGCGACCCAGCAGCAGCGGTCTCTGAACAACAGCGACAGCGAGGACCTGATCGTGGTGAAGATCGATCACGCCATCAACAGCAAAGACAGCATCTGGTACCGCTTCCAGCAGGATACGGGCCTGCAGGCGGAATGGACGGATCCGATCAACCCCATCTTCAACTCCTATTCGCCGCAGCCGCAGCGCACCCTTGTCATCGGTTATACGCACGTGTTCAGTCCGACCCTGGTGAATCAATTCAATCCCGGAGCAAGCTGGTACTCGAGCATCTTCGAACCGAACAACTACGCGCAAGTGCAGCAGACGTTTCCCATCATGCTTACCTCGGGCAGCGACAGCGTGCCCTTGACCACCATCGGCGGCCTGGACGATACGTTTGCTCAGGGACGCAAGGTTACGCAGTGGCAGATCAACGACAACCTGACCTGGACACACGGACAGCACACCTGGCACTTCGGCATCAATACGCGCCGCGTGGACACCAGCGACTACGACCTCGGGGAAGGCATTGTGCCGACCGTCGCCTACAACGACCTGGCGGAGTTCACGTATGGAGCTGCATACACCGCGCAGCAGAACTTCCCCGTCTCCCTGAAGGAAAGAGTGGCGGTCGGCAACCTGGAATACTACGGGATGGACACGTACAAGCCGACTCCGAAAACAACCCTCACCTATGGCATGCGCGTAACCTGGAATACCAACGTCACCAGTCCGCAAGGGCTCTTTGGCCGCATGGCCGGCTCTTTTCTGGACGCTTCGCATGACACCAGTCAGCCGCTCAATCAGGTTGTTCTGGGGAGGGTCCACAACCTGTTTGCGGCCACACCGCTGTTTATCTACCAGCCGCGCGCCTCTGTCGCGTACCAGCTTCTTCCGCGTACCGCCGTTCACGGCGGATTCGGCGTCTTCAACGACATCATCCCGCAGCAGATCGCGGACAGCGGTTTCATCAACGCCCCCAGCGATCCCTCCTTCACGGGCGGGATCGGCGGACAGGTGGGCGGGCTGGGGATCGCCCCCGGCGTCCCAGGAAGCGCGGTCGACGCGGCCACCGCGGCCAGCCAATCCTTCCAGACCACCTTCAATTCCGGCGGAGCGCCTTGTGCGGGCATCCAGCCAGGCGCTCCCACCTGCCCCCTTGCCGTAAGCCTGAATACCTTTCCGACCGGCACACTCAAGACCCCCTATTATTACCAGTACGACTTCGGTATCGAGCAACAGATCGGCCTGCGCGGCGATCTGCGCGCCGACTATGTGGGAACGCGTGGACTGCATGAGCCTTACCAGGTGCAGCTCAACGGCTATCAGAACATCTGTGATGGCTGCTTTGCGCCGTTTCCCTACCAGCGGCCGCTCGATCAGCGATTTGCCAATGTCACCGAGTTCCAGACTGGCGCCAACAGCATCTACAACGGATTGCAGACTGTCTACACCCAGCGATGGAACGGCCTGACCCTGCGCGGCAACTACACGTTCAGCCATTGCCTGGACGAGGTGTCGAACGGCGGCCTGCTCGCCTTCTCCACACAGGGGCTGGAGTCGCCCTTGCCGGGAGAGTTACGCCGGCAGTATGCCAGTTGCGACTACGATGTGCGGCATGACATCTCCGCATTCGGCGTGTATCAGGTGCCGTTCCACTCCGGCAACCGGATCCTGCGCCAGGCGCTCGGCGGATGGTCTTTTTCGGAGACGGCATTCCTTCACTCCGGGCTGCCCTTCAGCGTGCTGAGCCAGCAATACAGCGCGAATGGCGATGGCGTCTTTCAGGCATCCGACCCGGCACAGACCATCCAGTTCGCGGTGCCGAACTATGCCAACCGGGTTCCCGGCGTGCCGCTCTATCGCAGGACGCCCTATCCCGGCGTCACCATCAACGGGACAAAGCAGTGGCTCAACCCCGATGCGTTCGTCTCGGCTGTCGATCCGACGACCGGGGCCTGCTATACAGGCACTCTCGGCGTACAGAACGATAACCCCACGATCTGCCAGTTCGGCGACTCGGGCCGCAATTCGGTGCGCGGACCGCACTTCACGTATTCGGATATCTACATCGGTAAGGCTTTTCCCCTCCGGGAGGGGGTCAAACTGCGCATCGACGGGCAGTTGTTCAATGCATTCAATCACCCGAACTTTGCGCTCCCCACCACCGTGGAGGCCGGCGTGCCCGGCTCGATACCGGCAAGATTCGGAACCCTGCAAAGTGTAACGGAATCCCCGACCGGCCTGCTCGGCGTCGGCCTCGGAGGCGACAGTTCGCCACGCATGATTGCGTTTCAGGGAAGGATCGAGTTCTGAAAGGAGGAGATCATGGACGTTAGAAAAACAACGATTTCAATTATTTCCTTTCGCCCTACCGGAAGTGGAACATGGGTAAATGCCAACTCAGAACTATCAGGAGTATCCAGCCGGGGTACGAAAATCCCTACGCTCCTCCTGCCAGTCGTGGAACTGATTAGGCGCTTGCATCGCGCATGCCTGCAAGCAAGACGTGTGGAGGAGACTTCTCCCGTCCACGGAATGAATGCTGCTGCGGAAGGCGGCCCGGTTCCCGTGTCCCGGACGACCCGTCGCGCGGAGACATCCCATAGCGACGATGAAAATCTGCGCGCGGAAGACGGCTTCTGTCCGCCGCATTACTTTTGGAACAGTTTTGCTGGGGCCGCATTCGCGACACTTATGTTGATACTGCTCATCGTAGTGCTGGTGTTCCTGGCTCGCCACGCCACGTGAGGACGGCCGAACGGCGGCCTAGAGGCAAGACCTGTGAAATACTAAAGTCGCACTTCAGAATGTTCTTTTCGCCATAACGGGCCGTCCGAAAGTGGAGTTTGGGAGTTGTTAGAATTCTGGGGAAAGACCGTACAGTGACCGTACAGTCGATTTGGCAGTACTGGAAATCATGCCAATTCGGGCTTTCTCAGAATCAATAAGTTGAGCCGTTTCAATGAGGTTTTCCGGTTCGACTCCCGCCGCCTCCACCAACCTTCGCCCTCTTCGCGAGGGCTACGGCTCGGCAAGCCCGTTCCCCAGCAGGGCGAAGGCTGTCGCGCCGGAGCTTTAGCGCAGGCGGACCCGAGCCTCGGGTCGCGGCGGCCTCCCCGTGAAATACGTCTATATTCTCGAAAATCTCGCCGGTGAGCATTTCTACACAGGCATCACCGACGACCTCGACGCCAAGCTTGCAAAGCATAACTCCGGCGCTGTGACCCACACGTCGAAGTGCGGACCATGGCGTATCAGGACGTACGTCGCGTTTGCAGACAACGAGCGAGCGATCGCCTTCGAGAGGTATTTGAGATCCGGATCGGGCCGTGGATTCGCCAAGGCAAGGCTATAAGGTTTGCTTCCTGACGCTGCGAGGTAAGCTTCCCGGCCTGAAAGAGCCTTTCCGCCCGGGTGCACCCTTTTTCAATTTCTGCTTTACGAGTCCGCATTCCACTGAGGCCGCTGCAGCGGACCTGGGGTGTTTCAGCGCCGCGGCTTCTCGTCGGCCACCACCACGGGCCGTTTCAGCGGCACGATGGCCGCTCCTGGCTGCTGGCCCATGTGCTGCATCCGGGAAAGCATCTCCGAGCGGACATACTCGACGAAGTCCTGCATCTGCCGATTCATTTCCTCCATGCGCTCCCGCATCTGCAGGATGATGGCGATCCCGGCGATGTTGACGCCGAGATCGCGCGCCAGATTCAGAATGAACTCCAGCCGCTCCAGGTCCTCGTCGGTGTAGAGCCGCGTATTGCCCTCGGTGCGGGAAGGCTTCAGCAGGCCCTCGCGCTCGTAAAGGCGCAGGGTCTGCGGGTGGATGTCGTACATCTCGGCAACCGCCGAGATCATGTAGGCGCCTTTGGATTTACGCTTCGTGGGCATATCCGATTGACATTATGCGCCTCCGTCATGGCACAGGCCACGACAACCGCGCGGCTATTCGGTGAAAACCCGGCTGACAGCATCCTCGACGACCACCTTGCCCAGCGCGATCCGGCGCGGCAGCAGGTTCCGCAACTGCCCGCCGTAAATCCGGTAAGGGATGGTTACCTGGATCGCATACCCGCTCTTCTCCTCGATGATCACATCGACGGCGTCCGCATATCCCTCTGCGGATGGTTCGGCCAGCGTTACATTCGCCCCCATCGCCGCGGCGACGATGGCGCCCCGGCGAGCCCGGTCGATCATGTGCTCGAGAAGCAGTTTCCACAGGCGCTGCGGGTCACGGGGCAGGCGCGGGATTTCGATGGTCTCCCGCGCGATCTGCCCTTCCCGGCCCATAGAAAACCCAAACGGCCCCAGGTCTCCGTAGCGGCGCAGAACCAGCCGCGCGTACGTCATCGCTGCATTCAGCAACTGATTGGCAGTATGCCGGTTGCGCGCTTCCGCGCTCCCCTTCCCCTGATCGATATCGACAACCCGGCTCACTTCGATCCTTTCTCCCAATCCCTCAGAGTCTCCAGAACCTCTTCGGCATGCCCTTCGGGCTTAACCTTCGGGAAGATCCTGAGCAGCCGCTGATCGGGTCCGATCAGAAAGGTCGTCCGCTCGATTCCCATCACCTTTTTGCCGTACATGTTCTTTTCTTTCAGCACGCCAAACTGTTTACAAACGGTTTCGTCTACATCAGCAAGGAGGGGATACGGCAGGTCGTATTTTTCCCGGAATTTCTTCTGCGCCCTGGGCGTGTCGCGGGAGATTCCCAGCACCACTGCCCCGGTTTTCTGGATTTTGCTGAACTGATCGCGGAAACCACACGCCTCGATCGTGCATCCAGGGGTATCGGCTTTGGGATAAAAGAAGAGGACGACTGGCTTGCCCGCGAAGTCCTTCAGATGAACAGTGTTTTCCCCGTCATCCTGCAGCACGAAATCGGGAACCGGATCGTTGATCTCCATCGTTTCTCCTGAGCAGTACGAAGCGCAACCGCGCCCCATTAAGATTGTTTCTTAGCAGTGAGGATTATGTCACGGGTTCGCAGCGGATTTTTCGCATGGGTAGCGGTGGCGGCAGCGGGCGCGATGCCTGCCTGCGCCCAGTATCCGGGCCATATCGACACAGAACAGCCCTCGGCCACGCATCTGCGGGCCACGGCTGTCCTCGAATACACCGGGGACCTGCACGACATCAAAGAGAGCCGGCTGGTCCCGATCGCCATTTGGGATGGCGCGCAGTATCAACCCGGTGGGCTGTACCTGGCGCAGCCGGCCCCGCTGGCCGTTCTCACCGGAACACAGTACGAGCTGGAGTCCGACGGGAAAGCGGAAGGGTTCTTCAACGTCAAAGATTCCGAAGACCTGGCCGGTTTGTGGATCGGCGTGGGCAATTTTCAGGCTCCGGCTGGGCCTGCGCCCAAACGAAGCGCAGCCAACAGCAATCACGCCTATGTCATCAAGGATGTCGATCCGGACAAGCCGCACTTCGCGCATCGACCTGCGCAGGACACCAGCCAGAATGGGCCCGGGACGACCGGTAACGCCGGGGACAGCGGTCCGACCCTGCACTCCCGCCCCGCCGGAAGCGGATCCGGAACCGATTCCGATGCCAATGAAGCCCCGGCAAAGACGGCCAGTCAGCCGGAGGTGGATCCGGACCGGCCAACGTTCCATAACCGAGCGACAAAGACGCAATCGGCCGCGAGCAACATGCCCATTGACCCCGACCGGCCACACCTGAGCTATACCGATACCACCGAGCAGCAAAAGCTCGCTAAGCCCGACGCTCTTTTCGGCATGCCCGCCGATATGAGACAGATTGCCGGCATCTCCGACAGCAATCCGATGGACACACAGAACTTCACGTTCTCCTGGGCCAATCCGGACGATGCGCCGAAGATGCAGGCGGCTCTGGAGCAGGCAGCCGAGCAGGCCGTCGCGCCCTCCACACCGGCGCCTGCGCCTCCCAAAACCACGCGCACAGCCCATCGCAGGAGTGCGAAGCCGGCAGCGCCGCCCACCCCGCTGTTAGCCGACGAGGAATTCCATGTTTACAGTCTCACCTTTGGCGGCGGCGCAACCATGGTGCTGACGGCGCACACAACGACAACCCCGGAACAATACGTCACGATCATCGCGCAGCCGGATTTCTACGGACACGCGCAGATTCTGCTCAAGCAGGTGTCCACCGCCGACGGTCTCGACGTTACCCCGCGCATGCTTCTGGTCGATGCGGTAGACACCGAAGGAAACGGTCGCGGCGACCTTCTTTTCGAATTGCGCGGCCAGACGTACCGCCAGTTCGCCATTTATCGCGTGGCCGGCGGCCAGGCGTCGAAGGTCTTCGTCACGCAGCCAACGCCCCTCTCCTAGAGAACCGCGCAGAACCGTGCTGGGTTGATCAGCGGTGATCTCTCCGCCGCGAATGGGGGAACCGGAACACGTATCCGTGACGGTCACAAATCTCGGAAAATCGCCGAGGGATGCGGCTCGAAGCTCCACCGCGCGATTTACACCTTCGGCAGCTGCGCCGTATCCCACCCGCCACCAAGAGCCAGGATGAGCTGCACGCTCGCCACGAATTGCCGCGTTTCAATGTCGGCCTGGGTGCGTTCGTTGCTGAGCTGCACGGTCTGCGCGGTCAGCACTTCCAGATAGGTGGCGACGCCGCCCTTATAGCGGTTCGTGCTGAGCTGGAGCGTATGCTGCGCCGATGCGACCGCGGCCCCCTGCACGCCCGATTCCTGATCGAGGATGCGCAGCGCAGCCAGGTTGTCTTCCACTTCCTGAAACGCGTTCAGCACGCTTTGCCGGTAGTCGGCCACCTGCTGCTCCCAGGCATCACGGGCCTGCTGAGTGATGGCATGACGCCGTCCCGCATCGAAGAGCAGCTCGACGGCTGATGCTCCCAGCGACCACATTTCGCTTGGCCCCTGGATCAGGGTTCCCGGCGATCCGCTCAGCATGTCGCCGCTGCCGGTGAGCGAGATGTTGGGATAGTACGCGGCGATCGCGATGCCGATTTGCGCGTTGGCCGCATCCGCCTGGCGCTCTGCAGCCGCAATGTCCGGCCGGCGCTCGAGCAGCTGCGAGGGCATGCCCACAGGAATTTGTGGAACCTGCCCGGCCAGCGGCATCGGAGCAAGGCTGAAGCTTGAGGCTGGCTCGCCGATGAGGGTGGCGATGGCATGCTCATATTGGGCGCGCGCCACGCCGACGTCGATATCCTGCGCCTGGGTTTGCTGAAGCTGCGTCTGCGCTTCCGCGACGTCCACATCGGTGGCGACTCCGCCCTTGTAGCGAATATTCGTCAGCTTCAGGAACTCGGTGTACGAAGCGACCGTTCCATCCAGCAGCTGTTTCTGCAGATCCAGTCCGCGCAGCTGGTAATAGTCCTCAGCCAGCTCCGCGCGCACGCTCAGCTCCACATTCGCGACTTGCGCGGCTGAAGCCTGCGCGTTCGCCCGCGCCTGTTCCACACTCCGCCGCACTTGTCCCCAGAAATCGGGCTGCCACTGCGCCTGCCCACCCAGAGTGAAGGTGTTGTATTGATAGTGCGTCACTCCGGGAAGGGTGTTCGGCTGATTGTGCGATTCCCGGGTCCGCTGTATCGACGGCCCGGCCGAGAGCGTTGGATAAAACTGCGAACGCGCCACCTGCACCTGCTCGCGCGCCCCCAGATATTGCTCGACGGCGGCCTTGAGGGTCTGGTTCGAGACCGCGACTTTATCTTCAAGCGCGTTGAGCTGCGGATCGTTATAGAGCTCCCACCATTGGCCGCGCAGCACGGCGTCGCTCGGCTCTGCCTGCTTCCAGGCGCCGCGGGGCGGATTGGGCGGCGGCGCGGCGTTCTCCTTCCACGCAGGCGCATCGGGCACCGTCGCCCGGTGGTAATTGGGACCCACCGTGCAGCCGGCCAGCACGAAGAAGAGCGCTGACGCAGCGCCCGCCAGTGCGCCAGCGGCCGGGGAAGCACGCATCATTCACTGCCCCCTTCGGGCCCATGCGAACCCTGCGTCGGCTGGGTCTCTTCCTGCGGAGCGCCCGGATTTCCGCCCCCACTGACCGGCACAACGCGCACTTGTTCTCCGTCCACGATCGAGTCCGGCGGATTCTGCACCACTTCGTCATCGGGCGCCAGGCCTTCAATCACCTGCACGACTCGGCCATCGTCCTGGCCGATGGTGATCGGCACCAGCCGCGCGATGTCCTGGCCCTTGTTCTTTACCACCGTCACCACGCGCAGGCCTTCCTGGCGAAACATCAGCGTGGAGACCGGAATGATGAGCGTTTGCTTGCGCACAGCGACTTTGAAGTGGACCTCTGTGTACGCGCCAGGCACCAGAACGCCGCCGCGATTGGGCACATCCACTTCGACCAGCAGAGTGCGGGAGCTGGGATCGATGGCGCGCGACGTACGCACCACTTTTCCGGAGAAACGGCGGCCTGGATACTCATTGAGAGTCAGATCCGCGGGCGTTCCCGGCGTGCACGCGGGCGCATCCACCTGCGGCACGTTCACATAGACACGCATGATGTGTTCGTCGTCCATGTGGAACATCTCGCGTCCGCCGGCGCTGCCGGAGCCCGCGCTGATGAGGGTGCCGATGTCCACGTCGCGCGCGGTCACCACCCCGGCAAACGGCGCATAGACCTTTTCGAATCCCGTGAGCTGCTCCAGCCGGTCGACGTTGGCCTGCGCCGACTTCACCTGCGTGTTGCTCGACGCAGCCTGGGTCACGAAATTCTCCGTGTCCTGTTTCGCCACCGCATTCTGCGCCAGCAGATCGGTGTACCGCTGCGCCTGTTGCTTCGCGTAACCGGCATTGGCCATCGCGGTCGCCAGATCGGCTTTCGCCTGGGCCAGTTGCTGATCGACTTCAGGACTGGCGATGGTGGCCAGCAATTGACCTTTCTCCACGTGGGCGCCGATATCGAAGTACCACTTCTCCAGATAGCCATCCGTGCGGGCGTAAATCGGAGAATCGACGTAGGCAAACAGGTTACCAGGCAGCACAATTTCCTGGCTGGGCGCGCCAGGCTGAGGCTTGGCCACCGTCACATCGGCCAGCGCCAGCCGATCGGTGGTCTTCGCCAGCACCCGGTCGGCACGTCGTCTGGGAAGGATGAGCGCGATCGCCAGCACGACCGCGAGCACCATGAACAGAACCACCCAAACGAGCGCTTTCTTCCCGGAAATCGGGGGCTGATCCGACGGCGAGTGAGGGTCGTGGCCGCCCGGGGCAGGAGCCTTGTGCTCTGCGGCCTGCCGCCCAGGCTGAGGATGCTGCTGTTCGCTCATATCAATCTCCTGCCACGGGCTGCGGCCTGTAGCCATGGCGCCGCCCTTCCCGTTCGCGCCGCCGCCGTTCCAGACGGCCATGCATCACGCTGAATACTGTCGGAACAAAGAACAAGGTCGACACCGTTGCCAGCGACAGTCCACCGATCACGGCGCGACCCAAAGGCGCGTTCTGCTCGCCGCCCGAGCCCAGGCCCAGAGACATGGGCAGCATACCGAGAATCATGGCGAGGGCGGTCATCAGCACCGGGCGAAAGCGCACGAAACCGGCATTGAGCGCCGACAGGGAGGCATCCCCCACCGTCACTTCCAGCTGCTCACGCGCAAAGCTGACGACGAGGATCGAGTTCGAGGTCGCTACGCCCATGCACATAATTGCTCCTGTGAGCGCGGGGACGCTGAGACGCGTGTGCGTGAGGAAGAGGAACCACACGATGCCCGAAATGGCCGCGGGCAGCGCCGTAACGATGATGAACGGATCGAGCCACGACTGGAAGTTGACGACGATGAGCAGGTAGACCAGCAGGATCGAAAAGACCAGGCCGCCCAGCAGACCCTCAAACGACGAGCGCATGGTCTGCACCTGGCCGCGTACGACGAGGCGCGATCCATGCGGCAGCTGGTCCTTCATCTGCGCGATCTTCCGGTCGATGGCCTTGCTCACGCTGGCCAGATCGGTCCCGGAGACGTTGCCGTAGATATCAACCACCGGCGTGATGTTGTAGTGGGTCACGGTGGCCTGTTCCTGACCTGGCTGAATGTCGGCCAAATTTCCAAGGATTTGGATCGGCCGCCCCCCCACGGGACCCGTTGAGGGCGGCATCCCTGCGCCATACGAGCCGCTGTTGGGCGGTCCGCCGGCTGCCCCGCCGGTCGACACTGCGCCGCTGCCGGGAGTGACCGGAATGTTTCTCAAATCCTGAATCGTGTCCAGCGTGTATTGCGGCGCCTGCGTTGCGATGTCGTATTCCACTCCGTTGCGTGGGTCGAGGTAGAACGAGGGCGAGGTCTGAAAGCTGCCGCTGGTGGCGACCAGCAGGCTCGACATCACGTCGCGCTGCTGCAGCCCCGCGCTCTCCGCCATGGATCGATCCACAGTGATCTTCAGATTCGGCTCGTCGAACGGCTGCTGAATGCGCATATCCGCCGTGCCCGGAACGATCTTCATCTGGTTGAGCAGTTTTTCCGCAAACTCACGATTCCCCGCCTGGTCCGGTCCCACGATCTGCACGTCGATCGGAGAAGGAAGTCCGAAATTGAGGATCTGCGTCACCATATCCACCGGCAGCGTGTAGAACTCGGTGCCCGGAAAACGTCGCGGCAATTCCTCGCGCAGTTTTTGCACGTATTCGTCGGTTGGCCGGTGGTGCTGGTTAAGCGATACCTGGATGTCGGCATCCGCAGGCCCCACCGGCGCCGAATTCGTATAGGAAAGATTGATGCCGGAGTAGGGCAGCCCGATGTTGTCGATGATCGTCCCCAGTTCTTTGGCGGGAATCATCTCCCGGATTGCCTGGTCGATGCGATCGCACAGATCGGCGGTATCTTCAATGCGCGTGCCCGTCCGCGCACGGACGTGCAGTTTGAACTGGCCGCTGTCTACCGATGGAAAGAAGTCTTCGCCCAGAAATGGGAACAGCAGCGCGGCCGACCCCACTGTAAAAACGAAGAAAATCAGCATGAAGATGCCCGCGTGCTGAATGCACAGTTCCAGCATGCGCCGGTATCCCCCGCGAATCTTCTCAAAACGATGCTCGAAGGCGAGCTGAAATCGCGTGAACGGATTGTAGCTCTGCTGCTTGTGCTCTTCCTCGCTCTCATTCACTTCGCGCAGCAGATACTTCGCCATGGTGGGCACCACGGTGCGCGAGAGCAGGTACGACGCGAGCATGGCGAAGACCACCGCCTCGGCCAGCGGCACGAAAAGATACTTCGCCACGCCGCTGAGAAAGAACATCGGCACGAAGACGATGCAAATCGAGATGGTGGCCACCAGCGCGGGCACCGCGATCTGCGCTGCGCCGTCGAGAATCGCCTGCTCGATCGCCTTCCCCTGTTCGAGATTGCGATTGATGTTCTCAATCTCCACGGTCGCGTCGTCGACCAGAATGCCCACGGCCAGCGCGAGGCCGCCGAGTGTCATGATGTTGATGGTCTCGCCCAGCGCGCTCAGCACCAGCAGCGAAGTGAGAATCGAGAGCGGGATCGATACCGCGATGATCAGCGTGCTGCGCCAGCTGCCGAGGAAGACCAGGATCATGACCGCGGTGAGGCACGCCGCGATGATGGCCTCGTGCACCACGCCGTCGATCGAAGCACGCACGAAGATCGACTGATCGGCGAGCGGCGTGATCTTCAGCTGCGGCGGCAGTTGCGATTTCAGGCTGTCGGCTTTGGCGAGAACGCCTTTCACGATGCTCAGCGTTGAAGTCGTGCCCGTCTTGATCACGGAAAGCAGCGAGGCGCGCTGCCCGTTGACGGTCACGATGTTGGTCTGCGGCGGGAAGCCATTGCGCACGTGCGCCACATCGTGGATGTAAACCATAGCGCCGTTCACCTGCCGGATGGGCAGGTTATTCAGCTCCTCGACGGCCTCCGGCGCGCTGTTGGTTTCTACCTGATATTCGAATGGACCGATCTTGATCGTCCCCGACGGCAGAATGAGGTTCTGCGCGCCGATGGCATTGACCACGTCGGCCGGCGACAGTCCTTTGGACTGCAGCGCGGGAAGATTGAGGTCCACCTGCACCTGCCGCTGCTTGCCGCCGTAGGGATAAGGAATACCCGCGCCCGGCACGGTGACCAGCTGCGTGCGGATGAAGTTCAGGCCGAGGTCGTTCAGCTGCATCTCCGACAAACCCTGCCCCGACAGCCCCAGCTGAATGATCGGCACGCTGGACGCGTTGTACTGGATGACCAGCGGCGGCGTCGTTCCCTGCGGCATCTGCCGAATCTGCGTCTGCGCGATCGCCGTGACCTGCGCCACCGCATTGGCGATATTCACGCCCGGCTGGAAGTAAATCTTGATCACCGCGATGCCGTACAGAGAGGTCGACTCGATATGCTCGATGTCGTTGACCGTCGTCGTCAGCGAGCGCTCACTCAGCGTAACGATGCGGCTGGCCATCTGCTGCGGCGAAAAACCCTGGTAATTCCACAGCATCGTGATGACGGGAATGTTGATTTCGGGGAAAATGTCCACCGGCATGTTGTAAATGGCCAGTGGCCCCAGAATCATCAGCAGGAGCGCCACCACGGCAAACGTGTAAGGCCGTCGCAGCGCGAGGCGAACTATCCACATATCGTTTCAGTTTCTCCTGCGGCGCGCGCCTCACGCGGCGGCCGGGATGCCCCTCAGGGGAGCGATGGCTTACAGCCGGAGTTGCAGCCGGCGGTCACAGAACCAGGATGTCTTCAGTATCCACCCTGGGTTGGCAGACAGGAAACCAGGGCCTGAGGACGGCTTCTGTGTTTTGGAGACGCCTGGACCGAGCAAAAAGACGCCTGGGAAGCGGGCGACCTGCCATTTCACTAGATGAGCGGAGGAGCCGCTGCGATTCGCTGGCAAGGGCCGGGAAAGCCTACAAATTGCTTTTGTGAAAGAGGAATGCGGGCGTGTTGCGGACCATCAGCATGATGAGCGCCCAGAATGGCGGCGTGTAGACGACGGATTGGCGTCGATCGATGGCCTTCACGATGTCCCGCGCCACGCGCGACGGCTGCGCGAAAAGAGGGCCCGGCGGCAGGTGCGCGGTCATCGGCGTGGCCACAAATCCCGGCTTGATGGTGAGCACCTGCACCCCCGTGCCGTGCAGCCGATGCCGCAGACCGTCGAGGTAGATGTTCAGTGCGCCCTTCGACGCCCCATAGACATAGTTGCTCTTGCGGCCGCGATCGCCGGCAACCGAGGAGATGACGGCCAGCGTACCGCGCCGCTCGGTCTCGAAATAGTTCGCCAGCCAGCCGATGAGGGAGACCGCGGAGAGGAAATTGGTGCGAAGAATCGCCTCCGCCGCCGCGTAGTCGCGCTGCGCCTTCGCCTGATCGCCCAGCACCCCGTGCGCGAGCAGCGCGAGATCCAGGCCGCCCAGCGTGGCCACCGCTGATTCCAGCATCGCCGGATGGGCCGCGGTCTCGTCCAGATCCATCACGTGCGCCGTCGCCGCAGCGGCGCCCCGGGTCAGCAGGTCCGCTCGGACCGCTTCCAGTTTCTGCGGATTGCGCGCGACCAGGTACAAGCTCGCTCCGGATTCCGCCAGCAGCCGCAGCGTCGCTTCCGCGATAGCAGAGGTGGCTCCCAGGGCGAGGACGCGGCGCGGCAGCGTGCGGTTACTCGCCATCGAGCGGCCTCCGCCCGGTCACCCGCTGCCAGAACGCGGAATCGAACCCGGGATCGACATACCGCGCAAACTCCTGCCACTGCGGGTAGAACGCCTGGAATTGATCCGCGGTCATGCGTGCGTCCTTCGCGGAATACATGCGCCCGCCATGCTCGAGGGTGATGCGCGCGAGGCGGTCCACCAGGTCGAAGCTCACGTGTGTGCGAATGGGAAAATCGAGCGCGAGCATCACGCCGGGGGCCGGGAACGACATCATCCCGGCCGAGGGTACGTCACCGAAGAACTTGATCACTGCGAGAAACGACGCGAGCCCCGACTTTGTGATGGCCTTCAGGATTTCCAGCATCCCTTCACGGCCCGTGTCATGCGGCAGAACATTCTGGAACTGCAGCAGCCCATGCTTCCCGTACATGCGATTCCACGCCAGCACCGCGTCGAGCGGATAGAAGAAGGGCTCGTAATCGACGGGCCCGATCTTCGTCTGGCCGAGCTGCTTGTGAAAGTAGAGGCTGTTGAAGGCGGCCATCGACATGCGATTGAGAGCAAATTCCGGCAGATTGAAGGGGAACACCAGCTTCGGTTCTTTGCTCCGCGTCAGCGTCCCGGGAACCTGCGCATGCTCGCCCTGCATGAAGATGCCGCGAGCGAAGTTGCGTCCCGTCGACACGCAGTCGATCCATGCCACGGTGTACTCGGTCTTCGCCGCCTGCGACAACGCGAAAAACTCGTCGATCCCGTGGAACTTGTCGCCGCGGTAGTCGATCATGCGCGACACAATGGGCCGCAGCCGGATCTCCGCCCAGGTGATGAGGCCCGTCAGCCCCATGCCGCCGATGGTTGCGGCAAACCATTCCGGATTCTCAATCGGGCTGGCAACGAAACGGCTGCCGTCGGACCGCACCAGTTCGAAACGGAGGACGTGTCGCCCGAACGACCCGGCCACGTGATGATTCTTGCCGTGGATGTCATTGGCAATCGCGCCGCCGACGGTGACGTATTTGGTCCCCGGCGTGACGGGCAGAAAAAACCCGCGGGGAACGGCAAAATTGAGGATCTGCTGCAGCGATGCGCCGGATTCGCAACGCAAAACACCGGTGGCCGGATCAAACGCGAGCAGGCGATCCATACCGGTGGTCTGCAGCAGGGTGCCGTTTTCGAGCAGGCAAACGTCGCCGTAGCTGCGCCCAAGGCCAACCGGTAATTGCTTGCCCTCAGGAGCCTTCGCCAGCGGATAGTCGGTGGTCCAGTGCAGCGGAACCAGCTCCGCCTGCAGCGTCGGATAGCGTCCCCACGATTCGAACCGGGGCCGCGCGCCTTGTTTGCCCATTACCCTTCTCGAATTCCGGCCATCAAAAAGCGGCCAATGCTGCAATCGCCACAACCGCGAGACCGATGAGCAGACTGATGCGGTCGGTGACGGCAAAAATTACGGGGTCCTCGTCCAGTTCGCCGCGGGATGCCAGCAGCCAGACGCGGCTGAGCCACAGGATCATCAGCGGCGTGATGAGCCACAGCCGCACCGAGTGCCGGTACAGCGCAGTGACGTCGTGGGCGCCGATGTAGAACGAAAAGACCACCACGGACGCATACGCGCTCGCGGTCCCGAAGCTGCGGAGCTGCTCGATATCCCCCAGCAGATAACCGCGCCCATTGGCCAAAACCTGACCCCGCGCACGCGTATTTTGCAATTCGCTGAAGCGCTTGACCATGGCGAGGCTCAGGAACAGGAACAGCGAAAACGCGCCCAGCCAGGGCGAGATGGGAACGCCCGTGGCTGCCGCGCCGGCCAGCATCCGCAGAACATAGAGCCCGGAGAGCAGGATGACGTCGGCCAGCACGATGCGCTTGAGGTACAGCGAATAGGAGAGCGTCGTAACCAGATAAACCAGCAGCCACGCCAGAAACTCGCCAGGCAACAGCAGAACGGCCAGCGCGATAGCCATGCCCAGAAAAATCGCAGCGATGGCCACCCCGGTCGTCACCTGCAGATCGCCTGCTGCAAACGGGCGCAGCCGCTTGCGGGGATGACGCCGGTCCGCTTCGATGTCCAGCAGATCGTTGATGATGTAGGTCGCCGAGGCGCACAGGCTGAAGCTGGCGAAAGCAAGAACCGCCTGGATCACAAGCTGCAGCCGCAACACGTGCGCCAGCAGCAGCGGCAGAAAGATCAGGATGTTCTTCGCCCACTGATGGGGCCGGAGGGCCTTGAGCGTGGCCCGGGCCAGCGAGCTGCGCTCTTCGAATACCCGCTCCACGGTGACGCCGCGACCGCGCAGGCGCGACGCAAGGCCGGGGGCCGGATTCGCCGTCATCGCGACGTGGGCATGCTGCAGCAGCGGCAGATCGGGAGCCCCATTGCCGATGTAGTCGTAGCCTTCCTCGCCGAAGGTCTGGCGCAGGCCGTCCAGCTTGTTGCCGGCCGTGAGATTCGTCCGGCCGTCGCTGGCCAGCACGCCATCGAAAATTCCCACATGGCCGGCGATGCGTTCCGCGAGCGCGCGGTCGGCGCCAGTGGTCAGGTAGAGGCTGCGACCCTCGCCGTGCTGCATTTCCAGATATTCGAGGAGTGCGCGGTTGTAGGGCAGATGCCGAACGTCCAGTGTGACGCGCGCTCCCACCTCCGCTTTCACCGCGGCTTTGCCGCGCAGCAGCCATTGCGGCAGCTGCAGCAGGGCCAGCGGCTGCGTACGCGCCAGCACCAGCAGAGAATCCATCAGCGTATCGCTCTTGACCAGCGTGCCGTCCAGATCGACGCACAGGGGCCGACGCGACACCTCCGGTGCCGGCTCCTCGAGTGGCGCCTGGCTCAAAAAAATCTCTCCCATGCTTCTGGATCCAACCCCAAACCACCGGAGCTCACTGCGTTGCGCTGGGCTCGGCAACCACGATCTGGACG
The DNA here is from genome assembly GCA_049802575.1 of Acidobacteriaceae bacterium. Taxonomy (GTDB): domain Bacteria; phylum Acidobacteriota; class Terriglobia; order Terriglobales; family Acidobacteriaceae; genus Palsa-343. Next base: position 27,049 of record JBARMS010000284.1, on the reverse strand, counting down.
AGAGAATTGCTGAATTTCAGCGCAAGTATAGCACTGGCTAACACGCCTTCAGCCCACTCGCATCCCGCCAGAACCCTCGCTCGCCACTCGTCCGTAACCCCTGGCGATCCTGCGTCGCGGCGGCTTCTACCGCGTCACTGTATTTGCGACCTCGGTATCCGCGGTCTCGGAGGTCTTCTCCGCGCGGCGCTCGGGGAAATACGCGTTGATCACATACTGCTCGAGCATCCGCTGCGTGTTGAAGAACGATCCGTTCAGCGCGATGGTCGAGCGCATGATGCGCCGCCACTGCCCCTGGTCCTTGTAGTAGAGAGGCAGGATGGTCTGCTCCAGGTGCTCGTAGAGCGACCTGGCTTCTCCGGGCTCGTCATCATGATCGTCGATGGCCCAGCCCGTGACGCCTTCGATCCAGCCTTCGATCCACCAGCCGTCGAGAATGCTGAGGCTGGGAACGCCGTTGAGGGCCGCCTTCATCCCGCTCGTCCCTGAAGCCTCATAGGGCCGCCGCGGCGTGTTCAGCCACAGATCGACGCCGCCAGTCAGCAGCGCGCCGAGCTTCCACTCGTAGTTCTCGAGATAAACAATTTGCAGCGCGGTCTTACTCAGTTCTTTCGCAAGCTCAATCACGCGCCGAATTTTGGCCTTGCCCGGCTCATCGGCCGGATGCGCCTTGCCGGCGTACAGGATCTGCATGCCGCCGTGCTTCTCCGCGAGACGAACCAGGCGCTCCGGATCGGTAAACAGCAGATCGGCGCGCTTATAGGTGGCAGCGCGGCGCGCAAAACCGAGGGTGAAGATCTCCGGACGCATCTCGACGCCGGACATTGCCTTCACTTCGGCGATCAGCGCGTTCTTCGAGGCAGAGTGCGCTTCGACGATCTCATTCTCGGGAATGTCGATCGCATAGCGCAGGGTCACATTGTCCTGACGCCAGCGCGGAAGGTGCTTATCGAAGATCGCCTGCACCGCGGGAGAGGTCCACGTACCCGCATGCACGCCGTTCGTGATGGCATCGATCGTGTATTCGGGGAACATCTGGCGCGATACTTTGCCGTGCTGCATGGCGACGCCGTTGACGAAGCGCGAGAAACGCAGCGCCACGTAAGTCATATTCAGCAGCCCGTCATGGAAGCAGCCGAACCGCTCCAGCATGCCGGCGCGCTCGGCGCCCAGGATCCGATAGGCCTGCTCGCTTGAAAAGCGGTCGTGGCCCGCAGGAACCGGGGTATGCGTGGTGAAGACGCAGTGCCGCCGCACTGCCTCCACGTTGCGCTCGGTAGCGGTTTCGAGGCCTGCCCCGTGGAGTTCCTGCTCGAGAACGGGGACGGTCAGCAGCGCCGCATGGCCTTCATTCATGTGGTAGACCACAGGCTCGTATTCCAGCGCGCGCAGCATCCTCACGCCGCCGATGCCCAAAACTGCCTCCTGGCGGAGACGGTAATTCGTGTCGCCGCCATAGAGATAATCGGTCAGCGCCCGGTCGGCGGGATCATTCTGTTCCAGATCGGTGTCGAGGAAATAGATCGGAATGCGGTGTCCGGTGACGCCTTCCATCTCATAGCTCCAGGCGCGCAGAGCTACGGGGCGGCCCTCAATCGTGATCGTGACCACCGGCTCTTCGGCCGCCAGCCTCTTCTCCGGTTCCCAGGGCTGGGCCTCTTCGCTTTGGGTTCCGTTGGCGTCCAGATGCTGCCGGAAATATCCCTTGCGGTGGGCCAGGGTAACGGCTGCCACCGGCAAACCCATGTCCGCCGCGGCTCGCAGCGTGTCGCCGGCGAGGACTCCCAAACCGCCGCTGTAGGAAGGAATCTGGGGAATAACGGCAATTTCCATGGAGAAGTAAGCAACGATGCCGCCTTCTGCTGCCTCTTCACGGGAAAAATATTGCGAACGATTGATAAAGCGCATCTTTAGTAGGTAATCCCCGGCCTCTGCGAGCGCCGTTTTTCAAGCATAAGCTAAACTGCCGATTCGGAGGCGATGCCGGTTGGCCAACCCATTGATTGTTACATCGGCCCCGCACCTGCCGTAATCACCCGTCTGTGGAATATCACCAGCCGCGCATTGCCGGCCGCGTGCAGAGATCACAACGCCCGCGCCGCTGCCGACGCATGACACCGGTAGATGTCCGGATCGAGTCCTGTGGCTGCCTTGTAGTCGCGGTGAAGTCGCTCGACAAACTCCCCGGTGCGGTCGGCCTCCACCAGATTCACGGTGCAGCCTCCGAATCCTCCTCCGGTAAGACGCGCGCCAACCAGTCCTGGAAGCCGATGCGCCGCCTCCACCATGATGTCGGCCTCGGGGCAACTGGCTTCGAAATCGTCGCGATAGCTCACATGGGCAGCGGCCATCAGATCACCCAATTTCTGCAGGTCGCCGGCTTCCAGCGCCTCGGCTGCAGCGACGGTGCGCAGATTCTCTGTGATGACATGGCGGCAGCGGCGCAGCACATTGTCCGGCATCTCGTGGCCCCATTGCGCCAGATCTTCGGGCGTGGCATCCCGCAGCAGCGCGATTTCCGGCCGATGGCGGCGCAGGATCGCGGTTCCCTCCTCGACTTCAGCCCGGCGAATCCCATACTCGCCGCCCGCAATCGAGTGCTTCACCATGGTGTTGGCAATGATCAGATGCAGGTGGTGCGGAATGGGGGCAAGCCGGAACTCGAGCGATCGGCAGTCGAGCAACAACGCGTGATCCCGGGCTCCGTTGCAGGCGATGAACTGATCCATGATGCCGCATGACGCGCCCACGTAGACATTCTCGGCGCGCTGGCAAAGCTTCGCGATTTCCTCGCGGGGCAGATCGGCGCCCGCCAGGCTGAGCAGAGCGAGGGCCGCCGCCACTTCAATCGAAGCTGAGGAGCTCAGGCCTGCGCCGAGGGGCACATCGCCCTGCAGCGCCATGCTGAAGGGCGGGATTTCAATCCCGGATGCGCGCAGCGACCACAGGACTCCGAGAGGGTAATCGGACCAGTGCTTTTGCCGGGATTGCGGCAACTCCTCCGGCGAATAACTGACCCCCTCGGCGAAGTTTTCCGACCAGATTGCAAGGCGCGCGTCGCTGCGCGGCGTCACCGAGGCTAACGTCCCAAAGTCGATCGCCGCAGGCATCACGAAGCCGCCGGCGTAGTCGGTGTGCTCGCCAATCAGATTCACACGGCCGGGTGCCAGGAAGAGGCGCGGATCGCCCCCAAACCGCTGATGGTGTCTCTCTCCCAGAAGGCTGGCATCGAGCATGTTCTTGACTCATTTCCTTTTCGATAAATGCTGGTCGACAGGAGTTGTGCCGCATGCAGGCCTCGGCTCCGCATGCGAGCGAAAAGGACCGGCCCACCGGGATTCTCGCGCTCAGCGCCATTGGCAGTGTATCCGGTTTCATAGGGGATTTTGCAACGAAAGTTTGCTGCGAGGGGCAGGCCAATGACCCCGCCGGCGGCCTGAGGAGCGGTCAGGGCGCAGCAGCGGCGTGGACGCGCGCGGCAATCTCGTCGATCCACGCCAGATGCTCCGGTTTCATGAGGACCGAGCGGAGGCAGGTGACGGTGGCCTCGGGCGCATCGGTCCAGGTGGCTTCGGGGAAGAACCGCGCCGGAAGATGCGCCAGCGCGAGGTGAAGACCGCCGGCGGCAGCGCGGTCAAAAACCTCCTGAGCGCGGCGCGAGGACGCAGCGAGAGTGGCCGCCCGGACGGCCCAGACGACGATGTCGAGTTCGGGCGCCGGCCCGGGAATGAAGCGGTTGTCTTCGGCCAGCATGCGGTGCAGCCGGAGAGCCGCTTCCCTGCCCTGCTCCAGGCCGCGGGCGAACGGGCCGCCGGCCACCAGCGGCAGCAGCCGCTGCGTAGCCCAGAGCGCGACGGCTGATGCGCCGGCCCGCGAGCACTCGAGGCTGATCTCGCCCAGGTGCAGTTCGTTCGAGGTGAAGTAGGTGTAGGGCGAGTCGTGCTTGTACCAGCGGCCCATCGCCGGGTCGCGGAAGAGGATGCAGCCGCAGCCGTAGGGCTGCAGTCCGTGCTTGTGCGGATCGACGACGATGGAATCGGCCTCGCCGGTCACGGCAAACGCTCGCCGCGCCTCGTCGCCCAGGTTGGACGCCAACCGGAAGTAGCCTCCGTAGGCTGCGTCCACGTGGATGCGGAAGGCATATTTCCGCTGCAGGTCGAGGATCTTGTCGAGGGGATCGACGGCGCCGGCCGCGCTTGTCCCGAGCGTGGCGACCACCGTGCCGACATCGCCCTGCGCCAGCGCGGCTTCGAGCGCAGCCACATCCATGCGGCCCTGCGCGTCGGTCGCGATCGCGGCGAAGGGCAGCTTGAGCACGGCGCTGATGCGGCTGTGCGTGTAGTGGGCCTGCTCGGAGGCGACCACCTTCTTGCCCGGCGCCATGAGCCCGGCGACCCACAGGGCTTCAAGATTGGCGAAGGTGCCGCCGCTGGTCAGGTGGCCGAGGAATTCCTGCCAGCCGAACATCGCTGCGATCTCCCGGACCGCTTCCACTTCCATCCTCGAGCTGGCGCGGCCGCCATCGAGGGCATGGTTGTTCGGATTGAGGCTCATCGCCAGCGCGTAGGCCGCGCGCGCGACCGGATGCGGCGGCTTGAGCATTTGCCCGGCGTAGAGGGGGTGGAAGTAGGGATAGTTGTCGCCCAGTCGCTCGGCTGCCTCGCCGAGCACAGCGGCGGCGCGGTCCATCGCGGGCGGGTCGAGCCGCGGATCGGGCAAGCCGGCAAACTCGGCCTGCAGCCGGTTCAGCGCGGGGCCCAGCAGTTCCAGCCAACGATCGCTCATTCAGGAAAAGAACCTCCAGAATACTCCTCGGCGCTTCGCCATGGGGTGCGTCTGGAACGGCAGCCGATCCAGGCCGCATTTCGAATCTGCTACACTGGATTAGCGTTAGAACCGAACCGGGCAAGAGCAGTCTTTCGCCTCGCCCAACCAAGCAGGAAACAGGATCTGCCAGTTCGCTCCGATTCACTTCAGCGCAATTCAATCTGTTAGGAAAAAGCAACACAATGGAACAAGGTACTGTGAAGTGGTTTAACGACGCGAAGGGCTACGGTTTCATCTCGCGCCAGAACGGCGAAGATGTCTTCGTGCACTACTCTGCTATTTCTGCGACTGGCTTCAAGAGTCTGCAGGAAGGTCAGGCCGTGCAGTTCAACGTCGTGAAGGGGCCGAAGGGCTGGCAGGCAGCTGACGTACAGCCTCTGTAAGACGCAAAAGACTTCCATTCGACAACACACTGCAAAGGGCGAGCTGCGGCTCGCCCTTTGCCATTCATACCCGGCCGATGCGCAGGGTGCGGTCGAATCGGGCTCCCCCCGCATCCAACCCGACGATGACCAGCGAGCTGGACGACCCGCGCACCTATTTCGCCTCCGAAAGAACCTTCCTGGCCTGGATTCGCACCGGGCTGGGCCTGATGGGCGTGGGCTTCGCGCTGGCCCGTTTTGGGCTGTTTCTGCGCGAATTCCAGGCAAACCAGCATGCCGCGCCGCCGCATACCGGCGTGACGGTTGATTCCGGAGTGGCGCTGGTCGCGCTGGGCGTCGTCGTCCAGATCTCGGCGATCGCGCACCACATGCGCACGACGAAGGAGCTGCGCACGGGCGCGTGGAAGCCGGGACGCATTTCGCTCCAGGCAGTGAGCCTCGCCGGACTGCTGGCCGTGGTCGGCGTCGGCATGGGAATCTACCTGCTGTTCCTCCGCTGACCGTTGTCCGGCACGAGGGTAACTCGCGCATGACGCTTGTGCGTTGCATCCTGACCGGGTGCGCTGGAGAATCGGCTCAGACATGCTTGTCCAATTCCGCATTCGCCTGATGGAATCTGCCGTCGAAGCTCTGCAGCGGTCCGCTGCCCGGAGGCAGCCCGCCCGTGCCGCCCATCTGGAAACCGGGACGCGCGGGGAACGCGCCGCGTACTTCTGGCTGCGGCAGCGCGGCTACATCGTCGTGGCGCGGGCATGGAAATCGTCGCGCGCCCGCGGCGACCTCGATCTGATCGCATGGGATGAGGAAACGCTTTGCTTCGTCGAAGTGAAGACGCGCACCACCCGCGCTGTCGCCCCGGCGGAACTGGCCGTGGATGAGGACAAACGCCGCGCGCTGCGGCGGCTGGCGCGCCATTACATGCGGCAGCTTCCCAGTCGCGACGTGCCGGTCCGCTTCGATATCCTCTCCATCTACTTCGAAAAGGGCCACCCGCCCGTGTTCGAGCACTTCCCGCACGCCTTTGGGTTTGTGGAAAGCTGAACAAAGCAGCTGAAAAGCTGTCAGCGAAGAAACTGTCAGCGGTGAAGCTGTCAGCGGTGAAACTGTCAGCTAAAGCTGTCGGCGGTGAAGCTGTCAGCGGTGAAGCTGTCAGCCAAAAGCTGTCAGCGAAGAAACTGTCGGCGACTCTTATACTGTCTCTTACCCATGTCTTCTTTCCTTCCAGTTGAGGAGCAGCTTGATCTGCTCCAGAAGGGCGCGGCGGAGATTATCCGCGTCGACGAACTGAAGGCGCGCCTCGAAAAGTCGCGCCAGACCGGCGTGCCCCTGCGTGTGAAGGCGGGATTCGATCCCACCGCGCCCGATCTGCACCTCGGCCACACGGTGCTGATGCGCAAGCTGAAGCACTTCCAGGATCTCGGGCATACGGTCATCTTCCTGGTCGGCGACTACACGTCGCTGATCGGCGATCCGACGGGGCGGAACGTGACGCGGAAGCCGCTGACGCGGGAGCAGATTGACGAGAACGCGAAGACCTATACCGAACAGGTCTTCCGCATCCTCGACCGCGAGAAGACGGAGGTGCGTTTCAACTCCGAGTGGCTGGGCAAGCTGACGTTTGAGGACATCATCCGGCTGGCGGCGAAGTTCACCGTGTCGCAGATGCTGGAGCGGGCGGAGTTTCATGCGCGGTTCGAGGCGGAGCAGCCGATTTCGCTGCACGAGCTGCTCTATCCGCTGGCGCAGGGGTACGATTCCGTGGCGCTGCGCTGCGATGTGGAGCTGGGCGGCACGGACCAGAAGTTCAACCTGATCGCCGGGCGCGAACTGCAGCGGGACTTCGGGCAGCCGCCGCAGATCGTGCTGATGACGCCGATCATCGAGGGCCTCGACGGCGTGCAGAAGATGTCGAAGTCGTACGGCAACGCGATCGGGATCCACGAGCCTCCGCAGGAGATGTACGGGAAGCTGATGTCGATCTCGGACGAGATGATGTGGCGCTATTGGACGCTGCTGACCGATCTGCGCCAGAGCGAGATCGACGCGATGCAGGCCGAGGTCGCCGCGGGCACGCTGCATCCGATGGAGGCGAAGAAGCGGCTGGCGCGCACGATTGTGGCCGGGTTCGCCGGCGAGGAAGCGGCGCGGCAGGCGGACGAGCAGTGGGCGCGGATGTTCCAGCAGAAGGGCGATGACCTGGAAGGGCTGGAGGAAGTCGCGATTCCGCTGGCGGAGGTTGCGGCCGGTGCTGACGCGGGACCTGCGATTCGCGTGGCCAGGCTGCTGGTGCGGGCCGGGCTGGCGGCATCGGGCGCGGAGGCGCAGCGCAAAGTTGCCGAGAAAGCGGTGCGCATCGATGGCGAGACGGTGAGCGCGGCCACGGTGACGCTGGCGGGCTTGCCGGCGCGGCTGACGGTGCGCGTGGGCAAACGCGCCAAGGTTGCGGTGATCGAGTAGAGGCGCCCCCCTCCCCCGTTTTTTTTTCCTCCTTCTTAAGCCGATGATTGGTTTTCAGCGACCTGCGGAGGGGTGACCCTCCGCCCCCCCGCGCAAGTGATACGAACCCGGGCAGATGGCTCGCGGCCGTCCGTGACGCATGGACGGTCGTCTGTGACGCATTCACGGCTGCGAACGAGGCAGATGATGGAAGGCAGGACAGATGGGTCGCGACCGCGAGTGAATCATTCGCGGTCGTGAACGATGGGTTCGCGTCCGTGATTGACTCACTGGCAACCGTGCATGAAGCAGTCGCGGGTGTGAGGGCGCGGGCGGCTTCGCGGAGAGCCGAACGATCTGCGGCGCTCGACCCCATCGACGGCCTTCCTTTCCGGCAATAGAAAAGGCCGCACGCGGCGGCCTGTTGCAAGATTCCCGATGGGGCGAAGCAATCTCCTTGCCCCCTATTTTCAGAATACCAAGTCCAGCCTCAAACCACGCCAACTTTGTTGGCCGAAACTGGCGTGTAAGTCGCGTGTTATGAGCGGGGGTTACTTTGGTGAAGAGGTGCGGGGCTTGACAAGTTTTTTTGAGAAAGCCGGAAGTTAGGGCGAATCAGGTTCGATGGGTGAATTGGCGATGATACGCTCACTCACTCCGATGGAAGATCGCAGGACCGAAGGGCGTTTTTCAGGACTGATCCGAACTCGATGAGTGCATTGGACTGTATGCGCTCATCGGGAAGCGATGCTCCAATTTGCTTGCTCCTCCTGGATCGGCAAATCAGAAAGCGGAGTCCTGACCGGGACCCTCCGTTGAGAGATCAGGTGATGCTGATTACCTGGCCTCCGCCCGCTGCGAGAAACGCCGCGTGGGTTTCATTGCGGCGGTGTTCGGCATCCTCCATGAATTCCGCATATCGCGGGTCAGATCGCAACGACGCAAACCATGCATCGTGCGCAATGGTGGAGGCGCAGAGAAAACCGCGGTCGATTGCAGCGGACAGAGCGGAGATGGCACGGTCAGTCTGGTCGATCCGGGCGAGCTGACGCGCGGCGTAGAACAACACCTCCGGATCAGTAAGCAAAGCAGCCTCCGCGTTCACAATTGCGTTCAGGCATTCTTCCTTGTTGCCTTCGAGGTAGGCGAGCAGCGAGCGCATGACTCCCTGGACCGCGCCCGTCGCGCCCCCGGATCGTTCCCGCGCTCTCAGCATCGAGAGCGCCGTTTGAGTCTCTCCCATGGCGGCGAGCGCAGCGCAATCGAGATAATATCCGCCCTTGCTGCCATAGAGTTCAAGCGTGCTTGTGTAGTTTCCCATGAGGAAATAAGTGTGCGCGGCGCTTGTGGCTAGGTGGGGATCAAGAAGACGGCCGCGGAGGTGAGCGGCAATGGAGGCATCCAGTTCATCGCAATAGCGGCAAACCTGCACCAGTCCCGCAAAAAGCTCGGCGTCGTTACGGCGGAAGTTCGCTCGCTCCAGCAAACGGACCATGGCCTTCCTGGTGTGGCCCCGGTCGCATTCCGTAGGCGTGTACAGGTTGTGCGCGATGGCGAGTTCGGAGTTCAGCGCAAACGCACGGCGGAAGGCATCCTCGGATAACTCCTGATTGGCGCAGGCATCGCCGCCAAATTTTCCGAGAAAATGGTACACACGGCCCAGACGAACCCATGCCGGCGCGTAAGCGGGGCTCTCCTCAAGACACTGGAGATAGAGATCGCGGGCGATGCCCATGTTGTCCAGGATTCGCGTGGCGGCGATCTGGTTCGCGCGAAGATAACACTCATACGCGCGTGCCGTGGCCGGGACATCGCGATGAGACAGACTCCGGTCGCGCTCGTCGAGCGGAACCTGAAGCGACTGCAGGATGCGTTCGCACAGCTCGTCCTGGACAGTAAAGAGATCCTGCATGGAGGAATTCGCGGTTTCCGACCACAGCACAGTGCCAGCGGGGGCTTCGATCAGCTGGCAGGTGAGACGAAAGCGGTCGCCGGCACGAAGCAGCGACCCGGTGAGAAAGGCGTCGACATCGGCTTCAACGGCGACACGCCTGGGGTCCGGCTGACCGTCAAACCGTGCGGCAAGAAGACTCGACCGGACGATCAAATGGTTCATCGCCAGGAGTGAGTTCCCAATGGCTTCAGGCAAAGCGAAGGTGAGGAAATCGGAATATTCATCGCTCTTTGCTGTACGAAAGGGCAGCACGATGATGCGAGAGACGGTGCGGGTTCGCGGCGCAGCCGCGGTGCTTCCGGAAAGATCGATGATTTCCAGCGCTGCGAGCATTTCACGCGCAGAAGCGTAACGGTCCTCGATGCGCTTGGCCATGGCTCGGCGCAGGACCTGGTCGAGGGCCTCGACCTCACGCGACCCACTAAGGGGCGGCGGATTCTGATGAACGATGGCGTACAGGATATCGACAATGGAATTGCCCTCAAACGGCCGCTTACCGGTAATCAGTTCGTATAAGACGGAGCCGGTGGAGAAGATGTCGGAGGCCGGGCCGGCGGGGAGGCCGCTCGCCTGCTCCGGCGACATGTACAGCGGCGTGCCGGCAATGACTCCCGCGATGGATTCCGCGGTCGCCGTTTGACCCGGATCGGCGACGAGGGCGGAATCTGTTGTATGGGCCAGGCCGAAATCCAGTAACTTGACGCCATGACGGGTCATAAACACATTCGAGGGCTTCAGGTCGCGATGAACGATACCGTGATCGTGCAGAGCCTGGAGTGCCTGTAAAATCTGGCCCCCGATCTTCAGCGCCTCGGAAGCATCAGCCACCCGCTCCACTAAGCGGTCAGCGAGCGAGAGGCCATCGAGCAATTCCATCACCAGAACGAGAACTTCGCGCTCTTCGAGCACGTCGTAAATCTGGCAGACGTTTGGATGATTGACGCGGGCCAGCGATCGGGCTTCGCGCCAAAGCTGGGTGCGGGCGACTTTGCTCTCTTTCGTCTCGTCGAAGGTTTTGACCGCGACACGCCGCTGGAGGCGTTCGTCCCAGCCCTCGTACACCACGCCCATCGCACCCTGGCCGATCTTCTGCCTGATGCGGTAATGGCCAATGGCTTCCAGCATGGGGAGATGATACCCCGCGGGAACAGGTAGCTCTATACGCCCGAGTTGTCGCCGGGGGGGCCGTAGATCGAAGGGACCTTGCCGCCCATGGGCCGAATATAAGTACTCAGCTGGCCACGGTGGTGGATGGAATCGAAGAACATGTACCACTGCAGTTCGCCAAGGGGCGCTTCCCAGGCCAGATTGCCATGAACCAGAAACAGCGCCTTGCTCTGCCACGCCGTCTCATCCAGCTGAGCAATGCGTTCCCCCAGATCAGCGGTGTGCCTCTCAAAAGCGCAGACGATCGTATCCGGATCGGCGGGCAGAGGGTCGGGTTTCCAGTTGCCCTGCCCCGCATCGATGAGCTCGCTGCAGACTTTGGCTTCCGATGCCAATGTCCAGATGATGTGGCCCGCAGATGGCGATCGATCATGCGGGGTGTAGGCAAACTGCGCTCTGGGAAGGGCCTGCAGAACCCGTTCAAATGCCGGTCGTTCCACTGTCCAACGTTGTTTCAGAAATTCCAGTAGGGTCATCACGCTCTCTCCCGGCGAAAGGGATGGATCAGGACTCGCTGGCGTTCAACACGATTTCGTTGATCTGATGCCAGCAAATCTTCCAAGCTTGTCGAGAATATGCCAGGGCTGCGATGGTTGTCGCCCCGGTCGGTTGATGCGAAATCGCCAAAAAACTCGCCGACCGCTGGTTAGTCTTGGTAAGTCGGCTTGTATTGACCCACCCTGTCTTCATTGGCGGCGCTCCCGCATGACCTTCGTACCCCCACCCATGCCGATTTGCCTTGCACCGGCCCCTTGCTCCCTTCACACTGGAGATGGAAGCACGAAAAGGACTCGCCGCTCGCGAGTCCTTTTCTTTTCGAGACCAGGGTCCCAGGACCACGCTTCCGCCGCTCTTTCCCATCCCGGCTCTCCGATATCCGATCTCCGACGGCCTCCGCCGCGGCGGCCGTTCGCCACCTGCCCTGACGCCCAGGCGTCTGCCGGAAGCTCCTGGCCGCCGTGCCGACACCGATTCCCAACGGGGCGTCGCGACCCTAGTCCAAACGATGCAGAAATGGGGGCTTGCCCGGTTCTACCCCGAGCCGATGGGAGCAAACGTCCTGCTTGCAGCGGGTTAGGGCCGCCCCCCGGGGCCCGCGAAGCGCCAACTCCCGCGAATCCACAGGCATACGCCACCCTCCCGAGATGAAAAACGGGCAGCACAAGCGTCGTGGCTGGCAGTTTCAGGCTGGCAGTTTCAGGCTGACAGGTTCGCGCTGACAGGTTCGCGCTGACAGGTTCGCGCTGACAGGTTTTCGCTGACAGGTTCCTGGCTGACAGGTTCCTGGCTGACAGGTTCCTGGCTGACAGGTTTTCTGAGCTGGGGGCTTTTCGCTGACCGGACTTTCACTGGCCGTTTCTCGCCTGGCCGCTTCTTGCCTGGCCGCTTCTTGCCTGGCCGCTTCTTGCCTGGCCGTTTCTTGCCTGGCCGCTTTTTGGCAAAAAAAGACGGCACGAACGGTTAATTGTCCGTGCCGGGAGGCCAGTGACGCAACTTGTAAGCCGCCGGGAATTCTGAGTCGCCGGCTCGGCTAAAAAATCTCTTCCCTCTTTTGTGATGCTTGCCGCAGACCCTGCGCAGCATATTATTTCAACATCAGAGGAGGGGTGAAAAACTTCTTCTGCCCTTTCCAAATACTGTAACCCAAATGACCCTTGAGCACAAGCCTTCTACGCAATTTAATATTTTAACGGCCTTGCTGAACGCCTTTTCAACGACTTAGCCCTGGACCCGAAAGACCGCACCATGCCCCAAAATCCAACCGATTCAGCCAGTACCCCTTCCGATGACCGGCCCGTATGGAGGGTTTTTCGGACAGGAATGCTGATTGCCGGGTCCGCGCTCGTGGGCGGATTAGCCGTCGTGTTCTGGAATCGCAAGTCGCTTGCGACGCTGCGCCAGCCGGAGGCGGAAACCAGCAAACCCTCTACAGAACAAGACGACGATACGGAATAAAAGTCGCGCAGAAGGTTCGCCGGCCCGGCGTCAGCCGCGCCGAAATGGCGGTTTGCTCAGTCTCAGCCGAGGCCTTCAATCGCGGCAGCGAGATCGAAGTCGCGCTCGGTGAGCCCGCCGGCATCGTGCGTGACGAGCGCGAGGCGGACCTTGTTGTAGCGGATATCGATGTCGGGATGGTGGCCGGCGCCCTCAGCCAGTTCGGCGACGCTGTTCACGAACTGCATGGCTTCGACGAAATTGGGGAACTCTCGGCGGCGCACCATCTCGCCGTTTTCCAGCTTCCACTTAGGCAGGGAAAGAAGCTTGCCGGCAACGATCTTGTCGTCCAGGAGCGGCATAGTTCGACTCCAGTGCTGATCGATAATCGGACGCTAAACGCTGAGTTCCTCAATCGATCCGGCAAAGGAGAGCGGTGAAAAGCGCGGGTGCCGGGTCATCTCGGCGCGGAGGTCCTCCCACAGAGTATCAGGCAGGCCGAGAAAGACATCAACCACGTTTGGGTCGAATTGCGTTCCGGCACAACGGGCGATTTCCTCGCGCGCAATGCGGAAACTGCGGGCCTTGCGGTAGGGCCGGTCGGAAGTGATGGCGTCCAGCGTATCGGCCACCGCGAAGATGCGGGCGCCCAGCGGGATCTGGTCGCTGCGAAGACCGCGGGGATAGCCGTTGCCGTCGTAGAACTCCTGATGGGCATAGACGATCTCGGCGGCTTCTTCGAGGAAAGGGATCTTGCGGAGAATCTGGTAGCCGCGGGCGCAGTGCTCGCGCATGATGGCCTGCTCTTCGAAATCGAGGCGGCCGGGCTTGAGCAGGATGGCGTCGGGGATGGCCATTTTGCCGATGTCGTGCAGGAAAGCGCCGCGAGCGATGACGCGCGTCTGCGCCAGCTCGACGCCGCAGTGGCGCGCGAGGGCGATGGTGTAGGCGGTCACGCGGCGGGAATGGCCTTCGGTCTCGGCATCCTTGAGGTCGAGGGCGTCGCCCAGGGCTTCGAGGGTGATGTCGTAGGAGCGCTCCAGATCGGTCATCGCCTGGCGGAGCATCTCGGTGCGCGCGGAGACCAGCTGCTCGAGGTTGTGACGGTAGACCGAGTTCTGCAGGACCAGGCGGCGATAATCCAGGGCGCGGCGGACGGTTACCAGCAACTGCTCTTTTTCGAAGGGCTTCAACAGATAGTCGTAGGCGCCCTTGCGCATGGCGGAGATCGCGACGCCCACATCGTGGATCGCGGTCACCATCACCATGGGGGTATCGGGATGGACCCGGCGCAGGCGTTCGAGCAGGCCGATTCCATCCAGGCCATTCATCACGATGTCGGAAAGGATCAGGTCGAAGGGAGGGTCCTGCTCGACGTGCTCGATGGCCTCAATGCCGTTGGCGGCAAGGACGGTATCGTAGTTCGACTTCTCCAGCATGGCAGCCATCAGAGAGCGAACGTACGGTTCGTCATCTACGATCAGGATCCGCTCTGAGGCCACTTCCCCTCCAGGCTCAAGGGCCCATCTTTCTGAATTTTAGTTTGGATAGCCAGACGATTCCCGTCTATCCTATCCTGGCCCTTATAACCCGCGAATACCCCAAATGGTCCATTCTCTGTTACAGTTCGGGGGCAAACGCGAGCGCCAAAATACGCCAGGGCATCCCAGGAGCGGTTCATCGGCATCTCCACCGCGAGTCGTGGTAAGCTCAACCTGCTGGAGTCTCCCCCAGGAGCACGGCGCGACCCATGCTGTTTGAATTCGACAAACACCGTACCAAAATATCGGCCCAGGCGATGGCGCAGCAGAGCCTTGCTGAGCGGCAGCGCGACATCTATGAGAGCCATCGGCATCGCGTCTTCTCGCTCTCCTATTACATGACGGGCAGCGAGATCGAGGCGGAGGACCTGCTGCAGGGCACCTTCATCAGCGCCTTTCGCAAGGCGGACGAGCCCGACCAGGCGACGATCGACGGCACCCTGATCGACCACATGAAGAGCCACATGCTGCTGGAGGAAGAGGAATCTGTCCCGGTTCCGACGGCAGAGGCTTCCCTGGGGCAGCGCAATATCCTGCGCGCCGATCTGGAAGAAGCGATCCGCTGTTTGCCAGCGACAGAGCGGCTGGTTTTTCTGCTGATGGATGTCGAGGGCTATTCGTCGGCGCGCATTGCGAGCCTGCTGCGGATGAGCGAGGCAGAAGTACGTCGCACCGCGATTTTTGCGCGACTCCGGCTGCGCAACGAACTGGCCGCGGCGCAGCAAGACGGCTGCCAGGCCGCCTAGACGATCCAGCTTCAGCCCCACTGCCCCAACCTTCGCTGATCTTGCATTCATTCTATTTTTGATTCAGTTGCTCCCGCCGCCTTCCGGCTATTTGACCATGCCGGATTTGCGGGCATCCCGCTGCGCGCGGCGATTCTTCGCCCAGTGCGGCTTGTTCAC
This sequence comes from Acidobacteriaceae bacterium, assembly GCA_049802575.1. Taxonomy (GTDB): domain Bacteria; phylum Acidobacteriota; class Terriglobia; order Terriglobales; family Acidobacteriaceae; genus Palsa-343. The sequence goes on along the minus strand of JBARMS010000284.1, from coordinate 11,901 downwards.
CTGGCGCGCGCGCGCCAGGGCGAGGGCATCGGCCGGCACATCTTCGGTGATGACGGAGCCCGCCGCGATGTACGAGCCTTCGCCGATGACCACCGGCGCAACCAGCGCGCTGTCGCTGCCGATGAAAACGCCGTCTTCGATGACCGTCGGAAATTTGTTCACGCCATCGTAGTTGCAGGTGATGGTGCCCGCGCCGATGTTGACGCCTGCGCCGATCTGCGCGTCGCCCAGATAGCTGAGGTGGTTGGCCTTGGAACCGGCTCCGAGGCGCGTCTTCTTGAGTTCGACAAAGTTGCCGATGTGGGCGTATTCGCCGATGTGGCAGCCGGGGCGCAGATGCGTGAAGGGGCCGATCTCCGCGCCCTTCTCGATGTGCGCCTCCGCGAGGACGCAGGAGTTGCGGATGAGGACGCGGTCGCCAAGGGTCACATGGTCGAGAACCGAATACGAGCGGACCCGGCACTCGCTGCCGATGCGCGTCTCTCCCAGCAGCTGCACATACGGCTCGATTACCGTGTCCGGGCCCACTTCGACGCCGGAGTCGATGGTGACCGTCTCGGGGCGAAAGATGGTGACGCCGGCATCCATGAGGCGGCGCGCAGTGGCCAGGCGAAGCTCGCTGTCGAGGTCCATCATCTCGGCGATGGTGTTGGCGCCGAGGACTTCGGTGGGTTGGGCGGCTTCAATGGCGACGATGCGCTCGCCGGCGTCCGCGAGGATGCGCGCGAGGTCGGTGAGATACAGCTCTCCGTGAGCATTGCTGGCGTGCAGCTGGCCGATGTGCGCATAGAGCGCGGCGCGGCGAAAGGCGTAGATGCCGGAGTTGATCTCGCGAATGCGTTCCTGCTCGGGGGTGAGGGCTTTCTGCTCGACGATGGCCGAGACTTCGGGAGCGCCGGGCTTGCGGCGGAGCACACGGCCGTAGCCAAAGGGATTCTCCGGCGCCGCGGTGAGGATGGTCATGGCCGCCTGTTCGCTGAGATGGAAATCGCGCAGGGTGAGAATCGTTTCCGGGCGCAGAAGCGGCACGTCGCCGGAGAGAACGATCAGCTCGTCATAGTCGCGCGTTTCTCGTTCGGCACACTGGATGGCATGGCCGGTGCCGCGCTGCTCCTCCTGCACGACAAAGCGCACGCCGGTGTGGCGGACGGCGGCCTGCACGGCCTCGGCCTGGTGCCCCACGATGACGAAGATGTCGTGGGCGGGGACGATCTGCGCGGCGGCGGCGATGACGTGGGAGAGCAGCGGGCGTCCGCCAATCTCGTGCAGCACCTTCGCGCGCTTCGATTTGAGCCGCGTGCCTTTGCCCGCAGCCATGATGACGATTCCGAGTTTCATTCAGCCGGTTACCCCTGCGCGGAGAAGCGCACGCGATTGGATGCGGTTGTGGTGGCGGCGGTAAAAGATCGCGTACACAAGAGCGGAGCCGAAACTAAGGGTGACGAGTTGCGCCAGCACCAGCAGAACGCGCGACACTATCCACTCTCGTGACCAGAAGGCGGTCCAGACCATCATCCCGATCCACAGAAACCACTGGGACAGCACACAGACTGCGATAACGGGGAATAGTGCGCCGAATCCGACCCAGATGAACCATTGCGGATGCTGAAGTGAGAATGTCTGGTCAGGGAGGGCAATACCGAGAAGCAATGCGCAGATGTCCAGCGTCAGCGTCGCAATCGTGAGGTAGCTGCAAACCTCAAAGAGGCGATTCCGCATCGGTGAGTAATTCCACTCCGAACGCTCGCGCATGACTTTGACGCTAGCTTTGGGCCCGGGCCGTGTCAAACCACGCGGCTCAGGCACCGAGATAGTCCTCTTTGCGCCGGAACAGAGCCACGGTACAAAGAACAACGGAGAGCATCCCTAACACAAAGCAGAACGTCATCAGGGGACCGTTCCAGACAAGCGAGGATGGGAATTGCGGAGTGCCCGCCGGCATCCAGCGCGCCGCTGCCTGCTCCTCACATGCCACGAAGCGCGCTCGCATGCCGGGGATCAGGAAGCAGAGCGCGAACGCCAGGGTATAGAGCTGCCACAGGAGCGCCACATACCACGCGGGTTTCCACTTGCGCAGCAGGCCGATGCCCAGAAAAATCTCGAGCGCGGCGAGGACGAGAAGGATTGCCGTCTCGGCGGGACCGGTGACGATCATGCCGAAGAGGAACAGCGGGGTGTGCATGACGAAAACGATGGGGAGAGAGAGGACGCTGATCAGCATGAGACAGGCCCAGACAATGATGACGATGCGCCAGCCGGAAAGCCCCGGGCCCGGCGCAGGGGCAATGACGCTAGCGCCGCCGGGCGGCAGAATATCGGGATTCGTGACCATGATGCCGGCGCCACGGAAAGCCGCGCACACCGCTTGCCGGGTGAAATAGACGATCCACCACACCCCGATCAGCGCAAAAAGGAAATAGAAGACGGCGATACCGATAAAGATCGCGGTCATGTCGATGGGGTTGGGACCCTGCGGCAATAAGGCTGCGTATTTTTGCGCCAGCAGAATGCCCACGCCGGCCAACGCCGAGAAGAGGAAAATGAGCGCGCCGAGGATGATGGCGGAGATGCGCGCCCAGTTGCGCATGCGCAGGAGATCGATGAAGACCCACGCGCAAAACAGAAAGAAGCAGAGGCCCAGGCCGTTGAACAGGATGACGAAGGGCCGAAAGGCGCTGGGAAGGATGGGATTGTGGACGAAGACGGCAAAGCCCAGAGCGAGCATCATGGCGAAGATGCCGACGAGAGCGATGAGCCCGAGAACGACTGCGGCGGCGATGACGCCGGCAGGTCTGCGCATGGCGAGCATCCTTTCGGAGGAGACAGCCCGTGAATTCCGGCTCCAGAATACCGTTTTGCTATGGTATTCCCCCCGGGAAAAATGGCCGCGCAGGCTCCTGCATTGCGTATATGCTGGCAGTCAGGATTGCGCCCGATGCCTTGTCTCGAAATGAAAGTCGCGGCCGAAACTCCGACCCCCCCGGCTACGCGTCTGCGCACGTTGCTGGAGAAGCCGGGCGCTGCCGTGTTGCGCCGCAACTACACAGCGGAGGCCGACGGGGATGAGGATGCGCAGTTCCGGAACCGGTACCGCGTCGTCGCGGTGCTGGCCGTTGACCTGAGCAATCCTCCCAAGGAAGCGGAACCGCCCGCTTCGGAAGCCGTGCCGGCAGAGGGCGAGGAGCAGCCGGAACAGCCGGTGCGCATCCACGAAGACCTTGATCCGCTGTTGGGCAGTTTTGCCAAGGGGCTGGAGATCTGGATCGCCGACGGAATGCGCGCGACCTGTGTGATCGCCGATGCCGATGAGATTGCAGGGGTGCTGTCGATGTTCGACGCGTATCTGCGGCTGGCGCGATTTCAACCGGCTTTCCTGCGGCTGGATCACCGGATGCTCGGCCTGCAGTACTCGTTTCGCGAGGGGCTCACGATCGGCGTGCAGGGAGCGCCGGCACCCGTTGAACCGGCCGCGGACGGCTTCTTCGAAGCAGTCTCTCCCATTGCGGAAGTGGACGACTTTCGCGCGCCGAGCTTTGTGGTGCGGTTCCCCAACGGCTGTGTCCAGCATTTTCATCGTCTGTTGAGCGCCGCTTCGGCCTGGCTGGACGAAAACTCGTACACCACGATCCTCGGCGGAAAATGAACCGTGCGTTCGCCGGGGCCGTAACGATGGCCCTCACGTTCTGGCTAACCGCTCCCGGCAAACAGACAGCGACTCCCGCGGCCCAGACCGAGGCCCCTTCGAGCGATACGGAGCGGTCGGAAAGCGGCGATCTGCATACCGCGGGGGGCGATGTCGAGGCGTATCGAATCCGGCTGCTGCCTTTGGCTTCGTTTCCCAATCTGCCAGCCGCGGTCGCAGCCCAACTCAGCCGGCGCGGATGCATGATCCCGCAAACGTTTGAGGCGCAGCAGCCGGAAAACGTGATCGAAGGAGCGTTTCAGAAGGCGGCCAGCAGCGACTGGGCCGCGCTCTGCTCGGTGAACGGATCGACGACGCTGTATGTGTTTTTCGCGGGGACGTTTGACCAGCCCATCGCGGTGCGAACCCAGGCGGACGCCGCATGGCTGGGAGCAGAACCCGGCAGCTCGGTTTTTGGATCAGCCTGGGGCATTGCTGCCCGGAGCGCCGCGTATCTGCGCGCTGCACGGCCGTTGCGCGGCGAGGCGAACTTCGATCACGACGGGATCGAAGATGCGCGGCTCGAGCGGTCCGTTACGATCCGGTACTGGCAGCAAAGCCGCTGGCTGGCGTTCGATCTGCAAAACTGAGGCAGAACCGGTGGCCGGGGTTTTCGGCTCGCCGAGACTTTTCCGGCGCACGTCCGCAACTAATCCGGCGGTTCCCGGTCTAAAGCATACGCAACACCTGTGTGGCAACATTGCACGATCAGCAGTGTGCCCGGCCAACGCGCATCCGGCGTTGAGCCGGGTTCCCATTGCCCCAACCGCAGGTTCCCAGAGTTCGCCGCGACTCGCAGCGGCGGCGGGAATCTTCCCCTTTCGACCACTGGAAGGATGGCCATGTTTCGCAATCCTGTAAGAACCCTCCGCTCCCTCGGAACCGCAGCGGCCGTACTCACTGTGTTCGCGCTGACGCTTTCCGCACAGACCGCCTCCTCCGTCGCGCGGAGCCGCATTGCGCAGCCGGTGGATGAGAATGCGCGCGTCACGCTGCACGGCTACGTGCACCCGCTGGCCAATGCAGCCAACGATCGCGGCGCAGCGCCGGATTCGATGCCGCTGACGCGGATGCATCTGGTGCTGCAGCGCAGCGCCAGCCAGGAAGCGGATTTGCGCTCCCTGATCGCGGGCATGCACACCCCCGGCAACGCGAATTATCACAAATGGCTGACGCCGGCGCAGTTCGGACAGCGGTTTGGCCCTTCCGACCAGGATGTGGCGACGGTGCAGACCTGGCTTGCGTCGCACGGGTTTGAGGTCACCGGAGTTCTGCCCGGAAAGCAGGTGATCGAGTTCAGCGGCAGCGCGGCGCAGTTCCGCGAGGCGTTCCATGCGCAGATCCACAAGTATGAGGTGAACGGGAACACCCATTTCGCCGCCGCCAGCGATCCGCAGATTCCCGCAGCTCTTTCGCCGGTGGTGGGCGGGTTTGTCGCGCTGAACGATTTTCACGCGAAGAATGATGCGCGGGTGCGCGGGCACGCCAGCTACGACACCAAAACGCAAAAAGCCACGCCGGAGTGGACCTACGCCGGCACGCCGCCCTTCAACTACGTAGTCACGCCGGCGGATTTCGGCTACCAGTATGACCTTCCGAATGCCGCGTTGAACACGGCGTACAGCGGCACGACATACGACGGCGCGGGCCAGACGCTCGCGATCATCAACGACGCCAACGTCAATCTCGACCTGGTCGAGAACTTCAGGACTCTGTTCGTCCCCGGGTATGCAGCGACCAACCTGCCCGCGGTCATCATCGACGGCAACGATCCCGGCGTGGACGGGATCAACAATCCGGATGGCCCCAATTACGATTCGAGCGAAGCCTACATCGACGTGGAGTGGTCGGGAGCCGTCGCGCCGAGAGCGACGATCGATCTGGTGATTGCCGCCGACACGGCCCTCGAAGGCGGACTGTTTCTTGCCGCCGAACGCGCGGTCTACGGCGACATTGCTCCGGTAGCCAGCCTGAGCTTCGGCGCGTGCGAGGCGAACATTGGCTCGACCAATGCATTTCTGAGTCAGCTTTGGGAGCAGGCCGCTGCGCAGGGACAGACCATTATCGTGTCCACCGGAGACAGCGGTTCGGCGGGCTGCGATGGAGACGGCCAGGCCTTTGCTGTGAACGGATTCGCGGTGAACGGATTCGCATCGACGCCGTATAACGTCGCGCTCGGCGGCACAGATTTCTATTACAGCGATTACAACAACAACGGGCTGAGCGCGCAGCTCGGCACCTACTGGAACCAGACCACGACGCAGAACCCGAAGGCCTCGATCCTGCAGCACATTCCGGAGCAGCCCTGGAACGACAGCCAATACGGGCTCGACGCACTCAACACGTTCGACTACATCGGCGATACGTCGATTGGCGGCGGGAGCGGAGGCGCGAGCAGCGCCGCGCTGTGCGCCAGCAACGACTGGGACTCGAGCACCGGCCTTTGCGACAGCACGCTCTCCGGATACGCGAAGCCCTCGTGGCAGACTGGCGTAACAGGCACCCAGAGCGACAAGGTGCGGGATATTCCCGACGTTTCGCTGTTTGCGTCGGATGGCTCCAACTACGCGCTGTATCCCTTCTGCTGGTCGGATGGCGATTGCCAGCCGGCGTCGGGCGGCAATGCGATCCAGATCTCCGAAGCAGGCGGCACTTCGTTCGCAGCTCCTGACTTCGCGGCGATCATGGCGCTGGTCAACGAAAAGTACGGCGCGCAGGGGCAGGCGGACTTCGTTTTGTATCCGTTGAAGGCACAATTCCCGGCGGCATTTCACGATGTCACGGTGGGAACGAATTCGGTGCCCTGCAACATCGTGGCGGTTGGGGACAGCAGCGGCAACGTGTATCCGCCGACGGACTGCTTTGCTGTGTCGAATCCTCTCACCGGAGACGATGCGACGTATGGCATCGCGGCGGAAGGTGAGATCGGCGCGGGGAGCACTCCTTACTACAACGCGTCGGCCGGATATAACCTGGCCACCGGGCTAGGCTCGATTGACGCGGCCGCGTTGCTGTCCGACTGGGGCAGCATCCACTTCAAGTCGACAGCGACGACGCTGGCGCCTTCGTCCACTTCGTTCACGCACGGAACGTCGATCACCATCAGCGGACAGGTGACGGGCTCGACGACACCCACCGGCAGCGTGGCTCTGGTGACGAACAGCTCTGAGCCGGGCGAACAGGGGCAATCGGCGTTTGCGCTGACGAACGGATCGTATTCCGGCTCGGTCAATTCTCTGCCGGGCGGCACGTACGACATCTGGGGCAGCTACAGCGGCGACGGAACCAACGCGGCCAGCAATTCGGCGCAAACGTCGATCACCGTCAATCCCGAGAACAGCTCGATCTTCTTCTACCTGCTCAACAACGCGTCGACCCAGACGCAGCAGACGGCAGCGGGTTCGGGGCAGACGGTTCCCTACGGGACGCAGCTGATTCTGGATGCTGAGGCGGTTCCCAGCTCCTACTACACCACCTGCAACGTGAGCAGTCCGCCGGCCAGCTGCAACACGGAGACATTCACCGTGCCGACTGGGACGATCAGCTTCGCCGATAACGGAACGACGATCAATACAGCGGTCATCAACGTGGAGGGCGATGCCGAGTTCAACGCGCCGTTCAGCGTTGGCACCCACTCCGTGACGGCAAGCTACTCGGGCGATAACAGCTTCAACAAGTCGAGCGCGTCGGCGATTACGTTCACGATTGCGCAGGACCAGCCGGATATTGGCCTGACGGCTTCGAATCAAACCGCCGCAACGAATGGCGCGGTGCAGGTGCAGGGCGGCCAGACCACGGCCTTCAACGTCATTGTGGAGAACAGCGCGAACGACAGCCTGGAGAGCAGTTACGGAGTGTATGGGGCTGTCCCGGTAGCATCGCCAACCGGAACTGTGACGGTGACCGGGTTGCCGGGCGGCAGCGCCACGGGCACGCTGGCTCCGGCAGTCGATCAGACCACGGCGGTCGCCGACAGTATCGCGGTCGTCAGTTTGCCGGCTTCGGCGGCGGCGGGAACCTACAACGTGACGATCAGCTACGGCGGCGATGCCAACTACGCATCGGTGTCGGGCAGCGGAACCGTGACCATCACCTCTGCCAGTTCTCTGCTGGCGTCGACGACCACTGCGAGCATGACGGGGAGTATTTCCGCAACGACCAGCGTCACCGTCACGGGAACCGTGACCGGGAAGAGCGGCCATCCCGCTCCAACCGGAGTCATCGAGTTGTTCTCGTCCGGATATCCGCTTTACCAAACCGGCTACATCCCGCTGACGCCGGGTAGCGGGGACGCGTCGACCTTCAGCGTGCCCCTGAATAGCCAGCTGTTGTATCAGGGCTCCAATCTCATCACGGTGCAGTATCTGGGCGACGCCACCTACGCCACGTCGGCGACAACGCTGAATACCAGCGGCATCAGCAATCCGCTCTCCGATTTCTCGATTACCTCGGCGAGTTCTCTCGTTCCGCTGCAGGCGACCGCGACGGCGACGACCACGGTCTACGTGACGCCGACCAACGGCTTCAGCGGAACGGTGAACCTTGCGTGTGCGGTCGCGGGGTCCCCAACCGGCGTGTCGTGCTCGCTCAGCCAGAGCTCGGTTGCGCTGAGTTACAGCAACACAGCCGGCCTCGATGAGCGGAACCTGCCGCCGCAAAACCGGCGATGGAACCTGCTGGCGGCCGGAGGGGGCGCCGCGCTCGCAGGCGTCCTGCTGCTCACGATTCCAGCGAAGCGCCGCGCGTGGCGTAATCTGCTCAGCCTGGTCTTGTTCGCCTGCATCGCAGGATTCGGGATCGGGTGCGGCTCGAGCAGCGGGGGCACCACGTGCACCGTGAACTGCGGTGGAGGAGGAGGCGGCGGCACGCCAGGGCAGGCCACCAATCCCAGCCAGGCGGTGACGCTGACGATCACCACCAGCAGCGCGGCGGCCGGGAATTACATGGTGTCGGTCACGGGCTCCTCGACGTCAACCAGCCAAATCCACAGCGCGGGGGTCCTCGCCCAGGTGCGGTAACCCGCGGCAACGCATTCTCAGATCCCGCTCTCTCTCAGGGAGCGGGACCGCTTTCTTGTGGGGAGGCCTTGCGCTCAGCGGCCGCGCAAGGTTGCGCCGCCCTCTGTGCCTTGCATTCATCTGCCTGTCACAATAAGAGAGCCAGAGCGAGGCTTCGCAGGCGTGTCCACTACCTTAACCGTGAAGAGCGTGCCGGCCGGCGCCATGACGCCACGGCGCATCGTCTATGCCGTTTGGACCCTGGGCCTGGCCGCGCTCTTTTGCCTGCATTTCCCGCATCTTCTGGCCGATTTCCCCAACAACTCGCCGTGGATGGACTACTCGAAATATACGGATGAGGGTTGGTACGCCAACGCGGCGATGCGGCATTTCGTTTTCGGCCACTGGTATCTGCACGGCGACTTCAATCCAGCCGTGGCGCTGCCGGTGTGGCCGATCCTGGTGGCGGTGGTGTTTCACTTCACCGGCGTAAGCCTGGTGGCGGCGCGGGCGACCGCACTGGCGATCCTGGGGCTCAATCTGTTGCTGACGTGGCGCATCATGCGGATGTTCGCACCGCAATGGGTGGCGCTGACGGCTGTCTCGATTCTCGTGACGAATCCGTTTCTCTATGCTTTCAGCCGCCTCGCCCTTCTCGAACCGCTGTCGACGTGCCTGCTGTTGGGGTCATGGCTGCTGGCGCTCGGGTTGCGGCACCGCTCCGGGAAGCGCAGAGTCGTGAGGCTCGCATTCATCGGGGTGCTGCTGAGCCTGCTGGTGCTGACAAAAACCCCGGAACTGTTTCTGGCGGGTTCGACGTGGTTTCTGGTGGCGTGGGCCTGTGAGTTCAGACTGGGCGCCGCGGCGCGTGCGCTGGGCATCGTGGCTGCGGCAGCGGTTGTGCCGTGGTGCGCGTGGTATTTTCTGGTGGTTCGGCCGCACTACCGCGTGGATTTCCTGTATCTGTTCGCGGCGAACACCTGGTCGCGGCCCACGGGATTGGGTGGCCACCTGCTGGCGTACTGGTGGGCTCTGCACGGTACGCTTTGGATCGGCCGCGTTCTTTGCCTCACCGCGTGCGGAGTCGCGGCGGCGCCGATCTTCGTGGCGGGAATGCGGCGCAGGCGGGGAGGATTGACTCCGGGGTCAGGCGTTGCGATCGGATTTTGGAGTAATCCTCTGAGCATCGCGTCGCTGATGTCGGCGGGCGGAACGATTTTCTTTGCCGGATGGGCGAATCATCCGCAGCCGCGCTACTACGAAGCCGTGATCTATCCGCTGGCGTTTTTCCTGGCGCTGGGTGCGGGGAGCCTGGCCGCCCGAGCCCGTTCGGCCGGGGCGCGCGCGGTGGGTGCGGCAGGGCTGGCGGCCATTGCAGGCGCCTGCATCGCAGGGACGGTCCAGATTGCCGGTTATCTCCGCTATCCCCAATACACCTGGTGGACCGCCGCGCAAAGCATCGCTCGCACGATCGAGCAGCAGCCGGTATCGCATCGGGTTCTGCTCTCGATCAGCGGCGACGAGATCGAGCTCATGACAGGAATTCCCGCGATCTGCGACGACTATGGGACGTGGGACCTGCCGTACCGCATCCACACGTATCGGCCCAGCTGGTTTGCGACGTGGAACGAAGTGGATGAGGGCACACTGGACGATCTGAAGACCCAGTATTCGCTCGAATTCGCCGGGGAGTACTGGGCGTTCGACGATCCGGACCGGAATCACCTGCTGCTCTTCCGGCTGCTGCCGCTGCCTTCTGCGCGGCAGACGTACGACGCGCGGGAGGAAGAGTTGGAAAACGCGGGCAAGTGACGCGCGGCCTCGCCGCGGTGGCTGCGATTTGCGCCTGGTCGATGGCGGATCCGGGGCGGAGCTGCCGTGTGTGCCGGTTACCACAATTGTCTTGACACAAGCGAAACGTCAGCCCAATATATTGATGGCTTGACGGACGATTGCCAGGATGTAGTGTAGGGCTGGCGGTTTCCAGGGATCTTTGGGAGAAGGATTCCGACGGAGGCAAGAACAGCCGGCCCTCCTCATCATCTTGGCTCGTCAGAGGCTTCGTTCCGTGCGAAGCCTCTTTTGTTTTGGGCCGAGGGCCGGAACTCACCGTGCGCAGGCTGCGACGAATCCCTGTGCGCTACATCCAAAGGTGGAATGACCACACCCAACTCCGCGAGCCTGTTCACGCCGATGCAGATCGGCTTCGTCACACTTTCGAATCGCATCGTCGTGTCGCCGATGTGCGAATACTCCAGCGAAGACGGCTTCGCATCGGAGTGGCATCTGGTTCACCTGGGCAGCCGCGCGGTTGGAGGCGCGGGACTGGTGTTCACCGAGGCGACGGCGGTCTCCGCCAGCGGTCGCATCAGCCCGCAGGACCTGGGGCTCTGGAAGGACGAGCACATTGCGCCGCTCGCGCGGATCACGGCATTCCTGCACAGCCAGGGAGCGCACGCCGGCATCCAGTTAGCGCACGCCGGGCGCAAGGCGAGCACGTGGCGGCCATGGGATGGCGAAGGCGCGGTTGCGGCCGAACAGGGCGGATGGGCGGAGGTGATGGCCCCGAGCGCGATTCCCTTTGCGGCGAATTATCCGCAGCCTAAGGAACTGGATCGATCCGGGATAGTCCGCATTCCAGCGCAGTTTCGCGAAGCCGCGGTGCGGGCCGATCGCGCGGGCTTCGACGTCATCGAGATTCACGCGGCCCATGGCTATCTGCTGCAGGAATTCCTGTCTCCGGTGAGTAACCATCGCGGTGACGAATACGGCGGAAGCCTGGAGAATCGGGCTCGGCTGCTGCTGGAGGTCGTGGACGCGGTTCGCGGGGTCTGGCCGCGCGAGCGCCCGCTCTTCGTGCGCATTTCGGCGACGGACTGGGTCGAGGGCGGCTTCGATCTGGAACAGTCGGTGCGGCTGGCTGCGATGCTGAAGGAGCATGGCGTCGACCTGATCGACTGCTCGTCGGGGGGCAATGTCGCGGGCGCGCAGATTCCCGTCGGGCCGGGATATCAGACACCGTTTGCGGAAGCGATCCGCGCGCAGGCCGGCATTCCGACCGGCGCGGTGGGGATGATCACCGACCCGGCGCAGGCCGACCATGTTGTGCGGACAGGCCAGGCGGACCTGGTGATCATCGCGCGCGAGTTTCTCCGCGACCCTTACTGGCCGGTGCATGCGGCCGCAGCGCTGGGCGCGCCGGCAACCTGGCCGGTGCAGTAC
>JBARMS010000283.1:0-45514 GCA_049802575.1 Acidobacteriaceae bacterium | reverse complement strand
GTGGGGCTGCACACGGCGCACAATGGCCCGCAGCTGCCCGGGCGAAGCGAGGTCGGCGATCTCGCGGCCGGCGGCGACGAGCGGATTCGTCCCGGCAAAGCTGCGCTGCAGCTCGAGGCCGAGCTGGCCGCTCGCGCCCAAAATCAGAATGCGCGGAGCATCGCTCATGGAAAGACCTCGGCGTTGCGGAACGCGGCTCCCTGAGCATCTTTTGCCGAGACGATGGCCGCCGCGGGATCCACCGGCCACGGAATCGCCGGGTCGGGATCGTTCCACAGGATGGTCCTTTCTCCCGCGGGTGAGTAATAGTCCGTCACTTTGTACGCGAAAGCGGCCTGCTCGGTCAGGGCCACGAAGCCGTGCCCGAAGCCGGCGGGAATCCACAGCATTTCGCCGTTCTCCGCGGTCAGCTCCACGGCGACATGCCGGCCAAACGCGGGCGAACTGCGGCGCAGATCGACCGCGACGTCAAGAACCGCTCCAGAGGCCGCGCGCACCAGCTTGCCCTGGGGCTGGGTCACCTGGTAATGAAGGCCGCGGACCACGTTCTTTTTGGAGACGGAGAAATTGTCCTGCACCCACTCCGAAGGCAGCCCGGCATCGGCCATGCGCCGGCGATTCCAGGTTTCGAGAAAGGCGCCGCGGTCATCCCGCCAGATGTCCGGGGTGAGCACCAGCACTCCGGGGAGAGCCGTTTCTGTAATCTTCATGGTTACGAATTCTCACCCGCAAGATACGGCTCAGTGAGAATGTTCAGCAGGTATTGGCCGTAGCCGCTCTTGCGGATGGGCTGAGCCAGCGCTTCCACCTGCTCGGCGGTGATGTAGCCGAGCCGCCACGCAATTTCTTCGGGGCACGCGATCTTCAGTCCCTGCCGATGCTCGACGGTCTGGATGAACAGGCCGGCTTCGAAGAGCGAATCGTGGGTTCCGGTATCGAGCCAGGCCATGCCGCGGCTCATGATCTGGACGTTCAGCTTGCCCGCCTCCAGGTAGCGGCGGTTCAGGTCGGTAATTTCCAGCTCACCGCGCGCGGAAGGCTCGAGCGACGCCGCAATCTCGACTACATCGGGATCGTAAAAGTAGAGACCGGTGACGGCGTAGCGGGAGCGAGGCGCCTGCGGCTTCTCCTCAATGCTGATCGCGCGTCCCGATCCGTCGAACTCCACCACGCCGTAGCGCTCGGGGTCCTGGACGGGATAGGCGAACACGGTCGCGCCGCTGGTCAGCTTTGCGGCCTGCTGCAACTGCTTCGAAAACGACTGCCCGAAGAAGATGTTGTCACCGAGGATGAGCGAGCTCGGTTCGCTGCCGATGAAATCGCGCCCGATGAGAAAGGCCTGGGCGAGGCCGTCGGGGCTCGGCTGCACCGCGTAGCGGATGTTCAGGCCCCAGTTGCGGCCGTCGCCGAGCAGGTCGGCGAAACGGGAGGTGTCCTGAGGCGTGGAGATGATGAGGATGTCGCGGAGCCCCGCCAGCATGAGCGTGCTCAGCGGGTAATAGATCATCGGCTTGTCGTAGACGGGCAGTAGCTGTTTGGAAACCACGTGCGTCACCGGATGCAGCCGCGTGCCGGACCCGCCGGCGAGAATAATCCCCTTCATGCGAGGCGCTCCGCATAGTTCTGCTCGATCCAGTGCAGGTACGCGCCGGTCCGCACGTTATTCACCCAATCGAGATGATCGAGATACCAGCGCACGGTGCGGCGCAGTCCGCTCTCAAACTGCTCGGCCGGACTCCAGCCGAGCTCGCGGGCCAGCTTCGAAGCGTTGATCGCGTAACGCCGGTCGTGACCAGGACGATCGGTGACGAAGGTGATGAGCTTGCGCCGCGAGCTGAGGGCTGGATCGGGACGCATCTCATCCACCAGGTCGCAGATGGTCGTCACGACGTCAAGATTCTTCCGCTCGCTGTTGCCGCCCACGTTGTAGGTCTCGCCCACACGGCCATGCTCCAGGACGGTGCGGATGGCCGCGCAATGGTCCTCGACAAACAGCCAGTCGCGCACATTGCCGCCATCGCCGTAAACCGGCAAAGGCTTGCCTTCGAGCGCATTCAGGATCATGAGCGGGATCAGCTTCTCAGGAAACTGAAATGGTCCGTAGTTGTTGGAGCAGTTCGTCGTGAGCACCGGCAGGCCAAACGTGTGATGGTAGGCGCGCACCAGATGATCGGAAGCCGCTTTCGATGCAGCGTAGGGACTGTTCGGCGCGTAGGGTGTGGACTCGGAGAACGCCGGATCGTCCGGGCCGAGCGTGCCGTACACTTCGTCGGTGGAAACATGCAGGAAACGGAAGCCGCGCTTTGCCGCATCATCGAGGCCGGTCCAGTAAGCTTTTGCCTGCTCCAGCAGCGTGAACGTGCCCTGCACGTTCGTGCGGATGAACGCGTCGGGCGCAACGATGGAGCGATCCACATGGCTCTCTGCGGCGAAATGCAAAATCGCGCGCGGGCGGTGCTCACGCAGCAATGACCCTGCCAGTTCCGCATCGCAGATGTCGCCATGCACCAGCAGGTGCCGGGCGTCGTCTTTCACCGCATCCAGGTTCGCGGGATTGCCGGCATAGCTGAGCAAGTCCAGATTTACGATCCGCCCCCTAGCATTCGCGAGCCAGCCAAGGACAAAATTAGAGCCGATGAATCCAGCGCCGCCGGTGACAAGAATAGTGTCGCTCACTGTTGCCATTACGCTTCAGAAGTTCCGTGTATTCCCTATGCTAAATGAAGAATTCGCTCTGACAGAGGTGTCGGCTCGGCGCGATCGAACAAGCTGGTGGCGCCGGAGGGGCGGGTCCGTTCTCGCGGATTGCTCACTTCCGCTGCTGATTCAAAATCACACAAACTGGTGAGCTCGGCTCTGCTCCTCAGCCGGCGAGAAGCGAGCCTCCTGGACGGAAGCTTGCGCCACAGCGCGATTCTCTCCGAACGGCAGAACCCGTTCATTCCGCGCGTTGGTCTCGGCGTCTGTCAGCCATCCCCACTTCGAAAAGTAGCGCATCGCGGAAATGATGTGGTGCTTCAACAACCTTGCTTTCCGATACGAATCTTTCGCGTAGCCATGCGCCACGGCGACGTGGGGATAGAAGATGGTTTTGCTGCGGCTGCCGATCCGTCGGCAAAGGTCCACGTCCTCCAGATACATGAAGTACCGTGTATCGAACAGGCCAATCTCGTGCAGCAGAGAGGATCGCAGAAACATAAAGCATCCGGAAAGGCTGGGCACTTCGCGCGTGACGTGCATGTCGAATGAGCGCATCTCGTACCGATCACGTCGGGCTTTGAACAGCCGGCTTGCGAGTGGGCCCAAAAAGCGCCGCAGGATCAGGTCGAACGGCGTGGGGAGAAGCTTGCAGAGGCGCTGTTCGGAGCCATCGTGGTAGACGATCCTCGGCATCACCTGGCCGACGCTCGGATTGGCGTCCATAAAAGCGCAGAGCGCAGGCAGCACTTCCGGACCGAAACGAATATCGGGATTGAGTACGAGCTGATACGGAGCAGAATTTAGATTGGCTCGGAGAGCGAGGTTGTGTCCTCCCCCGAAACCGAGATTCGACCCGGCGAATATGTAATTGGCTCCCGCCTCGAGGACAGTCTCGCGCAAATCAGGGTCGGGAGAATTGTCGATCACGGTACAAGTTGCGATACCGGGAGTCGAGAGGACGCTGCTGATGGCCTCGATCAATTCATCCGGATCGTTCCTGTAAGCAACAATGGACGCGCTGACCTGCCGGGGCGAAGCGACTGGTGGTTCTGACATTGTATCTGTGTACGAGGTTAGGGCATTGGGCTGCAAGAAAGACTCCCCCCGCTCGTGCAGACGACCGCAAAGCCCAGATCTGGCAGAGTTGTGGGCTTGTCAAATGATAGCAGAGGGCACTACGAAAAGCGCCGCTCCACTTCGCCTTCCCATTCCCGAATGCGCTGCATTCTTGAACGGAACAGCCGTCGCCCGAGCGCACGTATCGTCAGTTCCTGAATTGCGGCGGCCGCTCCGTGCTTCCGCTGCCGCCACCAGCGAGCGGCAAGCCGCCCGCTCAAAGCCCAGTGCCCCACACGTCCGCCGTAAAGATCGCAGAACGCCGACTCCGCAAGCAGGAAATTGCGATAACGGTCCGGCCCGAGACTTTGCTGGTCAGAAATCAGCGACAGATCGTGTTCCACCTGAACCTCGCCAGCAACCCATACCCGCATGCCGAGTCTATGCAGCCTCAGAAAAATGTAATGGTCCT
This sequence comes from Acidobacteriaceae bacterium, assembly GCA_049802575.1. Taxonomy (GTDB): domain Bacteria; phylum Acidobacteriota; class Terriglobia; order Terriglobales; family Acidobacteriaceae; genus Palsa-343. The sequence continues at coordinate 41,286 of JBARMS010000283.1, read as the reverse complement.
GGAAATCCAGCCAAAATCGCGGGTCGAAGCCGCCCATCGCGAAGAGAGCACGAACGCGAAACAGCGACGCCGAGTTGATTGCGTGGATCTCCCCTTTGGGAAAGCCCTGAATCCCCGGCTTGACATAGCTCACTCCCCATGGGCGCATCCGCATTGGCGACAGCAGCCGACCCGCGTGAGACAGTTGGGGAACGATCGCGCTGACCCCCTGATCTACTTGCAATCGAACCGCGGCAGCCCCCATTTTGAGAAGAAACTCAGGAGGAAGATGCGTATCCTGATCGAGCGTCAGCAGCCACGTGAATCCTTCCACCTGCGCTAATCCGAGCGCGTAAGCGTATGCGCCTGCGACGCCCTCATTGCTCGGCGATGCATGGTATCGGACGTTTCCGGCGCGATCTGCGCAGGGTTCCGCGCCGGGCGTGTTGTCGAACAGCAGCACCGTCACATTGCGGCTGCCTGGGCCGAGCAACTGGATCGATTCCATCAGGCTTCGGAATGCAATCGAATCATGCGGCTTTGTTTTGTACAGCACGATCACCGCAAGCGTTCGGTCCCGTACTGCGGAGTCGGACACGATCACGCCTTCTGCTCTTCCATCCTCATTCCAGGGCGCGTTTCTCTGCCCGTGTCCGCCAGGACACCCAGCCCAACAAAGCAAATGAGAAATGGATACATTCCGATGGGATTGTTCAGGAATGGATTCGTTGCCGACTCAAAACAGATGAAGATCGCCGCCAGAAGAAGAGGGTAAGCGAGATCGCCCTGCCCAGCCTTCAGGGCGCGTCTCAGCCTTGCGATTGCCATTCCGATGAGGATTGCCCACCATATGAGGGCGAGCACGCCCTGTTTGTGAACGATCTCGAGATAGACGATCTCCATATGCACTGGCCGGATGGGGACGCCGATGCCGAATCCATGCCCCAGAAAAAAACTCCCCGCACTCACCCTCGCAGCAACCTCTGACATCGCAGTGAGACGTGTTTCGTTCGAGACAGCCTTGTCACCGGAGAGGGAAAAAATCCAGGGAAGCAGGACCAGCGCGACTGAGAAAACAGCGAACCCTAATCCAAGTTTTTTCACGACCGGCAGCGGTGCGATGAAGACATACAGGATGGCACACAGCGCGAGCGCCAGAAAAAACCCGCGGGTGCCAATTGCGAACAGGCTGAGAAACAGGACAAAGGCTCCGGTTTTCGCCCACCGTCCCTTCCGGAAAATGAGAAAGATGAATGCTATTGCGATAAAAATTGACCCTTTGTAGAAGAGAAAGGTGGCGTCTCCCTCGAAGATGAAATCGTCGCCCCCGACGCGACCGATCCATGCATAGAACGACACAAACGATACAAGGTGCATGACCAGCGAAAAAACGATCACCGCATACCCTGCAGCCATGATCGAAGCAGCCGCCACGATGATGCGCATCGCCGTCCTGATGTCTCCCTCCGTCCGGATCGTGAGTTCGAAAAAAGGAATCAGCAGGAAGGCAGCCAGGGGGCTGACATCCTGACCCAGGTTTTGCAAGTCTGCCGCATGGCCAAGGCCGTTGCAAATGCCGAAACAGAGCAGAACAGCGAACGAAACGAGGAGCAAAACTGTCGAGCGTTTCAAACGCACGAGGAACAGCAGGCTCCAGATGGTAAAGATAACTGCAAGGACGTAGAGCACCATCCTGACGGTGACCGGCCCGATGGGCAGCAGCCGTCCACTGCCGAAAAGAGCGCCTTCGAAAGTCACTGCATAAAAGAGGAGCCTTCCGATGTTCTCGCGAACCTTTCCGGCGACGGCCGCCAGGCGCTCAGGTGGCAAAACAGAAACCGGGTTTGTAGCAGATGCCATTACGATGATCGGCGGTCTTCAGTGCCGGGAGGATTCATTTGTGCGCAACTCAGAGAAGCGCGTCCCTGAGCATGCTCAGCCACCCCTTGTCATAAGCGGCATAGTCCAAGCGCCTGCTCACGATCTCTCTCCACCGAATCAACTTCTTCGGCTTCAGTTGCGCGCGGAACAAGGCGTGATCGCGCTTCTTCTCAATGGCACTGCACAAGTCTTCGCCGCACGTGCCGGGATGCGCTCGGGCGTATTGCAACATATCGGCGAACTGTGCGGCCACAGAATAATAGTCTTCAGGTCCCGTTTCCCGCGCGCGCCGCAGTCGGGCGATGGGGGTCACGCCGGACATTCCCGTTTGCTGCGAGGGGTGAATCCGGTAGCCAATGAGACATTTGCGGCATGCCACAATCTTCGAGTGGAGCACCAGCATCCACGCGATCCAGCCGTCATGGATCCATGTTTCCGGTACCGGCAGGAGTACTTCGCGAAGGCTTGCCCGAACCATCAGAGTGGCGCCGGTGACCACATTGCCGCGAAGGAGCCTTTGCGCGCTCAATGTCCGACTTTCCGCGCGCGAGGGGTCGAACAGGGCACGTTCCCAGAGCCTTTCATTCATGCTGGCCGAACGATCGTCAATCAGGTCTGCGTCGGAAAATACGCCTCCGATATCGGGGTCGGATTCGAGGACAGCCGCCAGCGTGGCCAGCTTCTCCGGATACCACACATCATCGGCATCGCAAAGAGCGATGAATTCTCCCTGGCACAGGCTCATCGCCTTTTCGAAGTTCTTCGCCGGGCGCAGCCGGACCTCGTTGCGAAAGATGCGAACCGGATACGCCACCTTCCGCGCAAACTCCTCCACCAGTTCCGGCGTGCCGTCCGCTGACCCGTCGTCGCACACCACCAGTTCGCAGGGTTGCAGAGATTGCCGTGCCAGACTGTCCAGAAGTTCCGGGAGATACTTCTGGGCGTTCAACGTCCCCATTGCTACCGATACGCTGCTGCTAACGCTCACCACTCACCTTTCTCATCATCGGCCTGCTATACCGATCCCTACGCTCTGAGCCTTGCAAGCCGCAGGCCCGACATTCGTTTTGCGAGCGCGACCATCTCACCTCTTTCGTCGCGGCTGAAGTTGGCTCTCCACAGCATGATAGCGGCAAGCAGTTCACCAATTGCCGCGAAGCCCAGTTCTTCCGGCATTGCGCTAATCTTGCGCAGAGCCCAGGCCATGAGCAGGAGCGCCGGAACGCAGCACGCGGCCGGCCGCATGATTCCGGAAAACAGCAGACTTTGCCGGCTGAACCGCAGGCTGTCGGTCCGCGGCATACTGTTGATGAAGTGGAGCAACGCGCCCACCAAAGCGCCAATCAGCGTCCCCACTGCCACCCCGAGGGCGCCCCACAACCACGCTCCGGCCACGCTGCACGCCAGGTTCACCAGCCCCTCGACGAGCGGTGAAACCAGCATGCGCTCCTGTTGCCCGGCTCCGAATCCGATGGATGCGTAAGGAAGGAGAGTCAGCCGGATAAACTGGGCTACGATCAATACCATGGCCAGTGGCAGCGCATGCTGCGCATAATCGGCTCCTACCCAGAGATGCAGAAACGGATAGAGTGCGAACAGCAGCGGCAGCGTCAACAGGCACAGAATCGCACTGGCGTACCGAGTTGTTTTGATCACAATCTGGCCCAGCCGCTCAGGCGGCTCCGTCGCGCTCAGGCCTGAAGCAACGGGGACAAGCGTGGTCACGATGGCACTGTGGGGCACAATCAGCATGTTGCTCACCGTGGCCGCCACCGCGTAGTAGGCGGCCGCTCGAAAGTCGAAGGCCGCCACCACGGGCATGTCCATCCCCGTAATCAGCAGCGATGCCAGTTGCACGGCAAACATCGCGGCGCAGAACCGGGAAAACTCGCGGACCGCCGCGTTTGTCATGAACGCGCGGCGCAACATGCCCTGAATGCGCAGCCGCTGCCACCAGGCAAGATAAATCGCGCTCTGCACGAGATTGCCGCCGCCGATCCAGAGCGACATCGCCAGCAGCCCCTGGCGGTGCCACGCGGCCCAGGCTGCTCCCGCCGCTCCCGCCAGTTTCCCGACCCCTCCGGCCACGGCATTCACGTGGTTCATCTGCAGGCCGAGAAACGCGCCCGCGAACGTGGAAAACGGCAGGCTGATCGCCAGGGATACCCCGATCACCAGCATGGACTCCCGCGCGCCCCTGGCGATCGAGCCCGGTATCCCGTGAAACAAATGGTTGAGCTGCGACGAGCAAATCAGCGTGACCCCTGCGGCAACCACGGCTGCCACCATCAGAATGAGTCCGGCGCTGGAGAGCGCGTGTCCCATTGACCGCCGGTCCCGCAATTCCTCGGCCCGCGCGACAAACCGTCCGATCGCCGACTGCAGGCCCGTATCGACCAAAGTGACGTACGCGCCCAGTTGCAGAATAAGCACCCACGTCGCATACGTCGGCTTGTCGAGCACGCGCACCAGCAGCGGCGGCAGCAGCAACACCACAATCCATGAGGCGCTCATCCGGACGAGATTGGCCGCTGCGTTCCGCGGCACTCGGGAAAATGCTCCTGCGTGATTCAACCCGGAATTTTTACTTTGCGCACTCAGGACGGAATTCACCGGTGATCGACGGGAGATCTCCAGCGATGCGCCGGCTTCTCGTCGATGGCTGCGAGATACCCCGATTTTCTCATGGCATCAGGGTGGCGGCGCTCCGAGGATCTCGGCCCCGGCATTGTTGAGCGCAGGATATGGTGGACGCGGAAGGAATCGAACCTTCAACCTGTCGATTAAGAGTCGAATGCTCTGCCAATTGAGCTACGCGTCCACGGAAAGGCGTCTGGCGGGAAGGCGCGCCGGCTAAGCAGAACCTCGCTCCAACGGCGTGCACCTTTCTCACTATAGCACGGCAAAAGTGCGCGCCTGCAGCCCCGCATCAGGGCTCGCCAACTGCCGTCTGGCGTGAGAATTCCCTTTAGAACGAGAAGGAAAGGCCGCCCTCGACGCAGCGCGCCGCCTGCGCGAAATAGAGCGTGCTGCCGTCGCTCGAAACGAAAGGCCGATAGCCTTCCGCAAGCAGGTTGCGCACATCCACCAGGGCTTCGACGCCATGGGGGATCACCCTGCGATAGTGCACCGGCTGGCGCAGGAAAAAGCTCAGATACGGGTCGGGCATTCCAGAAGCAAACGCATTCACGGGCGTCAGCGAGTGTGGATCCTGCCAGCGATACGAGGCGCGCCACTGCGTTCCGGTTTCGCTCGTCTTACCATGAATCGCCGCGCTGTACATCGGCGTCGCGTGCGCCTTCATACCCGCCAACTCCGCGCTCAGCGATTCCGACTGCGGCGCGACGTCCGCCATTGCCAGCGCGTCGCCAACTGCCACGTCGAATGAAATCCAGGTATTGCCGTTCAAACGTCCAGCCAGTTCGCTCATCGCGCCATTGCCGCTGAAGCTCTGTCCGGCCACGCGCAGCAGGCTGCTCGAGTCGTCGTACAGCAGATTGCCGCCGGCCCAATCCGCCGCCGAAATCGTGCCGCCCCCGCTGACCACCGGATTGCTCACATGCTCATGCCAGGCGGTCACCTGCACGCGCATCCACCCCCGGCTGCGATCGACCGAGATTTCCTGATGCAGTCCTTGCTCCAAAGCCAGCGCACCCTTGCGCTCCGCCAGCTTTGGCTCGACGGTGGCTTCGCGGTCCAGATCGGATACTTGCTGGATGCCCGGCGTGGTTGACAGACGGTAAGCGAAGGAGGTGTTCCCGCCGTGGACCATCAGCGCCGCAAACGGGTGATTCGCGAGAATAGTGTCACCAAGGTGAATCGCCTCGGTCTCGTCCCCAAATTCCGCCTGGACCCCTGGGCCGAAGCTCATGGTCTCGCCGCTGCGCATCTCGATGGCCTGCAGCCCCTGCGCATCCGGTCCGCCGCCAATATCCGGGCGGTCTTCCACGGCGGCGATGGTGCGGAAGGTGCGTCCCACAGCCAGCTGCTGCTCATAGCCCGCCATCGCGTTGAGCGACGCGTCTCCGGCCTGGCTCAAATCGGCGCGGAAGATCATCGCCCGCGCTTCATCCGGCGAGCGCTCCATTTCGAAATCGTTGTGCACGCCGCCGTCGCCGAAACCGCTCTCACCCCCGCGCACCGTCACTCGCGCCTTCAATTCCGGAGCCGACCCGTCGCCGTTGCTCACCACCACCAGCGGACCATCCTGCAGCAAACGCAGCAGCGGCCGGTTCGCTGAAAGGCGCAGCGTCCAGGTCCAGTCGTCCTTCGGTTCGTCCGCTGGCCGGGGCTTCGCGGGAAGCCAGCGAATCGCCTCATAGAGCGTGTCGAGCGTCAGGTTGACCACCTGCTTCGATCCGCCGACGACGCGGAGATTTTCTCTGAGGGTAGGCAGGAAAAGCTCGGCTGATGCTTTGACTTCGTAGACGCCGGGCAGAACCGACGCAATCCGGTAGCGGCCGTGCTCATCGGTGAACGTTTCCAGCGCGACTGTCAAATCCGGCCGCAGCAGCTGCACAACCGCCCCAATCTGCGGCGTGCCCCGGCTGTCCCGCACCACCCCGCTCAGGCTGGTGCTCTGCGCCTGGGCGACAGCGACCGACAGAACGGCCCCTGCCAGAAGACTCAGCCCGGAAATGGAAAAACGTCGAATCACTGCGTCGATTTCGTGATGTGTGCTCCCTGGCGCTGCTCCCTGAATTCTCGTTTTGCTCCGCGGCTCTTGTGGCCGCTGGGGCATTCGGCTTTCGCCGTGCGCTGCGGCCGTAACCGCAGCCAATGAGCCTATTCCACCGTGAAGGGCGCCGACTCAGCAATTTGCTGGTGCGTGACGCCGTCATCCACGCTGATCTTTACCATATACTTCCCGGGCTCGAGACTTGCAAGGGGGAGGGTTTTTTCGAGCGTTAACTGATCACTGCTGGCGCCGAGCTTCTGCGACTCTTCCCTCGTGTTCAGGATCTGTTTGTTCGTCGCCGTATTCACGATCTCATAGTCGATCGTTGCGTTGTTCTGCCTGCTCTTTTCGTCCAGGCCTAGATTATAGACCTGCATCCAGAAATTCAGGCTCTGGTTGCGATGGAACATGGCAGGTTGGGCCGGATTCGAGCTCACCCGGGGACGCACGTAGGTGTTGCTGATGATGAACATCCCCTGCCCAATGTCCTTGGTCGGCACCCGATGCATGCTGTCCGCCAGGATCAGCGACGAGGCCGCAAGCCGGTCGTCGTCATAGCGCGGCACCGTGATCGCCTGCGCCCACACGCCGACGTGCTCCGGATTGTTCCCATCCTTAATCGCAATGTCGATGCGATATCGGCCAGGCCGCAGCGGCAAAGCCTCCCAGTACAGTGAAGCGTTGTTCATCGTCTGCGGCAGCAGCTCCGCCGGTTCCTCGACCTCCACCGGCTGTTCAAAGCTCTGCACCACGCGGTCGGTGATGGTCGAAACCCGGCCGATGATGTCCACATCCGCTTTCGCCACGCCATCCTTGGTGCTGAACGTCATGTCACGATTCTTAATCTGCAGCGTGAGCGGCACCAGCACCGTGTCGTCCGTCACCTTCACAAAATCCGTCCGCACATCGAAGGGGAAGATCGGCCCGGTCAGCACCTTGTGGCTGGTGAGGAACTCCGCCAGGCTCATATCCTTAAACTGAATCTGCGGGGGCGCCATGAGCTTTGCGTACTGCTCAAGCCGATCGAATTCCTTCGCCTCGTTCGTCGAGGAATCCGGCCCCGGCCCGAGGTCTTCCATCCCGCCCTTGAAGCGATCCGCCCGCTTGGCCCGGCCCATGTCCTCGTAGAGCGTATTGCCCGCATTCGGAACGTGCAGCAGCGCGTCCTTCTCCGACCGGTCGATCGTCATGTGATAATCGCCGCACATGCACGTATCGACGAACTCAATGTTGACGTTTTCTCCGATGCCCGCAATATAGCGGTAGTTCCAGACCTCAAACGGGAACGTCGAAGTCGTGCCGCCGCCCTCTTCCATCGGCCGGTCGTACATGCCGCCGCTGGGGTGGGAATCGATCGAGTCCGGCGGTCCGTAGGCGATATAGATGTGACCGCGATCCGTCATCCAGCCCGGTTTGCCCGCGGCGTAATGCTCGTTCGCGTAGGCGATGCGCCGGTAATGCTCTTCGCGGAACTCATTTTCGGGAGAATCCGGATTGGGATTGCGCCGCCGCCAGAACTGCTCGATGAAGGCGTCCCGCTCTTCGTCGTTGCTCAGGCTCAGAAAGGCCTTCTTCTCGTCGTCGGTGATGATCCACCGGACGTCCTCGTCCAGCCACTTCTTATAGGTTTCGCTCAGCTCCTGATGGAGCTCTTTTTGCTGCTTCAGTCTCTCTTTGTCGGAAAGCTGCCGCTTGAGCGGATCCTGATTGTCCTGGGAGCTTTGCGTGGAGTCCTGCTGGGAATTCGATTGGGCCTGGACGACCAGGCTTCCTGCACCGGCGAGCATTGCGATCAGGAGGGCGGAAGAAAGGGGAAAACGAAGCCTGGACATAACGCGGAGAGCTGCTCCTTCGGGGGCGTACCTCATTTTACGTGTGTGAGCCGGGCCTTTCAAGCGGTTCCTCTCGATTTCCCGCACCCGCGGCCGGGCCGCGGAGCCTCGCGTGTAAGACGAAGCCACCCGGCAACCTGTTATCATGGCTGAGAAATCTTCTCCGTCAACTCACGGGCCGTCGCAGCCGCCGTCCAATGCCTGGATTCAGCTAGGAACGCTGTCTGGCCGGGCTGCCTGGTGGAACCGCCTGACGGAAAGAACCCGGCGAGCCGAGTGCACGCAGCTCTGATTCCGGGGAACAGCCGCAGGCGAAAATACGTAACCCTCGCGAAGGAAGAACACTGCCTTGAAAAAAATACTCCTTATTGTGGGCGCTCTCGTCGTTCTTGCCGGGATCGTGGGTCTCAGCGTGGTGCGGGCTCAGTCGGGCTATACCAAGGTGCTTATCGGCACCGTTGGGCGCGAAAACCTCGTGGCCGTGGTGAACGCAACGGGACAGATCCGGCCCAAGAATTACGTGAATGTCGGCGCCAATGCCATGGGCCGCGTCACGCGCTTTTTCGTGGCCGAGGGCGACCATGTAAAGAAGGGCGAGGTCGTCGCCACCATTGAGAACGTGCAGCAGGAGGCCAATGTCGGCGCGCAGAAAGCCACCATTGCCTCCGCCCAGACCGATATTGCCTCCTATCTGGCAGCCGAGAAGACTGCTCAGGCCAATGTCGACCACGCCCAGGCCGACCTGGAGCAAAAGAAGCTCGACTTTGACCGTGCCAAAGCGCTGGTCGCGGCGCAGGTGATGTCGAAGCAGAATTACGACGCCGCCAAGGCCGCCTACGATCTGGACGTGGCGTCGCTGGAGCAGGCGAAGGCCGGCCTGGTCCAGGCGAAAGCCAATACAGCGTCGGCTCGGGGCCGCCTGCAGACCCAGCAGGCCGACCTAAAGGTGAACGAGGATTTGCTGAACCGCACGATCGCTGTGGCTCCCTTTGACGGGATCGTCACGAACGAGCCGGTGCGCCAGGGCGAGATGGTGGTGACGGGCATCCAGAACACCGAAGGCTCCACGCTTATGACTCTGGCCGATATGTCCATCATCACGGCTGAGGTCAAGGTCGATGAAAGCGACATCGTGAATGTCGCCAACGGCCAGGAAGCCGACGTCACCGTCGACGCCCTGCCCGGCAAGGTCTTCAAAGGCCACGTTACCGAAGTGGGCGATCAGGCTCTGCTGCGCTCCAGCGGCCAGTCCACCAGCCAGACCACCACCGGCGTCGAAGAAGCGAAGGATTTCAAAGTCGTGGTCACGCTCGACCAGCCATCCGATGAGCTGCGCCCAGGCCTGTCCTGCACGGCAAAGATCATCACGGCCAGCAAAGACAATGCGCTTGCCATTCCGATCCAGGCGCTAACCATGCGCGATCCGAAGCACCTAAAGGATCCCGAGCACGTGCAGACGACCGTTTCCGCCGCCACGACTGATCAGCAGAACGCGCAGCTGGTCCAGGGCGTCTTCGTGATCCGCAAGGACAAGGGAAAGGATCGCGTGCATTTTGTGCCCGTTACCACCGGCATCACGGGAGCCACCGACATCGAAGTGACCCAGGGCATCGAGCCGGGTGACCGAATCGTCACCGGTACCTATCGCGTTCTGCGCGATCTAAAGGAAGGGGCCCTGGTGAAGCAGGACACGTCGCTGGCGGCGCCCCCAACCACTTCGTCATCCACATAAGGGTGGATCCCTGTGCGCCGCAGCGAATTGGCGCACAGGCGATGCGCGGCGGGAACCGCACAGCACGACGGCGCGTAGAAGACCATTATGGCGACAGGAGTCCTCATGGCGGCAGAAACAACAACCGAAACCGAACGCGCCACTGCGTCTGGCCCCCCGGCGAGCGACATGATTGTCGTCGAGGACCTGTGGAAGACCTACGACATGGGCTCCGAACAGCAGGTGCAGGCGCTGCAGGGTGTCACTCTGCGCATCCGCCGCAATGAATACGTCGCGATCATGGGCCCGTCGGGCTCGGGCAAATCCACGCTGATGAACCTGATCGGCTGCCTGGATACGCCCTCCAACGGCAAATACTGGCTGAACGGCCACCTGGTGAGCGAGCTGAACGACGACGAGCTGGCGCGGATCCGCAACAAGGAGATCGGGTTCGTCTTCCAGACATTCAACCTGCTGGCGCGCGCGACGGCGCTGCACAATGTCGAGCTGCCACTCATCTACAACGGCACTCCGGCTGCCGAGCGCGATCAGCGCGCTAAAGGGGCCCTCGCGGCGGTCGGCCTCGAATCGCGCATGATGCACAAGCCAAACGAGCTCTCCGGCGGACAACGCCAGCGCGTAGCCGTCGCTCGCGCGCTGGTGAATAACCCGTCGATTATCCTCGCCGACGAGCCTACCGGAAACCTCGATTCCAAGACCGGCGAAGAGATCATGGCCCTGTTTGACGACCTGCACCGCCGGGGCAACACGATTGTTCTGGTGACGCACGAGCCGGATATCGCCGAATATGCCCACCGGGTCGTGCACATCCGCGACGGGAAGATTTTCAGCGACCAGCCGTCCGCGCGCGCGCAGAAGGCCTGAGCGCAGACCGGCCGTAGACAGAAAAAGAGGGACAGGCCCACCGGCTGTCCCTCTTTCGTTTTGCGTCCGCTTTCTACCTGCGTTCCGGCTTCTCGGGCTTCGGAGCCGGTTTATTCGCAGGACGATTGTTAGCAGGCGGACGGTTGGCGGGGTGTTCCGCAGGAGCCTTCGCGCCATTGTTGGGGCGATTGGGGTTATTCACTTCATTGGCGTTATTGGGCCGGTTGGCGTTATTGGGCCGGTTGGCGTTGTTGGGGCGATTCGCGTTGTTGGGGCGATTGGGGTTATTCACTTCATTCGCATTGTTGGGCCGGTTGGCGTTGTTGGGCCGGTTCGGATTATTGGCGGGGTTCGCGCGGTTTTCCGTTGCGGGCCGGTTGTTCGCCGGGTGAGCCGCGGGTCCCGGACGACCCTCCACTGCGGGGCGGGCGCCTGGTCTGACCATCGCGACGGTCGCCGGGTGTCCGTGATTCGTGTTGAAACGCGCCTGCGGATCGGCTTTCGCCGTGTTCACGTGGCGCACCTGCTCCGGGGTCGGCTGCACATGCTGCTCATGCATGGCCACCTGCTCTTCCCGGGTCGGCTGCCGGTTGACGCCGCCTGGGCCGTTGAACGCGGCATGGCTGTTGATCACCGTCCGTTCGTTGATCACCGTCCGGTCGACGTAAACGTTGCGGACCACCGTGGTGTTCACGTGCATGACCGCGGTGTTATAGCGGAAGACGCCGCCGCTCCAGCCGCCGCCGATAAAGCCGACTCCGCCGTATCCGCCACCGTAGTTCACGCCGCCATAGAAGCCCACGTGCGGACCCCAGTAGCCCGGGTGCCAGCCGTATGCGCCGCCTCCAAAGCCCCAGTAGCCCGGGGTCCAGAGCAGGCCCGGGCGCGGGGGAGCGATCCAAACGCCGGGAACCCAGTAATAGCCGGCGTCTTCAGACCACGCCCAATAACCCGGAACCCAGAGGAAGCCGTCGGTCGGGCAGGGCGGCTGCTCGTACACGGGCAACATTGGCGGGGCGGTGTGCACCGAGATGGAAAGGCCGATCGCTATCTGTGCCGGCGAGACAGCCGGAACAAGGTACAGCAGCAGAAGTGGCAACAGGACCCCGATCTTGCGTATGGTTTTCATGTCACGCTCCAGGTGTGGGTTTTGGGCCGAACTGCGCGGGGACGGACGCGCATTCAGCCAGTGCAAGGGGACAAACTTCTAATTCTGGTACAGGTTAACCCTTTCTCGCTGCATTTGTTCTGTCGTGTGGGAAAAACAAATCCACGTCCCTCTGCGGTCTGCGGGTTCCTGGGCGCTCCACGGGACGGGAAAAAAGAAGGGCAGGCGCTGAAACGCCTGCCCTGCGTATGGAGACTGCCCCAAACTACTGTTGCGGCTTCTCGTTCTTTGGTTTCGGAGCGGGATGATCCGCCGGCGCTGGTTTGGATTGGGGAGCGGCATGCTCCGCCGGTCTCGGGGCAGCCTTCGCCTCAGGAGCGGGATGCGCAGCGGGTCTGGATTCAGGAGCCGGATGCGCCGCAGGACGGGATTCAGGCGCAGGACGGCTGGCTTCGGGGCGCGGCGTTGCTTCCGCATGCGGCTTAGGCTCCGGGCGCGGAGCGGCTTCCGTGTGCGGGGTTGCAGCCGGACGGTTGGCTTCCGGATGCGGCTCAGGTTCCGTGCGATGCGTTTCCGCCGAACGATTGGCTTCCGCATGCGGCGTGGCTTCTGTGCGTGGATTCGAAGCCGGATGGCTGGTTCCCGGACGCGGCTCCGAGTGATTTTCCGCGCGGAGGGTGTTCTGCTCGCGAGCGTTGGCCGCGGGATGGTTCGTGCCGGCATGTGCCGCCGTTTCCGAGTGTGCGTTGGTGCGGCCGTTCTCAGCATTTACGCCAGCGTGACTGGCCGCCGTGGCCCGTGGATTGTTTTCCCGGCGCGCCGCGGTGGTGGGGTGGTTGGCTTCCGGACGAGTCTGACCCGGATGCGTGGCCGGATGCGTGTTGGCAGCGTGATTTTCCGGACGATTCGCTTCTGGATGCGTTCCGGGACGGTTTGCCTCAGGGCGCGCACCGGCGCGATTCGCTTCTGGATGCGTTCCGGGGCGGTTTGCCTCGGGGCGCGCACCGGCGCGATTCTCGGCTCCAGGACGGCGCGCGGGCTGCGCATTTCTGGCTGCGGGGTGATAGTCGCTCACGCGGGTGAAAGCGGCATGCTGAGGATGCCCATGGTTGGCCGCGAACCTGGCCTGCGGATCGCGCTGCGCCAGGGTGCGGCGCTGCATCTGTTCCTGCGTCGCCTGGTAGTGACGCTCGTGCGCCGCGGCTAATTCCCGCGGGGTCGGCCGCGCAACGACGCCGCCCGGACCGTTGAAGCTGGCGCGGCTCACCCTCACGTTACGCACGACGGTGCGATCGATGTAGGTGTTGTGAATCACCGTCGTATTGACGCGCACCACGGCGGTGTTATAGCGGAAGACATTGCCGGCCCACATGCCGCCGACGAAGCCCTCGCCGGTGTAGCCAAACCCGTAATCGACGCCGCCGTAGAAGCCCACGGTCGGGCCCCAGTAGCCGTCATTCCAGCCGTAAGCTCCATTCGTATAGCCCCAGTAGCCAGGGGTCCACAGGACTCCGGGCTGCGGCGGAGCGACCCAGGCGCCGGGAACCCAGTAGTAGCCGGCATCCTGCGCCCAGCCCCAATAGCCGGGATTCCAAAGATAACCTTCGGTCGGGCAGGGGGGCTGCTCATAAACCGGAAGCGGGGGAGGAGCGGTGTGGACCGAAATGGCGATGCCAACTCCGATCTGGGCCTGCGAAGCCGCGGGAAGCAGGCCAAGCAGGAGGGCGGGCAACAAATACCCGAGTTTCAGAAAAGCTCTCATCAGTAGACTCCGTCGTGGGTTGGCCCCCTTTTTGCAATCTTTGGCGCTTCATGGCGCCGCAAGGGCCCTCCGAACGTACGATGCCCCTGGTTCACGGAGAGGCTATTCGAGCCGTCTATCTTTCCCGGCCGTTTTTTCGCTATATGCAGCAGGTTGCACTTTATCCTGAAGTTAAGCGCCGGGTTCCAGTGAGATTCTTCCGTCGGCGATAATCCGTTGGCGAGTGCTGCCGTGGCGGAGTCATTCTTCCCTTCAACTTCTTCCTGTCCGCGCCGATAAATTCTCCAGCAGGACGGGCAAAACAGTGCAACTGGCGGAGATCGGCAGGACCACAAATCAACGGGAACGTTCGCCTCAACCGAACGGAGCGTGCGAGCTCGACTGGCCTCAACGCCTGGGATCGGAGTCATCCGGATTTGAAGGCCGCGCCGAGACGCCTCTCGAATCCGTTCCCGAATCGTGGATGCTGGGCGCAATGGCGGGACGCAGTCTCGTCATGCAGCACCTCTTTGCGCGCATGCGCTGCACAGCGCCGCACTTCCGCCTCGCGACCGTTGAAGGAGAAGCGGGAACGGGGAAGCTGCTGGCTGCGCGCACCCTGCACCGCATGGGACCTTCAGCCGCCGGGCCCTTTGCTCCCTATCTCGCCGCCGATTTTCTCGCTGACGGCCAGAACCTGTGGCGCGAGGCCCACGGTGGCCTTCTGTATTTGTCTCGGATCGACGATCTCGCCGTCGACCCGCAGCGGCAACTTCGCGATTTCCTGGAGCGCGCCGCGCACGAGCGTATCCGCATGCATGCCGTCACAGGTCCGCTGCAGCTGGTCGCCGGCTCATCGCAGCCGCTGCGCCGCCTGGCTGCCGCGGGGTCGTTTCGTTCCGACCTGGTGACCCATCTCACTGCCATTCGCTTCCCTCTGCCACCATTGCGCGATCGCCGCGACGACATCCCTCTGCTGGCCACGCTCTTCCTGAGGCAGTGGAGCACCCGCCATGGCAAACCACTGCGCGGATTCGCCCCTGGCGCGCTCGCGCGCATCGCTGGTTACCAGTGGCCTGGCAACGTCCGCGAGCTGGAAGCCATTCTGGCCGCAGCGGCGCTGGAGGCAGCCGGCCAGTGGATCCGGCCCATCGACATTCCGCGCCTTTCGTGGACGCCGACCCCGGTTTCGTCGCCGATGGTCAGCCTGGCCGCCGACGATCCCAACCTGGACCGAGCCATCCTGCGGCACGTGACGCGCGTCCTGGCCCGCGTCAACGGCAACAAGGTTCGCGCGGCGCGCATGCTCGGCATCAGCCGCTCGACTCTTTACCGCATGCTCGAGGGCGGAACTCTCACTTCTGTTCCGGCTGCCGCAGACCCGCCATAGCCGCACCGCCCGGCGCTTCGTCGGCCGGCAGCAATTCGTAGCTCACAAACGCGACTTTCTGGCTGTCCGGCGACCACGACGGCACATTAATCGTTCCCTGCCCGCCAAACAATTTCGCTATGGTTGTGATCTTCCCGTCGGCCAGCGTCATCACCCGCAGTTCCACATCCTGATTCGGCGGATGCCCTGCGACTTCCGCCCCATAAGCCAGAAACACCATCCGCTTTCCATCCGGAGAAACGTGCGGGAACCAGTCGTTCGTCGGGTCCTTCAGCACTTGCTCCTGTTCGCTCCCATCGGCCCGCATCCGCCAGATCTGCATGTGGCCGGTGCGCACCGAGTTGAAATAGATATACCGCCCATCCGGCGAATAGTCCGGCCCGTCGTCGAGTCCCTCCGCCGTGGTCAGGCGCGTCTCGGCGCCGCCCTCCACTGGAATCGTGTAGATGTCGAAGTTCCCGTTCCGCTCCCCCACGAAGGCCAGCGTCCTGCCGTCGGGCGACCAACTGTGCAGGTACGAAGGCGATTGCGTCGTCACGCGCCGTGGCGCACCGCCGCCGATCAGCGCGACGTACACGCTCGACTGTCCATCCGCCTGCGATTCATCGCTCAGCCCGATCCACTTCCCGCCCGGCGCAATGACGTGGTCGTTGTTGCAGTGGGTCTGAACGCCAGTGTCGATGGCCACCGGCTGGCCCTGCGCCTCCGGATGATCTCCGCCGCCGACCGCCAGCCGCGCCAGATGCCCGTTTTGGTTGAAGATCAGCGCAGAGCCATCCGGCGTCCAGTTCGGCGCTTCGAAGCGGCCCGGCGCCTGATACGTCACATGCCGGTCCGTCGATGCAACAGGCACCGTCTCCAGGGTGCTCCACAACACCGGCTTTCCGCTCGCCGGCTGCGGTGTTTTCAGTTCGACATGCGAGAAGGTCGCCGTCACGCTCGCGTCCTTATCGTGCGCGCAGACGCCGATGCCCACATAAAACTCCCCGCTCAGCGGAACTTTGATCGACGCGCCCGCCGGCATCAGAGGATCGCCGGCTTGCTGCGCCACGAACAGGTACACCGTGTCGCCGCGCTTTTCGATCCGCAACCGCGCCGGCCCCGTCAGGGCCGACTCAATCTCGTGCGTCTCTCCGCTCTTTGCATCGCGAAATTGCAACGATGTCAAACCATTGCCATGGAGCGCGGCGTCGGCGTACACCGCGTCCGCATCGAGGCTCTGCCGGATCATCAGCACAGCCTTGCGGTGCTCATTGCCGGCCGGCGTCACGATCGCGATATCGGCGCCGAGCGAGATGTCGCCGGAAACCTTCTTCCACACGTAGTGGAAGGCGTCAATGGCTGCCCAGATGTTCTCGCCGCTGCCGGTGACGCGATAGGTCTGGCTCGCGGCATCGTAGCCGGCCCACCCCGCATGGAGCACCGTCCCCACCTCGCTCTCCTGCGAGAACTGGCCCAGCGCCGGCCGATCCTGGCCCACGAGCCCCGCTCCCCGCAGCGGGATGGCCCCAAGGAGCAGAAATCCGAAAATGAAGCCGCCTGTCCTGCGATGGATCATGATCTGCCGTCCTTTCGCGCCCGGCTCCCCAGTCTAAATCGCGGTGCCTCCTGGCGCCCCTGCCGTCGCGATTGCGTGTTCGGTAACGGCGCATCCGGCATCCCCGGCAACCGCAGGATCGTCTACCCATAGAAAATCCATGTTTCTCCCGGTGAGACCTCGGCCTGGCGCCGTTTTTTGGCAACTTTCTCGCCAATCATGTGCATCGAAATTTCGAGTTTTAATCAACCGCCGCAAGCCGCGACGAACACCATGAATGAGTAATCCATTGAACAGCAAGATCGCACCCGATCAGGATCAGCGTGGCGCCGGAACTGCGCCCGCAGCCTCGGTGAATGGCCATACGCCGCCTCGCCGCCTGAAGTCCGGCATTGCCGGACTCGACGACATCCTCAACGGTGGATTCCCGCAGGGCCACCTGTATCTGGTGGAGGGCGACCCGGGCACGGGGAAAACGACTCTCGCCCTGCAATTCCTGTTCGAGGGCATCCGCAATGGCGAGACGGTGCTGTACGTCACGCTTTCAGAATCGCGCGGCGAGCTGAAGCAGGTGGCAGCCTCTCATGGCTGGTCAACGGAAGGCCTGGAGATCTTCGAGATGATCCCGCCCGACGAGGACCTGACGCCTGAATCTCAGTACACGGTGTTCCACCCCTCGGAGGTGGAGCTGGCGGACACGATTGCCTCGATCCTGAAAAGGGTAGAGGAGGTGAAGCCGCAGCGCCTGGTCTTCGATTCGCTCGCCGAGCTGCGCATGCTGGCGCGGGATCCGCTCCGTTACCGGCGGCAGGTGCTGGCGCTGAAACGCCAGATCTCCGGGGGCAATATCACGGTGCTCATGCTCGACGACCGCACGTCGATGACGGGCGACGACCTGCAACTGCAGAGCATCGCTCATGGCGTCATCGCCATGGAGGGCCTGGGGCGTGACTTCGGCATCCGGCGCCGCCGTATTGAGGTCCACAAGCTGCGCGGCTCGTCCTTCCGCGAGGGGTATCACGATTACGTGATCAAAACCGGGGGCCTCAGGATCTTCCCTCGCCTGATTGCTGCCGAGCACCTTCCCGGCTTCGCGCGCAAAGTAGTGCCCAGTGGTCTGGTCGAGCTCGACGAGCTTTTCCGCGGCGGCATCGACAACGGCACCAGCACGCTGCTGACAGGGCCGGCCGGGTGCGGCAAATCGACGATCGCCTACCGCTACGCGTATACGTCCGCGCAACGCGGCGAGAAGGCCATGATCTTCACTTTTGACGAGTCGCTGGTCACGCTCTTCGATCGCGCGCGCGGCTTCGGCATGGATCCCAACCCGCTGCTTCAAACCGGCATGCTGCAGGTCCAGACCGTGGACCCCGCCGAGCTTTCCCCAGGGGAGTTTGTCTCGGAGATTCGCGAACTCGTGGATACCCAGAATCTTCGCGTGCTGGTGATCGACAGCATGAACGGACTGCTCAACGCGATGCCGCATGAGCAGTACCTCGCGCTGCAAATGCATGAGCTGCTTTCGTACCTGGGCCAGCAGGGAGTCGCCACGATCATCACCCTGGCGCAGGCCGGCGTCCTCGGGAGCGCCATGTCTTCTCCCGTCGATGTCAGCTATCTGGCCGACACCATTCTGCTTTTCCGGTATTTTGAGCGGGAGGGCCAGATCCGCCAGGCTCTTTCCGTGGTCAAGAAGCGCAGCGGCCCGCACGAGCGGACCATCCGCGAGCTCTTTTTGGAGAACGGGGCCGTTCGGGTCGGCGATCCACTGAGCCGATTTGAAGGTGTGCTCACCGGCGTGCCGCGGTTCATCACCACTCCAGACAACGCGGAGGGCAGCCCTGTTTCCTGAAAACCAACCTTCTGCGCACGACAAACGCACGATCATCCTGGCGCCGATCGGGAAGGACAGTCTTTTGATCGCGGGCCTGCTGGAGCGGCGCGCGATGCCGTGCCACGCGGCCGGCTCGGTTGAGGAACTGTGTGTCGAGATCAGCCACGGCGCGGGCGCGGCGATTGTCTCGGAGGAAGCGCTCACCCTGCGCGCGATCGCCGAACTGCGGCGCGTGATCGAAGAACAACCGGCATGGTCGGATTTCCCGCTCATCCTGCTGACTATCGGCGGCCGGGTCACGGTGCAAAGCGAGCGGCTGCGCGAATTGCGCAGTCCGCTGGGGAACATTTTTTTGCTGGAGCGTCCGATCCGCCCGGAGACGCTGCTGAGCACGGTGGAAGCCGCGCTGCGCAGCCGCCAGCGCCAGTACCAGATCCGGGATCAGATGCAGCAGTACGCGCGGGCGCAGGAGGCGCTGCGGCGGTCAGAAAAACTGGCCGTGACGGGAAGGCTTGCCGCCAGCATCGCGCACGAGATCAATAATCCGCTGGAAGCGGTCACGAACCTGCTCTACCTCATTCGGGTGAGCCCGGAGGCTGCACAGGCACAGAAATACCTGACGGACGCCGAACAGGAACTGGCTCGAGTCGCCGAAATCGCGAAGCACACGCTGCGCTTTTACCGTGAGCCGAACCATCCGGTGGATACCGAAGTGGCCGGCGTGCTGGGGTCGGTTCTGGTGCTGTACAACTCGCGGCTCGCGGCTGCGAATATCGCCGTGAAGCTCGAGAACGCGGATTCCCCGGCCACGGTGCTGGCCAGCCCCGGCGAGCTGCGCCAGGTAATCGCCAACATCATCGGCAACGCCATCGACGCCATGCGGCGCGGGGGGAAACTGCGCATCCGCATTTCCACCGAGAGGGCGGCGGATGGGTCTGCGCGCGTGCGTCTCACCATTGCCGACACCGGCTCGGGGATTCCGGCAGCGCTGCTGCCCGCCATCTTCGAGCCCTTTGTCACCACCAAGGGAGAAACCGGGACTGGCCTCGGCCTGTGGGTGACCGGTGAGATTATCCGCCGCAACGGATGGCGAATCCGGGTGCGCAGCCGCTGCGGTCCGCGGCAGCCGGGCACGGCGTTTTCCATCACGATGCCGCTGCGCGGCGCAGGCGACGCCAGCCAGTTCGAGGCAGAAGCCGCCGTCGCGTAGGGTGCAGCCCTCCGTTTTGCGCGCGACGTTCCGCCATCCGCGGTACAGTGTTGCCATGAAAAAGTACGCTTTCACTGCCAGGATCGTGCCGGGCATGGACGGCGGTGCTGCTGTCCTCTTTCCTTTCGACGTCAGGAACGAGTTCGGCACCGAAGGCAAAGTTCCGGTCCGGGCGACCTTCGATGGCGTCCCGTACGCCGGTTCGCTGATGCGATGCGGCGCCCCGGAGCACATGCTCGGCTGCTCAAGTCCATCCGCGAGCAGATTGGCAAAGGACCCGGCGATACCGTCAGCGTCGAGCTGTGGAAGGACGAGGCTGAGCGCACTGCAGACGTCCCCCCGGAACTGGCGAAAGTCCTGAAGAAGGAGCGCCTGACCGAAATCTTCGGCGCGCTCAGCTACACGCATCGCAAAGAATATTGCCGCTGGATCACGGTGGCAAAGAAGGAGGAGACCCGCGCCCGACGGCTTGCACAGTCGGTGGAGATGCTCCGAGCCGGCATCAAAACCCCCGGCTGACGCCCACCCCACCCCCTCGGCCCTGTACCCTGTTGCCATGATTCGCCGCGTCATCGTGCTCCTCCTCGCGCTGGCTGCTTTTCCAGCTACTATCTCGTTTGCGCAATCCGCGCAGTCATCCCAAAGCGCCCCCGCCGACCTCGCCTCGCGCCAGAAGGCGCTCGCCGACCTCTTCGCGCAAATCTGGGAAGACAATCTCAGCCACAATCCGGAATTCGCGTCGACGATCGGCGACAAGCGCTGGAATGACCAGCTCACCGACTATTCGGTCGCGACCTACAACACAGAACTGGCCCGCGGCCGCGAGTATCTCGACAAGCTCGCTCCGATCGACACCAGCGGCATGACCGACCAGGAAGCCCTCTCGAAGGACCTGATGGTGCGCCAGCTCATCGAGCAGCAGGAGGAATCGCAGTTCAAGCCCTGGGAAATGCCGGTGAACCAGTACAGCGGTCTCCAGCTCGATCTGCCGCAGCTGGTGCCGCAGCTCAGCTTCACCACGGCGAGAGACTACGACGACTACATCGCGCGGCTGGGCAAAATCCCGACGGCGTTTCAGCAGATCACCGACAACATGATGACCGGCATCGACGACCATCGCGTGCCGCCGAAATATCTGCTGGAGAAGGTTCTCGTGCAGGTGAATACGCTGATGGCGCAGAAGCCCGAGGACAGCCCCTTCGCGCTGCCGCTGAAGAAATTTCCCGCCAGCATCGCGGCCCCCGACCAGAAGCGGATTCACGATGCGGTGATCGCGGCCATCACGAAGCAGGTCTTCCCTGCCTACCAGCGCTTCGCGAAATTCCTCTCCGCCGAATACATTCCGGCGGGCCGCACCGACCCGGGAATCTGGTCGCTGCCCGATGGCGACGCGTACTACGCCTTCCTGGTGAAGCAGAGCACGACTACCGACCTGACGCCAGCGCAGATTCATCAGATCGGCGTCGACGAGGTGGCGAAGGACGAGGCCGACATGCTGGCGATCGCGAAGAAGCTGGGCTATGTCGATCTCGTTTCGTTTCGCGCCGCGGTCGCCGCCAATCCCAAACTGCATCCCGCGAGTGCCGAGGCGCTGCTCGATGCGTACCGCGGTTATATCGACCAGATGCGCGGCAAGCTCCCCGACCTCTTCGGCCGCCTGCCCAAAGCGCAACTCGTGGTCGAAGCCGTTCCCGACTATATGGCGAAAGACCAGGCCGCGGCCTATTACGAGCAGGGATCGCCGGATGGCAGCCGCCCGGGCAAAGTCTTCGTGAACACGTACGCCTACCCGACGCGCACTCTCACCGATGTGGAATCGACGGCGTACCACGAGGGATTGCCCGGGCATCACCTGCAAATCTCGATCGCGCAGGAACTGACCGGGCTGCCGGAATTCCGTAAGTACTCCTACTACACGGCGTACACGGAAGGCTGGGGGCTGTATGCCGAGCGGCTCGGCAAAGACATCGGGTTCTACCAGGACCCGTACTCCGACTATGGGCGGCTCGATGCCGATGAGCTGCGCGCGGTGCGTCTGGTGGTCGATACCGGCGTCCACTCCATGCACTGGACGCGCCAGCAAATGATCGACTACTTCCACGCGCATCTGGACGACAACGATGCCGACACCAGCGCCGAAGTGGACCGGTATATCGCCTGGCCGGCGCAGGCGCTGGGATACAAGATCGGGCAGCTGAAGATCCTTGAGCTGCGCGCCCGCGCGCAAAAGGCATTAGGCGCGAAGTTCGATCTGCGCGCGTTTCACGATCAGGTCGTTGACTCGGGAGCCCTGCCGCTCGACGTGCTCGATGCGCGCATCACGGCGTGGATTGCCAGCCAGCAGGCACAGGCAGCGACTCCATAGGAAACCTGGTGACGGGGTCACATCGGGCGCCCCACAGCTGCCAGAGGTTTGCAGATGCGGCATGACTTCCATCAAGGCCTCAACTTTTCCCGAACGCTGAACGCTGGTCTTCCCTGTACGCTACACGCTATCGTTCAGATTCCCGCGTACCAGGCGTAGCCGCCCTCGGCGGCCGAGCCGCCCAGGCCTTTGCCGAGTTTCTTCACATCGTCGATCGCCGTCACGCGGGTCAGGTACTTGATGCTCTTGTAGCCAAGCTGCCGCGGGACGCGCAGGCGGAGCGGGCCGCCGAAGCCGATGGGCAAATCACCGCCGTTCATCCCCGTCGTCAAAAAGGTTTGGGGATGAAGCGCGTCGGCCATGTCGATGGTCTCCCACCAGTCGGGCTCGATGGAGCGGTAGACGAGATAGCGCGCGTGGGGCAGAATGCCCGCTTCGTGCAGCACCTCGTGGAGCGGCGTGCCGATCCACTCGGCGATGTAGGACCAGCCCTCCTCGCAGGCGATTTCGGTGATCTGGCTGTGCACGGGAAAGCTGCGCAGGTCGACCAGCGAGAATGACGTGGGCCGGGCGACCATGCCGTCGACCATCAGCCGCCAGCCGGAAAAGCCGCCGACCTCGAGGCGCTTGAATTCGGCGCTGGGCGGCGCGATCTCGTTGGCAAACGGCGACTGCGAAATCATACTGCGGGGAAACTCCCGCGCCGGGGCACGCGCCCCGATTAGCCGCTGCGCAGCATAGGTGAGCGTCTCCCCGGGACCATACAGCACGCCGCCATCCGGCGGAATGAGCCCATAGCGGCGGCCAATGCGATCTGCGGCGCCAAGCCCGGCTGCACCAACCGCTGCAACCGCGCCCCCTCGGATGAGTGCTCGTCGAGAAATCGGACTCATGCGTCATCCCCACTTTCATCTTCCGGTTCCACCCGGCCGGTAATCATCCCGCGCATGCGGTTGCGGAATCCCGAGCGCGCGACCATGACCACATGCACGACGAGAAACAGCAGCAGCGCCCAGGAGAGGAAAAAATGCAGCGTGCGCGCCGATTGCCGCCCGCCCAGCACCGCGACGGCCCAGGGAAAATCGCCCTCAATGGCGAGCGACATGGCGAGGCCGGTCCAGATGGTGAGCGGGACGACGACGAAGATCACCAGCAGATAAATCGTCCGCTGCAGCACGTTGTAGGCACGCAGTTCGCCGGGCTGGGGCGGGAGGCGGCGCAGGTACTGCGCCATGCGCTGGCGGTAAGCGGGCCACGAGCGCTGGCCGCGCTGCGGGAGCAGGTTCCTGCGGAAGTGGCCGGTCCAGAAGCCGAAGATCCCGTAGGCCAAGCCGCAGAGCACCAGCAACCACGCGGCTTCGAAATGGAGATACCGGCTCCAGCCATTTTGGTCGGGCATCACGTACTTGTAGCCGGTCGGCACCGTGTCGCGCGAAGAAGGGATCGGCAGGGTGAATGCGGGCCGCATGTTCACATTGCCCGTCTCGCCCCAGTAGAAGCGCGGATGCGAGATCACGATCTCGCCGCCGGTGATGAGCAGGGCCAGAAAAGCCAGGACGGTCAGCCAGTGGGTAACGCGCACGAGGGCGGCGTGGCGAGAGGCCTGCGTTCTCGGCGGTGCGGCAACGGTGGACACGCGGGGAGGATAGCACAGTTTCCCCAGGCCTCAGCCATAGCCACTGGCGGTTTTCCAAGGCGCGAAGGCCGACCCAGGGCGGGACCGCGGCTGCGGCGCTCTTCGCCGGCAACCCGCCGTCAGTACGAGTAGGGCCTCGCGACGCGACGCCGCCACAAGCGCGCCGTCAACGCGCCGAACAGGAATCCGCCGACGTGGGCCAGATAGGCTACGCCGCCGGTCTGCACCCGCGCGACGGTACCCGCGTCGAGCAGCTGAATGAGGAACCAGACGCCGATCAGCAGCACAGCCGGGATGTTGGCGATGCGGATGAAGATGAAGATGATCAGAAGCGAGCGAATGCGGTCCCGCGGGTAGGTGACGATGAAGGCGCCCATGACGGCGGCGATGGCCCCGCTGGCGCCAAGGCACGGAACCGCCGCCGCGGGGTTCCCGGCAATCTGGGCCAGCATCGCGACCAGGCCGCCGAGCAGATAAAAGACCACGTAGCGCCCCCGGCCCATGGCGTCTTCCATCTCGGGCCCAAACGCCCACAGGAAGACCATGTTTCCGAGGATGTGCATCCAGCTGCCATGGAGGAACATGGCGGTGAAAATCGTCACCCACGCGTGACCGGAGACGATGACCGCCGGAATGGCGGCCCACTGCGCCACAAACGCGTCGCCGTGTTCCAGCTCCTGGATGAACACCAGCGCGTTGATCACGATGATCGCGAGCGTCGCGTAGGGAAAAATGCGCCGCCGCGGAGTCGCATCGGAAAGCGGAATTACCGTTCCCACTCAGGTTCCTCCATCGCGCGCTCCCCGCGCGGTACCCATCATCGTGACCGTTCTCGCGCATCTCGCGATCGCCCGCGAATGCGCAGAAGCAGGTAGACGACGATGGCAACATTGACCGCGAGCACAACCGTCTTCATCGCGGTTGCATGGCGGATGATTTCGTAAATCTCGAAGGGCACGAGCGAAGCCGTGATGATGACGGTGAGCCACTCGGCCCAGCGTCGCAGGAGCCACAAACCAACACCTTCGGTGAGAAACAGCGCCGCATAGACGAAGCTGGCGAGGCCCAGCTCTTTGATTTTGGCCGGAGAAAGGCTGGTGAGCTTCTGAATCCCCTGGCTGAGATAGCGGCTGCCTGGATCGAGGCCCAGCATTGCGATCCAGTGGTCCAGTTCGCCCGCAATGTCCTTGTGAACGAGCTTGAGGACACCGACGCCGGTGGCGATGAGGAGGGCCGCCTTCAACAGTTTGAAAACCGCGATCAGCCGGATCAGTGTGTCGCGCGAAGATTTCATGCGTGTATCGATCTTTACCATGAACGGACGGCAGGGAATGTCCCGGATCAAAAGAGCGGACGCGGCCCGAGGCGCTTCCTCACGCTATCCTGAGACCACCATGTCCGACACCACGAACGATCTCTCCAGCCTGCGCGTCGCTGTCCTCGGCGCGGGCAAAATGGGCGGTATCCTGCTGCAGGCGTTTCTGAAGCAGCAAATCCTTTCCCCCGAACGCCTGTCCGCCACGGTGGCCCACGCCGAGCGCGCCCAGGCGCTCTCGACCCAGTGGGGCATCGAAGTCTCGACCGACAATCTGGCGATCGCCGGTCAGGCCGACGTGATTCTGCTGGGGGTGAAGCCGTTTCAGGTGCCGGCGCTGGTCGAATCCATCGGCCCCGCGCTCACGCCGGAGAAGCTGCTCATTTCCTTTGCGGCGTCGGTCCGCACGGAAGCTATCGAGCGGGCCGCGGTGGAGGAAGTCCCGGTTATCCGCGCGATGCCGAACACGCCTTCCATGCTGGGCGCGGGGATCTCCGCCCTGTGCCGGGGGCGATTTGTCGAGCCGCGCCACATGGCGCTGGCCGAAAGCCTCTTCACGGCGGTCGGCCGCACCGTGGTCGTCGACGAGAAGCACATGGACGCGGTGACCGGCCTGAGCGCGAGCGGCCCTGCGTTTATCTACATCATTCTGGAGTCTCTGGCGGAAGCCGGCGTCAAGGTGGGACTGCCCCGGGATATCGCCACGTTACTGGCTGCCCAGACGACCTTTGGCGCCGCCAAGATGGTCCTCGAGACCGGGTACCACCCCGCCCTGCTCAAAGACGCCGTGACCACGCCCGCCGGCTGCACGATCGACGGAATTTTGGAGTTGGAGGAAGGCGGATTGCGCGTAACCCTCATCAAAGCGGTTATGCGCGCCACGCAGCGCGCGAAGGAGCTGGCAGCCGGATAAGGTCGGCTGCAGCCGACAACATGACTCCACAGCATGCTGTGGTTCCGGAGGCTGACCCTGCGCCTTTATTGGGGCCGGTCCCGGTTACGGAACCCGCGGCCATTCCGGCGAAGGTACTGCAGTTTCCTGGGACCGGTTTGCGCGCCGACGAACCGGCGGTTCTGCCTGCGACTGTTCCCGCTCTTACGCGAGCCGCCCTGCTGGCTGAATTTTTCCTCTTTTTCGGCGCCGTACCGCTTCTTCTGCAACTGAAGATCTGCGCTTCGCTGCCTCAGCTTCCGCTTCTGTGGATCGCGGCCGCCTATGTGCTGTTCCGGCTGCACCGCGACCCCACCTTCGATCGGCGCGAACTGTGGAGCACCGCGCCGCTGCGCCGCCAGTTGCCGCAAATCGTGGCGCTCTTCGCGGCGGGCGTGGTGGTCATCTCGGCTCTGGTCTGCGTCTACGCGCCGGGGCTTTTCCTGGCGCTGCCCCGCATGCACCCTCGCCTTTGGCTGGCTGTGGTGATCACCTACCCCCTGGTCTCGGTCTATCCGCAGGGGCTGGTTTTCCGGACGTGGATCCTGCACCGGTATCGGCCGCTGTTGCAGCCTGACTCGGCGGGTGAGCCGAAGCTGCTGATCCTCGCCAGCGCCGCCGCTTTCGCCGCGATGCACATCCTCTTTCACAACTGGATTGCGGTCGCGCTGACGTTTCCTGGGGGGGTTCTCTTCGCGCGGCATTACCTGAACAGCAAGTCGCTGGTCGTGTCTTCCATCGAGCACGCGCTGTACGGGTGCTTCCTCTTCACGATTGGGCTGGGACCGTTTTTCGGTCTGACGATCCATTAGCGGCTGTCTCACAAAGGATGGCGGCCCCAGGAAAGGTGGATCCCTCAGCGGCTAAAGCCCAGCGTATTTTCAGGCTTGTGCGGCATGACCAAGGTCGTGCCCTGATACAAGGGCCTAACCGCAAGATCTTCTGATTCAACAATTAGCCCAGAGCTGGAAATATTTTGCGCTAATTTTGTGCTTGCCCTAATCGCTCCTGAAGCAAGCAACAGGATTCGGCAACTGAAATTTCCGTATGGCCGGTTATACGGACGATTGCGGCATCGATGCTGCAGGATAATTGCGCATGCTCTTCATCCACTGGGGTCAGATCGGATTTGTCGTCATCTTGTTGGCTCTACTTGCGGCCTGCATTTACGGTTCCGTTCGCGCAAAGCGAATGCAGAGCAAGTTGATGCGGATTGCAATTCGAGCTGTCACCGTACCGCTGGGCCTAATCGCGTCACTGGCAGCAGTGTTGCTAATCGCGCCATCGGGTTGCGAAAGCTATTCGACTCCAATCTATTCGCCCTCAGGAAAACTGGCCGCACGCATCGAATATTCCGACGGCGGCGCTACAGGAGGCGAAACATATGTGGAGCTTTTCTGGGCACATGGCTTTAGAGAGCAGACACTCTATGCGGGAGAGTGGATGTCCGTCAGGCCATCGGACATCAAGTGGAACAGCAGCGCGGACCTCGTCATCCACTACTCCGCCGCATACAACCCTGATCACCACTGCTATCCCGTTGACGTTGTCCGATTCAATTGCTTGCCGCGGTGACCCTTGCTCCCGAAAAGTCGGCAATACGGAAATTACGGATGTGACAACAGTGCGTCTCGATGTTTGCCAAAGCGTTATTTCCGTGTTGCCGGTGACTCGGGTCCTGTACGCGAGTCGCACCGACTGTCCAACAAGGATTTCCGCAAAACTGGCTGGCCTTAGACGTAGACTGCTCCTGCGATGAAGCGCACACCGGTCGCGACACTCCTCACGCTTGTGATTGCCTCATGCTGTATCCTGGCGGTCCGCGCTCAGAGTGTGGACGCCAACGGACCTCGATTGCGCCCCCGCCCGCAAGCCCCTAATGAGCAACTTCTTCCGCCGAGCAGCGTAGCTCCCTTCGTGGTTCCAAACCCCAAGAAGTACCCGCAGAAGTATGCGGCCGTGTATATGCCTATCTCACTCGCAGCCGGGAGGGTCCGAACGCCGGAATTTCCGGTGAAGAAGCAATCGCAGTGGTACGACATTATGCTTCAGGTCGAAAAGCCTCTACCGTTTCGCCGAATGGAGTGCATGGTGGGAGCTACCTCGGGCGGCCTCGATAAGAAGGATTGCGAAAAAGATGATCCGATAGTTCGCGCGGACTGGACGGTATGGGAGGACGGATGGATCGTGGAGTGGGGCTCCACGCGCGATTGTTGTGGCTCCATATTCACGAAGGAGAACATCTACAAGCAGATTGGCAGTTTCCCGTTAGAAACCGGCAAGAACTATGTCGTGCAGGTGCACTTCACGAAGGATGGTTCGCCGCTCAATGTCGCAAACCCGCACCTGATCGTAATCCCACACCATGACATGTGGTGAAGACCCAATCTCTGGATGGTCGGCATCAAGGCAGTTTCAGGTCGTGAAAGGTCCGGAAGGCCGGTATTACGCCAACAGTAAACGAACTCGCGGCTCCTGAGCTGTCTCGACGTTACTTTTCGGGGGAAGTCCAGCGGCCTCTTCCGAGGGAGAACAAAACGTAATCAGTAGCCGCATCCGTCAACGTCGCGAACCGCCTCTCGCATTCATAACCACGACGAGAAAACCATCCGACGCGGTATTCGTCACCCTGTCCGGTGAGGAACGTCGAGGGTGTGAATCGCTTATCGAGCGACTCCAATAGTAGGTCGTCGGCGACTGACGGATTCTGTCGCAAGTATGCTGCAATTTCCGGCGCGGACAGCTTCGTGAGTGCCTTAGCAGAGACAGCCTCGATCTTCTGAAGTGTAAAGTCGACTGGAAAACCTTCGTTGACCGTCATTCCGATTCGCTGCCCAGATCAGCATCCATGCTAACAGCGGCCCGCAATCAACTTTCTGTGTGGTCGGCTTTTCGGAAGTTTCGGCATATCGGGATGCAGCCGTTCCGTGTCGAAATTTGTGCTAATACGTGCTAATGGATTGTGCGATGGGTGCATCCACTGCGAGCAGTGCAACACGGAATCAGGAACTTACGCAGAATCAACGCGGGTTGGTGTTGTGCCCTGATACAGAGACCCCGCTCGACCGGTTTTTCCGCAAGCTATGAAAGTCGTGCCCCTTCAAAACGCCATGGATGAGACCAGTTCCACCAGCTGGGATTCGGATTGCGGACGCTCTCCAAGAACCGCTTTGGCTATGCGGGCGGGCTGAAATCGAGACCAGCCTGCTGGGCCGCCTGCTCGGTCGCGGGCAGATTCAGATCCGAGAGCGGAATGCGCTGCTGCCGCCCGGTATCGGCATTGTCGAGAACAATGACCGAGTCTCCGGTGAGCGCGTAATTCCGGATCGCCTCGCGACGGCCGTCGTTGAAGATGAGCGTAAGCTGCGGCTCCGAAGCCAGCGTGGTCGCGGGCGCGCCAAAAGGCTCCGGGTTATCGCTGAGCGCGGCGTTGTAGCCTGGCGCGGCACCGTAATCCTGGCGGTAGCCGTCGCTGGAATCGGAACTGGCATCGGCGGTGTCCTGCTGCGAGCCGGCCGCGGGCTGGCCAGAATCGCCGCTGAAGCCGACATCGTTGCCATAGCCGAGAAAATCGGGATAGCCCAATTCCCACGGGGTTAGTTCCCACGCATACCCGGCGCCATAGGGATAACCGCCGTACCCGTAACCGCGATACCGCCCGCGATCGCCGTCACGTCCTCTTTCACGCCACTCGCCGCCGCGTCCCGCAGACAAGCGCCCGCCCATGCGGCCGTACGCTGAGGCGAGGCCGCGCGACGGGAGGGTGTAATTCATGCGTGGAGCGGTGGTGAAGGATCGCGGAGCGCGGTAGGAACCGAATCCGCGGGCCCCGGAAAATCCGCCGAAGCTGTGTCCGGAAAAGCCACCGCCGAAGCTCCCCCCGTGGCTGCCGCTGAATCCGCCCACGTGGCCGCCACCGAAGCCGCCAGCGTGGCCACCCGCTGCGTGTTGCGCGAAGGCAGCCGGCGCAAGGGTGAGCAGGGCTCCCAGCACCAGCGATCCCATGAGCCGGGGCCCGCCGGCCCGATGGCCCATCGGCTGAACTAAAAAAGACGCGACTGCCGATACCCGCCGCATAGCCACGATCCTACTCCTGTTTCGATGCGCCGGAAGCGCGGCCGATCCACCCGCCACGCGCCGCTGCCTATTACGAGACGCGCGAGCCGCTAAATTAGTTCAGTACCCCACAGATCGTGCAGGTGGAGGACGCCTTCAACCCGGTTTTCCGGGCCGACCACGATGAGCGAGGTGATCTTCCGCTCTTCCATCGTATGCAGGGCGCGGACCGCCAGTTCGCCAGGGGTGATGGTCCGGGGAGAAGGGTTCATCACGTCACCGGCCGTCTTCCGCAGGCCCTCGGGGCCATCGCGCTCGAGAAGCCGCCGCAGGTCGCCGTCGCTGATGACCCCGGCAAGCTGCCCGTCGCTCTCGACCACGGCCATGCCCAGCTTCTTGCGTGACATCTCGTAGATCACGTCCTTCATCGGCGTCTCCACCGTCACGCGTGGGACCGCATCGCCCGCGTGCATGAGCTGCCGCACGGTCGCCAGCCGCTTGCCCAGCTTGCCGCCGGGGTGCAGCGCGGCAAAATCCTCGGCGCGAAAACCGCGACGCAGCGAGACGGCGATGGCCAGGGCGTCGCCCAGCGCGAGCATGGCCGTGGTGGATGCGGTGGGCGCGAGGCCCAGTCCGCAGGCTTCACCGGGCACGGAACAGTCGAGCGCAAACTCGCTCGCTGTGGCCAGCGTTGACTGCGCGTTGCAGACAAACGAGATGAGCGGATTTCCCATGCGATTCAGCGTCGCCAGCAGCCGCAGGATCTCCTCGGTCTCTCCGCTGGCGGAAAGCGCGATGACCACATCCCCTTCCGTGATCATGCCCAGATCGCCATGGACGGCTTCAGCGGGGTGGAGGAAGAGCGCCGGGCTGCCGGTGGAACTGAGCGTGGCGGCGATCTTCTGGGCGATGATGCCGCTCTTGCCCATGCCGGTGACCACGACGCGGCCACGGCTCTGCCCGCACTGGAGGACGCGCTCCACGGCGCGCTCGAAGTCGCCGGCCATCGGGCCTTCGAGCCGGCCGGCCAGCGCGAGCAGCGCTTCCGCCTCGATTCGGACCAAGCGCGAGGGAACAAGGCGCGACGGCGTGGAGGGTTCGTTCATGCTCTGAAACACCTGATGCTATCACCCGGAAACCAGCGGGACGTCCCGGCGACGGCTAAAATG
This sequence comes from Acidobacteriaceae bacterium, assembly GCA_049802575.1. Lineage (GTDB taxonomy): Bacteria > Acidobacteriota > Terriglobia > Terriglobales > Acidobacteriaceae > Palsa-343. The sequence continues at coordinate 10,028 of JBARMS010000283.1, read as the reverse complement.
AGAGAGGCGGCAAAGGACGGCGGGCATTGCGACGCAACATTCTGGTTTTGGCAGCGATGGTGGCGGCTCTGGCGCTGATGATTTCAGCGGGAGTCGTGAATTACATGCAGCGACGGCGCGCGGAGCAGGCGCGCCTCGACGCCATGAAGAACCCCCAGGTGCAGCTGGTCCCTGACGGCAGCCAGGCGAACGGCGGGGCGGACGCAGACTCTGCAGCGAGCACCACAGCGGACGACGAGATGCCCGGGTCGCAGTTAAATGGCCAGCAGGCCCCGAACTTCCAGCTCGAAGATTTAAGCGGCAAGAAAGTGTCGCTGGCGAGCTACAAGGGGCATCCGCTGGTCGTTGATTTCTGGGCCACCTGGTGCGAGCCCTGCAAAGTCGAAATTCCCTGGTTTGAAAAGCTCCACGACCAGTACGCGGGCAAGGGACTCGAGATTCTCGGCGTCTCCACCGACGACCTGGACCGCAACGATCCCGCGAAGCTGTTCACCGAGAAGCGCGATATCTCCGATTTCGCCGCAAAGATGCACATGAATTATCCAATCCTGCTGGGCATGGATTCGGTCGAGGATCAGTATCAGATTGACGCCACGCCGACTACGTTCTTCATCGATCGCACCGGCCGCATCGTCGCCTCGACCATCGGCCTCGTGCCGCGCGATCAGATCGAGGCGGACATTCAGAAGGCGATCAGCGGAGCCAAGTCATGAAACTCGCGAAGATTCTCACGATGGCGGGGGCTCTGGCCGCGATGAGCGCTTCTGCCCAGAAGCTGCCATGGCAAAACGCCGCGAACTCCGCGAGCGGGCCGAACCAGCAACTCGTCCATTTCCTGTATCCGCAGCAGGTGACGGTGAAGGCGGGCCAGCCGCAGACGATCGAGCTGCATTTCCGCATCGCGGATGGGCTGCACATCAATTCGCACACTCCGCGGCAGAAAAGCCTCATCCGCACGGAGCTGATCGAGGCGGAGCCCATGGGCGTGAACATCGCCGCGGTCGATTTTCCGCCAGGTTCCGATTTTGCGTTCCCCGCCGATCCATCGCAGAAGCTCAGCATCTACAGCGGCGAATTCGTGCTGACCATGCATCTGGTGGCGCAGAGGGGCAATCACCTGCTGCAGGGCTCGCTCCGCTACCAGGCGTGCGATAACAGCACCTGCTTCCCGCCGCGCAATGTCGGAGTGCCGCTGGACGTGATCGCCGATTAGCGAGCCAGCGGGTCAGCCAGCCTGCGAGTCCGTTGAGCCATCCCATTAGGCGGATTCCGGAATCCAGACGCTATGCTTTTCTTTGGAGATTACAGATGAGACGCTTCGCGTGCGTACTGCTGGCGGCCGTGGTGTTCCTTGCAACCGATCGTGGAAGAAGCCAGCAACCGGGGGCTCAGGAAACCATTGCCGTGGATGCGCACGCCGCGGGCACGCCGCTCCCCCACTTCTGGGAAGAGATGTTCGGGTCGGGCCGCGCCAACCTCGCAATGCGCGCCAACTACCGCACCGATCTGCGCCTGGTGAAGAAGGTCTCGGATTTCCAGTACGTCCGCTTCCACGCCATCCTCGACGATGAGAACGGCGTGTACAGCGAGGACGCGCAGGGGCGCCCCGTTTACAACTGGTCCTACGTCGATCAGATTTACGACGGGCTGCTGGCGAACGGAATCCGGCCCTTCGTCGAGATCAGCTTCATGCCGAAGGCGCTGGCCGCGAAGGTGCAATACCACGCGTTCTGGTACAAACCGATTCCCTCGCCGCCTGCCGATTACGCGAAGTGGGACGCGCTGATCACCGCATTTGCGCAGCACCTGGTCGAGCGGTATGGCATCGAGGAGGTCTTGCAGTGGTACTTCGAAGTGTGGAACGAGCCCAACATCGACTTCTGGATCGGGCGGCCGCCGCAGGCGACCTATTTTGAGCTGTACGACCACACCGCGCGCGCGATTAAGGCGGCGAACCCGCGGCTGCGTGTGGGCGGGCCGGCCACGGCGCAGGCGGCATGGGTCGGCGATATGATCGCGCACGCCACCGAAAACCAGGTGCCGCTCGACTTCGTCTCGACCCATGTCTACGGGAACGACACGGCGGACAATGTGTTCCATGACAACCGATCCGTTGCGCCCCATCAAATGGTCTGCGCCGCGGTTGATAAGGTGCACGAGGAGATTCTGCACTCGGCACGGCCCGACATCCCGCTTATCTGGAGCGAATACAACGCGACGTACATGAACCAGCAGGAGATCACGGACTCCATCTACATGGGGCCGTGGCTGGCGGACACGATCAGCCAGTGCGACGGCAAAACGAAGATGATGTCGTACTGGAGCTTCTCCGATGTGTTCGAGGAGCAGGGCGTGGTGAAGACGCCGTTCTACGGCGGCTACGGCATCGTCGCGGAAGACGACATCCCCAAGGCCGCCTACGACGTCTTCGCGTTGCTTCACGAGCTGGGCGATGAGCGCCTGCCGGCGCCCGTCCATGAAGCGCTGGTAACCCGGCGCGCCGACGGAACGCTGGTAATCGCAGCGTGGAACCTCGTCGAGCCGGGTGCATCCGGCTCGGACAAGACCGTCACCTTTGACCTGAAGGGCGTCGCCGACGGCACGTACGCAGAGATTCGCCGCGTCGATGCGAACCACGGCGACACCCTCGATGCGTGGAAGAAGATGGGCAGTCCCAAGGAACCGACGCGGGAGCAGATTGACTCTTTGCGGAGCGCGGCTGACCCCGGGCCGCCGGAGGGCGTCCCGATCCAGAACCACAATCTCTCGGTGACGCTTCCCCCGATGGGACTGGCCGTCATCGAGATTCGCTAACCAAAATCCACGCCAGTCGTGACCGCCGTCACAGAGAGTGGCGCGCCCATCCTGCAAGCATCGGAGCATGTATGCCGACCGGCGCTCCCGAATCCGGCTAGCCAGAGAACTCCTCAGCCCACAGGTCCTTGGGAGCATGCTGCTGATCGCATGCGTGCTGGCCGCCGCCGCGCAGGCACAGACCTCCGCCCCCAACACCGCGCATCCGCTCTGGCCGATCTCCATCGACTATCCCGAAAACGGCTCGATCTTTCCGCCCGGCATCACCCCTCCCACACTCCTGTGGCGCGATGCAGCCGGTAGCGCCTGGACCATCGACGTCGCTTTCGACGGCAGCGCGGCCACGCTCCACTTCGCAGTCCGCGCCGAGCACTACCAGCTCGGCCCGCTCGATCCCGAGTGCGAGCAGAACCCCGACGACCAGCCCAGGCTTACGCCCCGCCAGGCCGCGACATGGACGTGGAAGCCCGACGCTGCAACCTGGGCGGCCATCCAGCGGCGCAGCAATGTCAGGCTGGCGACCCTCACCATCATGGGCTATAGCCAGCTGCGAATCGCCGTCTCCGAGGCGCGCATCAACATCGGCACATCGCCCGATCCGGTTGGCGCGCCGATCTTCTATCGCGATGTACCGCTGATGCCCACTGCGAACATCACCGGCAACGTGCAGCCGCTCGCGCCCTCGGCCCTGCCGCTCATCCGTTGGCGCCTCCGCGACATTCGCCAGCCGGAAAGCCACATCGTCCTGCAAAAAATGCCTACCTGCGGCAACTGCCACTCTTTTTCCGACGACGGCAAAACCATGGGCATGGATGTCGACGGGCCCGAGGATGATAAGGGGCTCTACGCCATCGTTCCGGTGCAGAAACACATGTCCATCCAGAGCCGCGACTTGGTGCACTGGAACACCGATGGGCGCGTGGGCGCGGTGCGTGTGGGATTCATGTCGCGCGTTTCGCCCGACGGGCGCTATGTGCTGAGCACGTTTGCCGGACCGACGTACCGATTGCTCGACACTTTCTACATCACGAATTTCATCGATCACCGCTTCCTTCAGGTGTTTTATCCGACACGGGGAATCCTGGAGTGGTACGACCGCTCGATCAGTCTGCGCCTGCCATTACCGGGCGCCGACGATCCGCAGTATGTGCAGACCGACGGCGTCTGGAGCCATGACGGCAAGTGGATTGTGTTTGCGCGCGCGGAAGCGAGGCCGCCACGCGAAAAGGGACAGGGCCGGGCGATCCGCGCTAATGATGTGAATGAGACGCAGATTCAGTACGACCTTTATCGGATCCCGTTCAACAACGGCCAGGGCGGCGTTGCGGAGCGCATCGAAGGCGCTTCTCAGAATGGCATGAGCAACAGCTTCCCACGCATTTCTCCTGACGGGCGCTGGGTGGTATTTGTCGAGTGCCGCAACGCCCAGCTGATGCGGCCCGACAGTCAGCTCTACATCGTGCCATTCGCGGGAGGCGCGGCGCGGCGTATGCGGGCCAACCAGCCGCTCATGAATTCCTGGCACAGCTTCTCGCCTAATGGGCGGTGGATGGTCTTCTCCTCGAAGGGCCGATCCGTCTACACGCAGATGTACCTCACCCATATCGACGCCGACGGCAACGACAGCCCGGCGATCCTCATCGACAACACGACCGCGGCCAACCGCGCGGTCAATCTGCCCGAGTTCGTCAACATCCACGTGGACGGCATCGACGACATTCAGGTGCACGTCGTCGATACGCCGGCCGCGACAAAACCCTCCACACGGCAGGGACAATGAACGCCCAGGTGAGAGTTGGACTAGTGGCGCTGGCGCTCAGCGCGACTTTGGTCCCTCGCGCATGGGCGCAGCGGTGCCCCATGCCCGAGTCGATGCGCGCGCGGATGGAGGGCCCGCGGGACGCCGACACCTTCGCGGATCTGGGCATTGCACTGGCCAACGAGAAGCAATACGCGTGCGCAGCGAGCGCGTTTGCCGAATCGCTGCGGATGAAGCCCGATTCGGCAAACGTGCTGTTCATGTTCGGCACCAGCCTCTACTTCTCCGGCGACGAGCGAGAAGCCGTCGCGCCACTGCAGGCGTCGGAAGCGATGGAGAGCCGCAAGCTGAAGCTGCATCTGATTCTGGCCGCGGTCTTCGACCATCTGCATCGGGATGCGGAAGCCACAGCGGAGTGGAAGGCCGCGGTCGAGTCCGATCCACTGTCCACTGAAGCTCTGGAAGGATGCTCCCAGGACCTGGTGCTCGATCAGGAGTACCAGGCGGCGATTGACCTGCTCGAAGACCCGAAGGTGACGGGCCAGCGTACCGCGCTAGAGAGTCTGAATCTCGGCACGGCGTACGCCGGGGTGGGTAAGACGGACGCGGCTGTCGTGGTTCTGCGCGACGGGCTGAATACCGCGCCTGATTCGCTGCCGCTCGCCGATGAACTGGCCGATGTGCTGGCGCAGGCCGGCCGCGGGGACGAGGCGGATGCGGCGCTTGCCCTGGCGCTGGAGCGGCATCCGGGGGATATCGATGTGGAGCTGCGCCGGTTCCGCATGCTGCTGACCGCAAATCCTGCGCGCGCAAAGGACGTGGGCACGGATTTGCTGCGCGTGGCGCCTGGAAACTGGGAGGTTCTGTACCTGAACGGAGCGCTTGAGACCCAGGAAGGCGCGATGGAGAAGGCAAAGGCGCATCTCGAGAAGGCGATAGCGCTGAACGATGGCTTTGCCCTGGCACACAGCCTGCTCGGGGTCGTGCTGGCGCGGCTCAACAACGATGCGGGAGCTCGAGAGCAGTTCGTGCGGGCCATCGCTCTGGGCGACACGAGCCCCGAAGTCCAGGAGAACCTGGAGCGCGTAAACGCTGCGCTGGGCAAGCGATGATGGATGCGATCCAAATGCTGGATTGAGATGGCCGCCGGGAAAGCAATGAGTCTTTCCTGTGGCGTGGCGCGTCCCCGGGTCTGGAAGCCATCGGGATGGGGGAACGGTTGGGACACTGGGTTGCGAGTTGGGTGAGCCGGATGCGCGGTAGAAACATGGGACGGGCAGGCATTCTGGCGGCATTGATCCTTGCAGGCGCCGGCCGTACGACCCTCGCGCAGAAGCGGGGCCTGGCGTTCTGGGAGCCGAGTCCGGCGTCGGTGGATCGCGCGCTGGCGCTGAATCCAAAAAAGGAAACGGAGCGGTACGCTTTCCTGCGCGACTCGTTCGTCAACTACGAGTGCGCCGGTCCGCGGATGAACACGCAGGCGGTGGGAAAGCACGGCAGAAAGAACCTGGTGTGCACGCTTCCGGGAACGACGTCAGAGACGATAATCGTTGTTGCGCGCTACGACGATCGCGGCAAAGCATATCCCACGTGGGCGGATGCGCTGATGCTGCCGCTGCTCTATCACGCGCTGCGGGCCCAGCCGCGGCAAGATACATTTGTGTTCGCGGGGCTGGATGGCGACGAGGGTGAAAGAGTGTTCTTTCACCAGTGGCATGAGCCAAGCCAGCCGCAACCGGCGGTCGTATTCGTGCTGGACCGCCTCGGGCTGGGCAATCCGCGGCTGGTTTTGAAGCTGCCAAAGCACAGCCGCAACACCGGCGGCGCCAGGACCGGCAGCGAGGCATCCCGGCTTGCAATCATGCGAGACGCGGGCACGAAGACCGCTGAGCTGATGAACATTCCCGACCCGTCAGGAGTCCGGGTCGTTTCGTACAACGACTCGATGGGTCTGAATGAACAATACGATCGCGTCACCGAGAGCACCCTCGCCCAGGAGAACTGGGAATCGCTGGAGGCCATTCTTTACTCGGAAATCCACACGTCCTCAGGCACCTGGGCCTTCCACGAGGATTTTGATTTCCTCGCATGGTATTTGTGCGAAATAGACGCTGCGCTGAAGCCGGGCGAGGATGCGGCCGCACACTGAGAGCAGCCGATCGGGGCGCAGCCGATTGGCACGCACGGCAATTCCGCTTGCAATCGCAAGCGCACATCAGCGACACTGGCGCTCCCGGGCCCATGACAGAGGAAATCGGATTGAATCTGTTTGGCCGGTCGCTGCCGCGGCTTCCTTTCCTGCGTTTCGTTCGCAGATGAGTGGAGCGCCGCGGCGGGCAGCGAACTGATTTTTATGGATACGATTCCCTTCTTGCCGCAGGACAGCCTGGAGCAGCAGGTAGCGCGCCTGCAGGCATTGCTCGAGGCGGCGCGGCAGGTCCACTCGACGATCCGCACCAACGATGTTCTGCTGCAGACGGCGCGCATCATCGTCCGCGAGCTGGAGATGAAGGGCGCCCTGTTTCTGGCGCCGGGTACGGGCGAACCGCTCGCCGGGTATGGTGAAGTTCCGCAGCCTCCCTATCAGGGGTGCGGGCGGTTTCCGTTGTTCTCGCGCGAGCATCACCAACTGCTCGCTGAACTGGTAGTGACGGCGCCGGACTGCGGCGAGTTTTCGCTCTACGAGCAGGATTTTGTGGAGGGTCTGGTGCTCCAGGCCGCGGTGGCGCTCGAAAACGCCACGCTTCACCAGCGCGACGTGGAATGGGCGCGCGTGCAGCAGGATTTGGAAGCAGCGCGCTCACTGCAGCGATCGTTGCTGCCCAAGGCGCTGCCGGATATACCGGGATTCTCGCTGGCGGCCCGCTCGACGACCTGCTATGAGGTGGGCGGCGATTACCTGGACTCGATTCCGCTGGGCGATGGAACGCACCTGCTGGTCGTCGCCGATGTAGCGGGCAAAGGGCTGGCATCGGCGATTGTGGCCACCAGCTTCCGCGCGGCGCTGCGGTCGCTCGCCGGCCAGGCAGTGATCCTCGAGCAACTGGCGGCCCGGCTGAGCCAGCAGCACTGGGACGAGGGCTCCGAGGCCCAGAAGCGGTACATGACGGCGCTGTTTCTCCGCCTCGATCCGCAAACCCCCAAAATCGAAGTGGTGAATGCCGGACACAATCCTGCTGCCCTGGTGCTGCCGGATGGCGCAGTTCAGATGATTGAAGCATCCGGGACGCCGCTGGGCATGCTGCCGGACATGACCTACACCGCCGAACACTTCGATTTTCCGCCCGGATCGCGGATGCTGATGTATACAGATGGTTTGACGGAGGTATTTCGCGGCGACGAGGAATTCGGGCAGGACCGCCTGATCGAGACGTTCCGCACAACCAAAATGCCTGAGGCCGAGCACGTTCTCGATCTGCTTTGGGAGACGCTCGGAACTTTTTCCTTCCACGAAGCGCAAACCGATGACATGACCGCGCTGGCGATCTGCCATCTGCCCCGAAGAGCCTCCGGGCCGGAGACCAAACCATTATGAAGAATGGAAGTTCGGTGCAAGTCCGCCTTCCTTCCGAGCTGGGATTCGAAAAAGTCGCCATGAGCACAGCCGCGAGCATGGCCGGACTGATGGGCTTTACCGAAGACCGCATCGAAGACCTGAAAACAGCGGTAGCCGAGGCGTGCATTAACGCGATCGAGCACGGGAATCAGCTGAACAGCAGCCTCAGCGTGGGGGTCGTGCTTTCGACCAGCGAGGACGAACTGGAAGTGAAGGTGATCGACGATGGCGCCGGTGTGCGGCAGTCGCCGCATGCACCGGATATCGATCGCAAAATGCACGGAGAGGAAGACCCGCGCGGCATGGGCATGTTTCTCATCCAGAATCTGGTGGACGAAGCAGAGTGGCACCAGGGCCCCCCGGGAAAGAGCTTCGTACGACTCGTCATTCGCCTCGACAAGGAGAATCAGTAATGCAGGCTACGACCAAAGTGAGCGAGCGCAAAGCGGCGGGAGCGTCGGGCAGCGCGGTGACCATTCTTGCCTTTGCGGGCGACATCTCCTCGGCGTCGAAGGACGCGATTCTGGGCGCGTATCACGGGCTGAACGGCGCGACGTCGAAAATCCTGCTGGATTTTACGGGCGTGGACTACATCAACTCGTCGGGCATCGCCATCATCATCCAGATGCTGCTCGAGGCGGGCAAGGCCGGGACGCAGAGCATCGGCATTTTCGGACTCAGCGCGCATTTCCAGAAAGTCTTCACCATGGTAGGCATTAATAAATACGCGGCATTGTACAAGGACGAAGCTTCAGCCCTAGCTGCTGCCTGACCACAGCGGCTATTCGTTCGCAGCACTGGCCTGCAAAATCTCCAGCAATGTTTCGGCGGCGTGACCGGCATCCGCCGAACGCACCTCCGGGCTTAGCTCGATGATGTTTGTCTGCGGGGCCCATTTTCCCAGCGAAGCGCGCGCCGATTCCTGCCACGATCCGGGTCCCAGCAGGATGAACCCGGCCGCCTGGCAGCGGAGCAGCACGCGAGCCTCGTCGACAGATCCCGCCACGCGCACTTCGACGCCGTGCTGCGAAAGGACGGCACGGATGAAAACGCCAAAGTCGGCCGACCTGTCGATCAGCACCGCACGTGTCGCAAGGCTGCCCGGCGCCGCCTCAGCCGCTTCTGCGGCGAAGGATGCCGCCGCTTCCAGTTCCGAGGGAAACACGCGAAGAACAGAAGTAAGCCGGGTGACCGCCAGCAGGTCGTTCAGCCAGGGCTGAGGCGCGGCAACCCGGAGATCGCCGCCGCGCCGGCGGAGGCGACTCATCGAGCGGACGATCAGGCCCACGCCACTCGAGTCCAGGCGCGTCAGGCGATCCATGGTCAGCACAATGTGGCAGAACTCGCGGGAATCCGCCTCGAGGCGCGCCAGAAGAGACTGCGTCTCCTCGCCAAGAACGATCTCGCCTTCGCAATCCAAAACAAAAACGTCGCCGAGCACTTTCGATGTGAGGTTCAGGGACATGGGGCCGCCTCGCCGGAGGGGTGGAAACGCATACATTCCAACAACTACCACAGGCGAGTCAACGGACGGAAAACAGACAGGAGTCAGACTGCCGCGCTTCGCGCCTGGAAGAGGTTGAGCAGAACTTCGGCGGCGCGCTGCGCGTCGAAGGTGCTGAAGTCGGGCCCCAACTCCAGAGCTTGCGCGCCGGGAGCGATCTTGCGCAGTGTCTCCAGCGGAGAGGCGGGAGCGGTTTGCGGCGTGCCGGGCCCCAGCAGAATGAAGTCCACGGCCTGGAATTGCAGGAGGGTGCGCGCCTCGCGAATCAGGCTGGCGGAGTTGACTTCGAATCCGTGCTGGGTGAGGACGGCGCGAACAAAGGCGGTGAGGTCGGGCGAGCGGTCGATGACGAGGACCCGGCGCCGCTGCCGGGTCTGCCCTGCCGTTTGGCTGAG
>JBARMS010000282.1:0-6071 GCA_049802575.1 Acidobacteriaceae bacterium | reverse complement strand
GTTGAAGGAATTCGCGGTCGAAGCTGCCGGTCACCACCGAAGGCCACTCGGTCAGGTTGGTTACCGTGTCGACGAGCGCCGCGTCTTCGCGCCAGCGCGCGCCGGCGATGCTGCGCGTCTCGAGATCGAGGGCCTTGCGGATGCGGTGCCGCCGCAGCGCCACGTCCGCGGTCACCTTCGCGGACTCCAGCGCGCCGACATAATCGTCGGGATGATCGATGGTCACGGGCGCAGAGCCGTGCAGGATGCGATGGCCCATCGTCCAGTTCGCTGCTCGCGCGCCGCCAAACTCGACGGGTAGGATTGCGTGATCGAGCAGCGCGACGATCCACCGCACCGGCCGCACGAAGCGCTCCGGCTTGAGCGCGCGCCAATACATATTTTTGGGCCAGTAGAGTGCGGCCAGCTCAGCCGCGAGGAGTTCGCCCAGCACCGCCGCGGCGTCGCGGCCGCGATGCGTGGCGGTGGCGGAGACATATTCGCCCTTCGGCGTGGCCAGCTTCTTCAGAGCGCTCACGTCGACGGCCGCCTTGCGCGCGAAGGCCTGCGCCGCCGCGGTCGGCTGCCCATCCTTAAACGCGATCGCCCAGGACGGCCCAGTCATTTCCTGCGTCGCGTCGGGCTGACGGGCCAGGACGCCATTCACCTGGACGGCGAGTCGCCGCGGCGTCGAATAAGTGTGGACTTCGTGTTCATCAGCCAGCAGCCGCTCGCGCCGGAGCAACTCCACCACGCGCTCTCTCAGTTCGAGTTCCGCCGGACCGATCATCCGCGCCGGAATCTCTTCCATTCCTGCCTCGAAGAGGAGATTCGGCATGGCTAAGCGGCCCCCGCTTCCCGAGTTGGGATGGCGAGTTTTTGCGCCGCATAGGCTTTTGCGACACCCACCACCATATTGCGAATGCGCGCCATTACGGCTACGCGCTCCGTGACGGAGATCGCTCCGCGCGCGTCGAGCAGGTTGAACAGGTGCGAGCATTTCAGGCACAGCTCATAGGCGCCGAGGAGGGGAAACCGCCGAATGGCCACACGCACATCTTCCGCGGGCGGCGCGGTGCCATCATGCACCACGCGGTCGTGTATCTTCTCGTGCCGTTCCCCGGCTTTCTCGGACTTCTGGATGCTGTGGAATCCGTCGAGCAGCGCCTGACATTCGGATTCGTAGAGGCGAAGATGTTCCCACAATTTGCCGATGTCGGCTGCCTCGAAGTTGTAAACCGAGAGCTGCAGCTCCTCCTGCAGGCGGATATCGCCGTAGGTCACAGCGCGTCCGGTCCTCGGGTCGCGGGCCCACACCACGTCGTAGAGCGAGTCCACGCCCTGCAGAAACGCGGCAATGCGCTCGAGCCCATAGGTGATCTCGCCGGAGATGGGGTCGAGATCCATGCCGCCGCATTGCTGGAAGTAGGTGAACTGCGTGATCTCCAGCCCATCGAGCATCACCTGCCAGCCCACGCCCCAGGCACCGCCTACCGGCCACTCCCAGTTATCTTCCTCGAACTTGATATCGTGCTCGCGCAGGCGAATGCCGATGGCCTCGAGCGATTCCAGGTAGATTTCCTGAATATCCGGCGGCGGCGGCTTCAGAATTACCTGCAGTTGTGTGTGCTTGTAGAGGCGGTTGGGATTTTCCCCGTAGCGGCCATCCGCAGGACGGCGTGACGGCTGCGTGTAGGCGATGGCGACGGGGTCGGGCCCGAGCACGCGGAGAAAGGTGTCCGGGGACATAGTTCCTGCGCCCACCTCTACGTCATAGGGCTGGGCGAGCACGCAGCCGCGCTCCGCCCAGAAGCCCTGGAGTCGCAGCAGCAATTCCTGAAATGTAAGCGCAGTCTGCGCAACAGACAATGTCGAAGCCCTCAAGCCATGCACCTGGCTGTTGAACCAATGCTTTCTTCGATTCTATCGGCAGACCCGGCTGAGCGCACGAATCGGCGCCTACTGGTTGCCATACAACCGGTAGGCGGGCAGCCGCACTCCATTTCTGCGTGACCCGCGTCGGCACCGTGCGCATCGGCATCTCCGGCTGGACCTACAAGGGATGGCGCGGCGTGTTTTATCCAAAGAAGCTGCCTCAGAAACAGGAATTGCGGTTTGCGGCGCAAGCTTTCTCCACCATCGAAATCAACGGCACCTTCTATTCGCTGCAGCGTCCATCGAGCTTTGAAAAATGGGCTGCCGAAACCCCGGACGGATTCGTGTTCGCCATCAAAGGGTCGCGATTCATTACGCACATGCGCAAGTTGCGCGATATTCGCAAACCGCTGGCGAACTTTTTCGCCTCGGGAATTCTGAAGCTGGACGACAAGCTGGGCCCGTTTCTTTGGCAGTTTCCGCCCATATTCTCCTTCAGGCCAGAACTCCTCGATGAATTCTTCACGCTGTTGCCCCGCACCACGGACGAGGCCGCAGCGCTGGCCGCGGATCATGATCCCTGGATGAAGGGGCGTGTCTTCCTGAAGCCGCCGGTAAGCAGGCATTTGCGGCATGCAATCGAGATTCGCCATCCCAGTTGCGTTGCGCCGGAATTCATCCGACTGCTGCGGCGTCAGCGCATCGCCCTGGTCTGCGCCGACACTGTCGAGTGGCCGCGGCTGATGGACGTCACTGCTGATTTTGTCTATGTCCGCCTGCATGGCTCAAAGGAGCTCTACGCCAGCGGCTATGGGGATGTGGATCTGGACGCGTGGGCTGAACGCGTCGCAGCCTGGGCGAAGGGCGGGCAGCCGCCCGAGGGAACCACGCATGAGGGAGTGCCACCCTGCCAGTACGCCTCGCCGATTGCGCCGCCGAAACGGAAGAAGCGCGACGTCTACGTTTATTTCGACAATGACGCGAAGGTCCGCGCGCCGTTCGATGCGCAGGGGCTGAGGGAGCGGGTGAATCGGATTCTCGAAGAGTGACTACTGTCCGGTCGCGATCTTCTCGGTTTGCCGGGACAGCCGCGCGGTCCTCTCGATCTTCTCCCAGTTGAACGGACGACCCTCGATGGCGCGCTTGAGGGTGCGGAACAGGACGATGGAGAAGAGCTGGCGATAGCAGAAGCGCTGCAGCCAGACATGAGGCAGGAGCCAGATTTCGCCCTTACTGGCGGGGAGCCGCGGCTCCAGGCTGAACGCCAGCACGGAAGTGACAAAGTCGATGACGAGGAACACGAGGAAATACGTGACCAATTTGTCGAACGTCGCCGCGCTGGCAGCTTCGGGATGGAAGTAGCGATCGAGGAGGTAATGGATCACGCCGGCGGCAAACATGATGTCGATAAAGGGCGACACCAGAGGCAGCAGAATCTGGAAGATGAGAATGTTGGGCAGGGCAAAGAAGCCCATCGCGGGATTGGTGCGCGCCCCGGCGCGATGTTTGAAGACGGCCTGCAGGATGCCGAAGGACCAGCGGAACCGCTGCCGCATGAGGCTGCGCGCGGTCGCCGGCGCTTCCGTGAAGGCCAGCGCGCGATCGTCATAGATGACTTTGTAGCGCTGCTCGAGGAGGTTCATGGTCAGATCCGCGTCCTCGGCGACCGTGTTGACGGGGTAGCACCCACCCCGCTTCACGGCGCTGGTGCGCCACGCACCGATGGCTCCGGGCACGACCGTGACCACGTCGAACAGGTCCATGGCGCGGCGCTCAAAGTTCTGGCTGGTGATGTATTCGAGCGCCTGCCAGATGGTCCAGAGATTGACGCGATTGCCGACCTTGGCATTTCCGGCGACGGCGCCCACGCGCGGATCGGCGAAGTGGCAGACCAGCCTGGAAATGGCGTCGCCGGCAATCACTGTATCGGCGTCGATGCCGACGTAGACTTCCTCGTCGACATGGTCGAGTCCGAAATTCAGCGCTTCCGCTTTGCCGGCGTTGGCTTTGGTCAGGACGGTGAGCCGTCCCTGGGCAATTTCTTCCTCGTAGGCCTCGCGCGCCACATCGAAGGTACGGTCTGAGGAACCGTCGTCAATCACGATGACACGGATGTTTTTGTAGTCCGACTGCAGCACCGATTTGATGGTGCGGACGATGACCAGCTCTTCGTTGTAGGCCGGGATCAGAACGGCGACGCGGGGTTCATAGACCCCTGCAGGGACGTGGCGCTTGCGGAAGCGCTCGATCAGGGCAAAGATGCCGATGAAGATGAGGCGCACGCTCATCAGCACGTCGCCGATGAAGAAGATATCGACGACGAAATGCGCGAAAAAGCCGAAGAAGAAGAACGCCACCCAGTCCACGCGCGCCTGCCAGCGCAGTTTGGGCGCGATGGGCGGCATCACCTCGGCAGTTGTCTTGCCCATCAGCTCGCTCACCGGAACAATCTGGTAGCCCTTCGCGCGCAGCGTGGTGATCAGCAGGGGCAGGGCATCCACGGTCGGCTGGCGATTGCCGCCGCCGTCGTGCATCAGGATGATGCTGCCCTGCATCCACGTCCGCGTCTTCATCTCCTGCAACTGCTGAAGCACGCTGTCGGTGATTTCCTGCGGCGACTTGCGGGGGTGCTCGTTCCAGTCGTCAGTGTCGATCTTGTCGCCGATGATGGTGTAGCCCATTTGCTGGATGCGGTAGGCCGGCGCGGCCTCATCGTTCGTATCCGGCTCCTGATCGATGGAATAAGGCGGACGGAAGTACAGCGGCTGGATGCCCAGTTCCGCAGCGAACAGACGCTCCGTCCAATTCAGCTCCTCCTGGAGCTGGAAGGGCGAAATCTCGCTGATATCCGGATGGGTGAAGGTGTGATTGCCGATCTCGTGCCCTTCGCGGATGTAGCGTTTGAGCAGGCCCACATTCTCCTGCGCCTCTTCGCCGATGACCATGAATGCTGCATGCACGTGATACTGCTTCAGGATGTCGAGGATTTTCGGCGTCCAGACCGGATCCGGGCCGTCGTCGAAGCTGAGCGCCACTTTGTTTGGGTCATATCCGTGCTGATCGATGGTGTAGGAGTGCGGCAACTCCACCATATTCTCATCGATGATGGTGAAATCGTCCGCGTCCATCTGGATGGTCCGCTCGCCCACCTGGGGCGGGGCCGTGACCTGAAGGATGTCGCCGACGCCCTCGCTGTCCACATCCGCGCCGGGCGGCACAGTGCGCAGCAGGTCCGGCGCGTTCTTCGCGCTGGGACGGTCCCATATCTTCCACAGCGACGGGTCCTCCTCACCCAGCCGCCACAGCGCGAAAGTCCGGAGGCCCATCTGCCGCCCGGCGCGCATTTCATTCAGCGCCGTCACGCCGTCGAGAAACCAGACCTCGTGCCGCAAGTGCTCATCTTCATCGTCATACGCGAAATGGGGATTGAGCTCGTCGCCTTCCAGATGCACATCGGCGTCGGAGTCCTCTGCCCTTTGCCATGCTTCCTGTACCGAAAGATCGGTTACGTCGACGACGTGCGTTGAAGGCTTTTTTCCCTTTTCCGGCAGCGGCACGGCCCAGTCAAACCCGTAATTCCCAATACCGCAAATAATCTTGTCCTTCGGCACGATTTTCATCGCCCGCGTCAGGTTCGCTTCGAACCAGGGCTCGCTGGCCACGGGGCCGGCATCGCTGGTTTCCTCGTGCTCGTCGTAATTCATGAGGATGATGCCGTCGCTGTTCCGCGCCAGCTGTCGGAGAAAAGCTTCATCCGCCTCGGCCTGGACATTGACGTAGATCCGCAGGTGTTTCGCTGCGAAATCGTTGTGCAGCTCCCCGATCCACTCGGCGTACAACTTCAGATCCTCGTCGGGGACCATCTCGAAATCCATACAGATTCCGCGGTATCCGGGGTTCGCGTAGAGGAATTTGTCGAGCTGAATGTGCAGCCGGTCGCGCGCCGCTCTGCTGTGCAGCATTTGCCCGATTGCATCCCCGTTCCAGTCGCCGGTGAGGGTGTTGTAGTCGTTCAGCATGGGGAAGACATCGATGTCCTCCTTTGCTGCCTCGATCGTCGTGCGGACCTTGTTCTCAGGGTCGACGCCGTGGACGCCCGCCGCATCCACCACGCTGTAGAAATGCACGGGGTACATGGGCGTTGCTCCCACCAGGTTGCCGTCGGCTGAAATCACGTGCAGCCAGTCAGGGAACAGCATGTCGATCTCGTGAATGTG
>JBARMS010000281.1:0-8328 GCA_049802575.1 Acidobacteriaceae bacterium | reverse complement strand
CGATCGAAGCACTGGTGAGTGTCGGGCGGGCAGCGCCGCTGCTTGGCATCTCGGTCAAAACCCTGCGAGACTGGATACTGTACCGGCGCATCGACTACGTGAAGATCGGAACGCGGGTCATGATCCGGCCGGAAACCATTCGCGAGCTGGTTGATCGCAATACCCGCCGCGCGGACATCGCATGAACATCTGGAAACGCGCCAACAGCCCGCATTACAGCTATCGGTTCGCCTACAAGGGCAGGATCTATTCCCGGTCCACCGGGACCGCAAACAAGGTCCAGGCGATGAATCTTGCCTCGGCGGCGCGCCTAAAACTCATCCGCCAGGACGCCGGCATCGAGGAACCAGAGCCGGTCGTCGCCGCGGAGCCGGCCCGCCCGGTTCCGACGCTGCGGCAGTACCAGGAGATCTTCGATGCCTGGGTTGGCACCGCAAAGGAAGAGCAGAAGGGCACCGTCAAGTTCTACCGCGAGAACTACCGCAAACTCCTCGAATACGGTCCCTGGGCCGACCTGCCTCTCGACCGGATCGATGAGCCGAAGATTGAGGCCTTCAAGATGTGGGCCTTGAAGCACGGCGGCCGGCGGCGCAATGGAACCGGCTCGCCGGTCACGAAAACGACGGTGAACCGCTACCTGGCGACGCTACGCAAGGCGCTGCGCTATGCCCAGCGCAAGCTCAAGCTCATCGAGAAAGTGCCGGTGATCGAGCAGTACACGAAGGACGAAGGAGCGGAGCGCGAGACGGATTATGTCTTCAGCGCCGAGGCCTACACGGCATGGATCGACAATGCTCCCGAGCCACTGTTCTCGGCCTCGATCCTTGCCCGGCACTGCGGCATCTGCCGCGGCGAGATGCTCCACCTGATGAAGGACTGCGTCCATTTCTATCCTCAGCCGGTGGACGGCAAGCTGTTCGGCACGCTGCTGATCAAGCGCGGTCTCAAGCGCCGGGCGAGGCGGCGTGAGCTGGCCATCGATTTCGCCATGAAAGAGGTGCTGGAGAAGCTGATCGCGGCTTCAAAGTGCGCCCACATCTTCACCCATCCGGGCGACCCTGCCCGGCCGCTCGGACCGTGGGTGCTCGAAACCCAGATCGGCGATTTGAGGAAGATCATCCAGACCCATCCGGATGCCGGACTCCACGGACTCCGCCACACCTTCCTGACCGAGGCCGGCGAGCACGCCGATCCGTTTACGTTGCAGTACGTGGCGGGCCACGATAACATTAAAACGACGATGCGCTACGTGCATCCGCAGGCCAACGCCGTGCAGGCGTTGTTCATGCGACTGGGCGGACTTGAGAGCCGCCAACAGGCACACCGAGGCACGAGGCGCAGGGTAGTGACAAAAATGAATACACTGGAACCGGCCCTCAACAACGGCTCCGGCCAACAAGTTGAAAACAAAGCAGTTTTTAAGTGCGGAAGTGGTGAAATTGGCAGACACACCATCTTGAGGGGGTGGCGCCCAAAAGGCATGGGGGTTCAAGTCCCCCCTTCCGCACCAAAGCTTGCGGGCGCGCCCCGAGGTTCAAAAAAAGCATCGTGATCTATCTCGTTATTGCAATCCACATCATCGTTTGTCTCTCGCTCATCGGCATCATCCTGCTGCAGCAGGGCAAGAGCGCCGATCTGGCAGCCGCGTTCGGCGGGCAGGGCTCGCAGACCGCCTTCGGTCCGCGGTCGGCCTCGAACGTGCTGTCGAAAGCGACCACCTGGCTGGCGGTCGTCTTTGTCTTCACGTCGGTCACGCTGACGGTGATGGAGCAGCATGCGTCGACGACGCACCATTCGGTGCTGTCGGGCGCCGCCGTCACGCACAGCGCTCCGGCAAAGAAGTAAGCGCGTTTTAAGAAGAAGCAGCGGGCAGGCCTTTGGGGTCTGCCCTTTTTGCTGTTTGCAGGATGGTTCGGGTGTCAGTGGCTCGGCTTTTCATTCGCGCGCGGGGAGTCACGGGCGTTCAGGAGACCTGGAGTTACGCTCTTGCCGACGCCAGGCAGGCTGAGCGAAACGGACCTCGCGATGCGGGTCCTTCGGCTTGCGTCTGGATTACTTGTTGCGCCTGCGGCGCAACGTATTCGGATGCTTCGCTCAGCAAGGATGACAGATTTGTTTTTTTGTTTTGGAGTTGCTGTGGACGCGGAGAGGAAATGCAGGTGCCCCCGGCTGCGCTCGGGATGACACCGCTGTTTTTCCGCGAGTTTTCGGGGTGAACCGCTAGAAGCGGACATACGCGCCGAGCATCGGCTCCGAGGTGTGGAGGAAGGTGCTGGTCGAGGTAAAGGTCTTCGTCAGGTTCGGGGCCTGGTAGAGGTTGCCGCGGTACTGGAGGCGCAGGCCGATGTGCGGGAGCAGTCCCCAGTCGAGGCCTGCGCCGTAGACGTAGACCGCTTTGGCGCTGGTTTGGGTGGGGGTGCTGGTGGTGGTTACGACACAGGCTGCGCAGCTCTGGGAGATCACGGTCGCCTGGCTGGAGGCGGGCACATCGAGGAGCAGGCCGAGGCCGAGCACGCCGAACGGCCGCAGATTGGCTATGCGGAGCGAGGGCACCCAGTCGGCTGTGATCTCGTGCGCATTCGCGCTGACCGACTCGATGGAGGTGCAGCCGATGCCCGGGCATAAGATGACAGGGTTTGAGTACCGCTCGTTGGCGCGGTTGAAGGAGTAGGTAGCCTCAAAGCCGAGGATGGGGTTGGCGATGTGGCGCAGCTCCAGCATGCCGCCCGCCTGGTTGGCGGGGCTCTGGATGGTGTTGTTGCCGTTCGTGGTGCCGCTGAAAGATCCGTAGATACTGGCGGCAACGTCGGTTTGGGCGTGCGCGGGAGCAAAACCCACGCCGAGCGCAGCCACAGCCAGAAACGTCAGGATTCGGATCGGAGAGTCGCCCATAGAGCCTCCCGAGCGGAAAACAGTATCCGGTTTAGACGTCCGCGGGGCGGATTTTGTCGCTGGCGGCCGGGTGCCTTCCCTGGGGCTGCCCGTTCTGTTTTTCTGTGATCGAGAAACGCGCACGCCGAGCGTGTCAGGCCGATCGGTCTGCGTCTTCCCCTTTTTTGCGGGCGATCACGATCGGTTGATTGAACGCTGTCGTTTCCGGCATGAGCCATTCGATTTCGCTGAAGCCCTGTGCCGCAAGGCCGCCCGTCAGTTCCGCGCGCGTCATCGCCCGATATCGGGACGCAAAGTGTTTCGCGGTCCAGCCTGAAGCCGTGCGCCAGGTGAGATAGAGGTGCACCTCATACTGGTTTCCATCCCAGTCCCATACCTGATGAACCAGGCGGCGAGTCTCCTTCTCGGAAGAAAAAGCCGGGCCCTGCACCGTTGGGCGGGTGGCCAGGAGGCGGTCGTAGTCGCGAATCGTTGCGAGGAAGACGCCTCCAGGCTTTAGCCGAAGGAAAGTGTTTGCAAGCGCTCCGCTCAGATCTTCGTCGGACAACAGATGAGGCAGGGAATTATCTCCAGCTACTACCCCGTCGAAATGGGACTCGGGCAGAGCAGAAAGATCGCGCATGTCTGCGACGTGGAACTGGATGTCGAGGTTCCGCTTGCGGGCTTCCCGGGCAGCCCGCGCGACCGCGCCCCCGCTCAAATCCGTGGCAACGACGGTATGCCCGCGCTGAGCCAGCCCGATGGCCTGGGTTCCGATCCCACAGGCACAGTCCAGTATCTGCAGAGGCGACCTCGCCCCGTGCTTTTCGAGCAACGGGCCCAGCACAGCAGATTGCCGCTCGATCGAGCGTTCCCAGTCCTCGAAGATCAGGTGATAGTGTTCCGCCAGATCGTCGTAGAATTCCGCAGGATTCGCACCCATGGTTTCCTCCTTGCCTGTGAAGGCGTTGGCTTTGTGATCCGCCGGCGGGGTTCGGGCCCGGCGCGGCCTGTTCAGCCGGCCGCTTCCAGCGTGGCCCGCGCTTCCGCGGCCCAGCGCGCCTGAGCCTCGGTGGTCTCCACGCCGAGGAGCATGGAGAGCACGCCGGTGTGGTGCGGCAGCGCGACCTTGCGCACGTCGTCGTATTTCGTGCGCTGCGCGGCGGCGCGGGCGGTGAGCCCCGCTTCAAGATCACGGAGGAAGCGGAGCGTCGTCTCTCGCGGAACATTGACGCCCATGTAAGTGAAGCGCAGGAACAGCTCGGAGAGGCGCAGCGCGATGTCTCCCTCAGCGACGGGAGCCTCAAGCCAGGCGAGCAGCTCCTGACGTCCCGCGGCGGTGAGCGTGTAGGGCCGGCGGCTGCGATTTTCGCCGGCGGGCTCGGCTGGGGGCGCGGGCTCGATCCAGCCGCGGGCTTCGAGTCGCCGCAGGGCGGGGTAGATGGTGCCGGGGCTGTCGCTGTAGTAGCGGAGGTGGGTGAGAAAGACCTGGCGGACGTCATAGCCGGACCGCGGCTGGCCGCTCAGCATGCCGAGGATGGCGTGTTCGAGGGTAGAAGGACTGGTTTTCATGATACGCTCCGTACGGTACGAATCGTTCTAGTACGATTCATACTATGGTACGAAACGTACGGTCTGTCAAGAGCGATTTTGCGCGGCGTTTTGATTTGGCCGAAAATCAGGGGCATGATCCTCGAGACGTTTCCGGTGGGGCCGCTGCAGTGCAACTGCACGGTGCTGGGCGATGAGGCGAGCGGCGAAGCGATGGTCGTCGATCCCGGCGACAACGTGGCGCAGATTTTGGCGCTGCTGGCGAAGCACAAGCTGACGCTGAAGCAGATTGTGGTGACCCATGGGCACATCGATCACGTGGGCGGGGCGGTGCGGCTGAAGCGGGCGACGGGAGCACCCATCCTGCTGAACGAGAACGATTTGCCGCTGCTGAAGATGATGGACGCGCAGGCCGCCTGGGTGGGCGTTCCAACGCCTGAGGTGGCTCCTCCGGATGCGAGCGCCGAGGACGGAATGCAGGCCGGGATTGCGGGGCACACGGCGACGATTCTGCACACGCCGGGGCACACGCAGGGGAGCATCTGCCTGCACTTTGCGCCGGAGAACCTGCTGCTGGCCGGGGACACGCTGTTTGCGGGGTCGATTGGGAGGACGGATTTGCCGGGCGGGGATGGGCGGCAGATTCTGCGGTCGCTCCACGACCGGCTGCTGACGCTGCCGGATGCGACGCGGGTGATTTGCGGGCATGGGCCGGAGACGACGATCGGGGAGGAGCGGGAGAGCAATCCGTTTTTGCAGGCGGGATTTGGGAGTAGCGGGTAGCTTGCAGCGGGTAGCGTGTAGGCAAAACTGTTGGCGAAAACCGTTTAGCGAAGAACTGTTAGCGAAAACCGTTTGGCGAAAAGCTGTTAGCGAGAAACTGCCAGCGAGAAACTGCCAGCGAGAAACTGCCAGCGAGAACTGCCAGCGAGAAACTGCCAGCGAGAAACTGTTGGCGAAAACCGTTTGGCGAAAAGTTGTTAGCGAGGAACGCTCCGCTGGAAACTGTTCGCGAAAAACGGTTAGCAGTTAGTAGTTAGCAGGTGGCAATTCCGTCGTACGGATGATGATCAAGAGGTCTTGGCCAGCCTCCGCTCGCTAACAGACTTTCGCCAACTTTTTTGCCAACGGCTTTTCGCTAACCGTCGTTGGCTAAGAGCTTTTCGCTAACCGTACTTCGCTGACAGCTTTTTGCTAACAACCGCCAGCCGCTGTCTGCGAAGCCGCTATGGCAACGCGGGTTGGGTTGCGGCGAACTGGCGCTGGTAGAGCTCGGCGTAGAGGCCGGGCTGGGCCGAGAGATCGGCGTGGGTGCCGCGCTGGACGATGGCACCGTCCTGGACCACCAGAATCTGATCGGCGCGCAGGATGGTCGAGAGCCGGTGCGCGATGACGATGGAGGTGCGCCCGGCGAGGGCTGTTTCGAGCGCGCGCTGCACGGCCGCTTCCGATTCCGAATCGAGATGGGCTGTGGCTTCGTCGAGGATGACGATGTCGGGGGCCTTGAGCAGGAGGCGGGCGATGGCGATGCGCTGCTTTTCGCCGCCGGAGAAGCGGTAGCCGCGCTCGCCGACCAGGGTGTCGAGCTTGTCGGGCAGGGAATCGACGAGGCGGAGGATTTGGGCGTCGCGCAGGGCGGTGCGGAGGTCGTCTTCACTGGCCTCGGGGCGGGCGTAGATGAGGTTGGCGCGGATGGTGTCGTGAAACAGATGCGCGTCCTAGGTGACGACGCCGATGCGGTCGCGGAGGGAGTCGAGGCGGGCGTCGCGGACATCGATGCCATTGATGCGAATGGCGCCGCTCTGCACGTCGTAAAGACGCGGGACGAGGTGGGTGATGGTGGTTTTGCCTGCGCCGGAAGGGCCGACCAGCGCGACGAGCTGTCCGGGCTCGGCCTCGAAGCTGATGTCGTGCAGGACGATGTTGTGCGGGCGCTTGTCGGGGACGGCGATCGACTCGAGCGAGGCGAGGGAGACTTCGGAGGCTGCGGGATAGCGGAAGGAGACGGCGTCGAAGGCGATGCGCGCGGGACCGGCGGGGATGGGGAGGGCGTTGGGCTTCTCGACGATCATGGAGGGCAGGTCGAGTACTTCGAAGACACGCTCGAAGGAAACGAGGGCGGTCATGACGCTGACCTGCGCGTTGGAGAGGCCGAGGAGCGGCGTATAGAGGCGCGCGAGGTAGGAGACGAGCGCGACGACGGTGCCGACATCGAGCAGGTGATGGACGGCGAGAACGCCGCCCCATCCATAGGCGAGGGCGCTGGCCAGCGTGGCGACGACCATGAGGGCGGTGAAGAAGAGGCGGCCGTAGAGGGCCGCTTTGACGCCGATGTCGGAGACGCGAGCGGCTTTGTCGTGAAACGAGCGGCTCTCGTCCTGCGGGCGGCCGAAGAGTTTGGAGAGCAGGGCGCCGGCGACGTTGAAGCGCTCGACCATGAGATTGCTCATGCCGGAGTTGAGGTCATAGGCTTCGCGGGTGATGGCCTGCAGCTTGCGTCCCCAGTAGCGCGCGGGGAAGACAAAGACGGGCAGCAGCACGAGAGCGGCGAGGGTGATGCGCCAGGAGAGAAAGAACATGGCGCCGAGAATGAGAACGACGGTGATGAGGTTGCCGACGACGTTGGAGAGGATGTCGGTGAAGGCGGTGCGGGCTCCGCCCACGTCGTTGTTGAGGCGGCTGACAAGCGCGCCGGTTTGGGTGCGGGTGAAGAAGGCGAGGGGCATCTGCTGGATGTGCTCGAAGAGGCGGGTGCGCAGGGAAAGGACGATTTCCGCGCCGATTTTGGAGGACAGGAAGGTTTGGGCCATGCCCAGCGCGCCATCGAAGAGGCCGAGCGCGGCGACCAGGATGGCGAGGTGAATGATGAGCGGGGCGTTTCCTTTGAGGATGCCGTTGTTGATGATCTGGCGGAAGATGAGCGGGTTGACGATGCCGACGGAGGCATCGACGATGACGACGAGGAGAAAGATCGAGAGCAGGCGGGTGTAGGCGGCGGCGAAGCGCAGGGTGCGTTGCGTGGTGCCGGGCTTGATCTTCTGCCTGACCACAGAAGGGTCCTGGCCGAAGGAGCGCCAGGTGCTGATCATGCCTCCCATGGAGGGGGTTCTCCTTTGCGCGGGTGGAGATAGTTTAGCTGCCAGCGAAAAACCTTAGCGAGGGACGATCAGCGAAGGGCTGTTAGCGAGAGACTGTCAGCGGGGGACGATTAGCGAGAGACGGTTAGCGGGGGACGGATAGCGGGGGACGGATAGCGGGGGACGGTTAGCGAGGGGCGGATAGCGGGGGACGGTTAGCGAGAGACTGTCAGCGGAGGACGTTTAGCGAAGGGCTGTTCGCAAGAGACTGTCAGCGAGGGACGATCGGCGAAAGGCTGTTAGCGAGAAACTGTCAGCGAGAAGCGGTTGGCGAGCGACGCCGAGAGGTTTTTGCGGGCAACTCGTTGCTAAGCGGCTTTTTCTAACAGCTTTTTGCTAAGGGTTTTTTCTGACAGTTTTTTCGCTGACCGCTTTTTGCTGCGCGGCTTTTGCTCGTCCGTAACCTGTCACGCGACGGCGGCGACCTGGTATCATCGACTCATGACGCAGCTCGAAGTCCTCTATCGCTACGAGAGCCATCCGACGGAGACGGCGATGTGCGCGCTGGGTAATCTGTGCGAGGTGTATGGAATCCGGCGCATCCGGCTCGATGAGGAATGGAAGACGATTCGCGTGGAGTACGACGCGACGCGGCTGGGGAAGCCGACGGTTCTGCAGCTGCTGCGCGGTTGCGGCATCGCGGTGGTCGAGGAGCTGCCGCTGATCCCGCCGCAGGAGGCCGCACCCGCGGCCGCAATCGAGCCGGCGAAGTAAATCACAGGCGGGAGCGGGTCGATGGGACGCTCTGCGGATGTTCTGATCATTGGGC
>JBARMS010000280.1:0-2174 GCA_049802575.1 Acidobacteriaceae bacterium | reverse complement strand
AGTCTCCTCAGCACCCCAGCCGCGTGGCGTCGAACCACCCGCTCCGGAGCACCAACCGCCGATCGCTGACCGCTGTTCGCCGAACGCTGAACGCTCGTTCTGGTCCGCGGCGGCCGCGACCCTCGATCCCCTCGACGACCTCTGCTCTGCCATCGTCACCACGCTGGTCCCCGAGCCGCCGCTCACGCTGGCCGAGGGCGGCGTCATCGCTGCGGGCATCGATGCGGAACTGGACGACCTGCGCAGCGTCGGATCGAGCGGCCGCGCATCGATCGCTGCCATTGAGGAGCGCGAGCGGCGGCGGACGGGCATCGGCTCGCTCAAGGTCCGCTTCAACTCGGTTTTCGGCTACTACATCGAGATCACCAAAACGAACCTCGCCAGCGTGCCCGCGGATTACGAGCGCAAGCAGACGCTGGTCAACGCCGAGCGCTTCACGACTCCCGAGCTCAAGGATTTCGAGACCAAAGTGCTCACCGCGCAGAAGCGGTGCGTCGAGATCGAGAAGCGGCTCTTTGCGGAACTCCGCCGCCGCCTGGTCGAGAACGCGGGCCGCATCCGCCGCACCAGCACCGCGGTCGCGGAGATCGACCTGGTCGCGTGCCTCGCGCACCTGGCCGCATCGCGCCATTACACGCGTCCGCGCATCGACTCCGCGCCCATCCTCGAAATTGCCGCCGGCCGGCATCCGGTGATCGAGCGGCTGATGGAAGATTCGGGCGAGGCGCGGTTCGTGCCGAACGACCTTTTCCTCGACGCCAGTGAGACCACCTCGCAGCCGAATCTGCTGCTGATCACCGGGCCGAACATGGGAGGCAAGTCGACGTACCTGCGCCAGGCCGCGCTGCTCGTCATCCTCGCCCAGATGGGCAGCTTCGTTCCTGCGGATCGCATGACCTACGGCATCGTCGACCGCGTCTACACGCGCATCGGGGCCAGCGACAATCTGGCGCGCGGCCGCTCCACTTTCATGGTGGAGATGACGGAGACGGCGACCATCCTGAACACGGCCACGGCGCATTCGCTCATCCTGCTCGACGAAATGGGGCGGGGCACCTCGACCTTCGACGGACTTTCGCTGGCCTGGGCGACCCTCGAGTACCTCGAGCGCCACATTGGCGCCCGCACGCTGTTTGCCACGCATTACCACGAGCTCACCATGCTCGGCGATGAATTTTCTCGCCTGAAAAACCTGCACGTCGCAGTGAATGAAGGCCCCCAGGGCATCGTTTTTCTGCATCGCATAGAACAGGGGCCTGCAAATCGGAGTTACGGAATCGACGTGGCGCGACTGGCCGGACTGCCTCCGGCGGTGATCCATCGCGCCCGTCAGGTGCTGAAGCAGCATGAACGTTGGGAACGCCGCAATGTAGAGGTGGAAACCGAGCCGGCGCTGCAGCTCACCATGTTTACCCCGCTTTCGCAGCGCATCCTCGATCGTCTGGCGGAGACCGACATCGACACGCTTACGCCGCTGCAGGCGCTCAATCTGCTGGAAGAGCTAAAGAACGAAATCAAGGGCTAGAGATTCCCGATCCCGAAGAGGCAAAGCCCATGAGCTCACGACGCAGAACGCTGCATCCCACACCCTCCGCATCGAGCGACGGACGCCGCCCGCAGCGCGTGTTTATGCCGCGGCGCCGCCAGGTCCATGCGGCCGAGCAGGCCGGCCAGATCCTCATTGCCGGCGTCGCTTCCACATCGCTCACCGCGGAAGAGCGCGGCTGGATTGGCCGCATTCGCCCCGGCGGCATCATTTTGTTTCGCCGCAATATCGAGGCTCCCAGCCAGGTGGCCGAGCAGCTGCGCGATGCCGACCGCCTCTGCTCGACGCCGCTCTTTCGCTGCGTCGATGTGGAAGGCGGGCTGGTCGATCGCCTGCGCGACGTGGTGCATCCCCTGCCCTCGCCCGCGGCCGTCTTCTCCACCGGCAAGCGCAACATGTATCGCCAGCACGGCTGGCTGATCGCCCGCGAGGCGCGCGCGCTGGGGTTCAACGTGGTGCTGGCTCCGGTGCTCGATCTCGCGCTGCCCGAGTCGGCCGCCGTGATGCGCAGCCGCGCCGTCGCCGCCGAGCCGTGGCGCGTCATCGACTACGCCCGCGGCTTCGTCTCGGGTCTCGCCATGGAGAACATGCTCGGCTGCGGCAAGCATTTTCCCGGCCTCGGCGGCGC
>JBARMS010000279.1:0-3006 GCA_049802575.1 Acidobacteriaceae bacterium | reverse complement strand
ATTACCGTCGCCTTGATCGGCAATTCCCGCCCATCCTTCAGCTTCGCCTTGTCGAAGGTCACCACCATGGTCGAATCGCTCTTATGGTCCGACGCTGTCACCTGGTCCACATGGCCTTCGAGCACGGTGTTCTTCGGCAACGGCTGCCCATCCGGAACCTGCACGTTCTCGCTCAGCTTGGCCTTCACCGGCTCACCCTGTTTGGCCTTCTTTGCATCGAGCGTGGTGTTCAGCTCAGCCTGCGCCTGCACCATTTCGATTTTCTTTTGAGACTGTTGAGGCTGGGCGTCAGAGGTCCCGGCTGTCGGGCTCTGGGTTGCCGGCGTTTGTGTCTGAGGCGTGGGCGACTGCGTGGTTGGCGATGGGTTCTGAGCAGCCGGGCTCTGCTGCGCCGGCTGGGACGAGCTCGCGGGATTCTGAGCACGCGCGGCAGCGCCGGCGCACGTGGCCAATGCCACTCCCGCCGCCGCCGAAAGCGAACAGCGTACGAATCGATTCATTTGAAACCCTCCTGGTCGCGTTGCCGCGCACCTTTCCCCTCCTTACCGGGACGGCGCGGCGGCAAAAGGCGTTGCCCGGCGCTGATAAACTGGAGAGGCAGAACATTGCACACCTGTTCGCGGCGAATCGTTTTCGAGCGCAAAGGTTGCTGGTGCGCCGATTCCCGATCTCGTTCACGGCGCATGCCGTTCCATTGACAATTCAATTCAGGATTCTTCTTTGAGCAAGATTCGCAATATCGCTATCATCGCGCACGTCGACCACGGCAAAACCACGCTGGTGGACGCGCTTCTGCGCCAGTCGGGCACCTTCCGCGCCAATGAGGCCGTGGCCGAGCGCGTCATGGATTCAAACGAGCTGGAACGCGAGCGCGGCATCACCATCCTCGCCAAGAACACCGCCATCTTCTTCCACGGCGAGAAGATCAACATCGTCGACACCCCCGGCCACGCCGACTTCGGCGGCGAGGTGGAGCGCGCCCTCAAGATGGTCGACGGCGTCATGCTGCTGGTCGACGCCAGCGAAGGCCCTCTGCCGCAAACCCGCTACGTTCTCTCCAAAGCGCTCGAGGCGGGCCTGCCGCCCATCCTCGTCATCAACAAGATCGATCGCCCCGACGCGCGCGCGCAGGAAGTGCTCAACGAGGTGTACGACCTCTTCATCGACCTCGACGCTACCGAGGACCAGCTCGACTTCCCCGTGCTTTACACCAACGCAAAGCTCGGCCAGGCGAGCTTCGATCCCAAAGTGCCGGGCGAAAACCTGCAGCCGCTCTTTCAGGCCATCATCGATACCACGCCCCTCGGCAAGGGCGATCCCGACGGCATCCTGCAAATTCTCGTCACCAACCTCGATTACTCCGACTACCTCGGCCGCCTCGCCATCGCGCGCGTCTTTCAGGGCACGCTGCATACCGGCGACGACGTCGCCATCTCCAAACGCGACGGCTCGCTGCACAAAACCCGCATCACCAAAATGTTCAGCTTCAGCGGTCTCAAGCGCGTCGACATCGAGGCCACCGAGATCGACGACATCGTGGCGATCGCCGGGGTCGAAGGCATCACGATCGGCGAAACCATCACCAGCGCGGAGAACCCCGCTCCGCTGCCTGCCATCATCATCGACGAGCCGACGATTGCGATGCAGTTCTCCGTCAACACGTCGCCGATGGCCGGGCGCGAAGGCCAGTGGGTCACTTCGCGCAACCTGCGCGAGCGCCTCGAAAAAGAGCTGCTCACCAACGTGTCCATCCGTGTGGAAGAGAGCGGCTCGCCCGACAGCTTCAAGGTCCTCGGCCGCGGCGAGCTGCAGCTTTCCATTCTGATCGAGATGATGCGGCGCGAGGGATTCGAGCTGATGGTCGGCCGCCCCGAGATCGTCACCAAAGAAGTCAACGGCAAGCTCATGGAGCCCGTCGAGCACCTCACCATCGACATTCCCGAGCAGTTCATCGGCACGGTGATCGAGCGCCTTGGCCCCCGCAAGGGCGAGATGGTCAAGATGCACAACCACGGCTACGGCCGCGTTCGCCTTGAGTTTCGCGTGCCCTCGCGCGGCCTCATCGGACTGCGCAGCGATCTGCTCACCGAAACCCGCGGCACCATGGTCATGAACTCCCTCTTCGACGGCTACATGCCGCATCAGGGGCAGATTCCGCAGCGCCCCACCGGCGCGCTGGTCGCCGATCGCGCCGGCACCACCACCGCGTATGCGCTCGAAGGCCTCGAAGACCGCGGCATCCTCTTCACGCCGCCGGGCGTTGAAGTCTACGAAGGCATGATCATTGGCGAGCACTCCCGCGAGAACGACCTCGACGTCAACGTGGTTCGCGAAAAGAAGCTCACGAATATGCGCGCGTCCACGGCCGATGAGGCCATTCGCCTCGCGCCGCCGCACCTCATGAACCTGGAGCAGGCCATCGAGTTCATCGCCGACGAGGAGCTCGTCGAAGTCACCCCCAAATCGCTGCGCCTGCGCAAGAAGATTCTCCAGGCCAACCGCAGGCCGCGGAGAAACCCGACCGTGCCGGCATAAAGTGCCTCACGTATGCTACGTGCAGCACGTGATCCACGTGCATGAGCGGTTTTTCATGCACCAGAGCGCCAAAAAGCAGAACGTCACCGCGAGCCTCAGCCCTGAGACCGTCCGCAAGGCGCGCATCCTCGCCGCGCGGCGCTCCACTTCCATCAGTGGACTTCTGGCTGAGCAAATCGAGACGCTCACCGGCGAAGACGAAGCCTACGAGCAGGCCCGCCGCTCCGCTCTCGCCCTGCTCGGCAGCGGTCTGCGCCTCGGCGGCAAAATAAGCTGCGCACGCGAACAGCTCCATGAGCGGTGAAAACGTTCATCGACTCCAACGTCCCCTTGATCGTCGCCGCGGCCCTGAAGGCCAGCGCAGAGCGCATTCTCTCCGAAGACCTGAACCGCGGCCAACGCGTCCGCGGCATCCGTATCGAAAATCCCTTTCACGCCAAAGCCTGAATCTTCGTATCCAGAAATGAATAC
>JBARMS010000278.1:0-44672 GCA_049802575.1 Acidobacteriaceae bacterium | reverse complement strand
GTCCAGTTGGGATCGCCGACCTTGAAGCGCGCGAAGCGGCGCACCGAAAGGTTCTCGCCCAGTTTGCCGATCTTGGTGGCGATCAGATCCTTGATGGCGATGGTCTGCTCTTTGATGAAGGGCTGCTCCAGCAGGCACACTTCCTCATAGAACTTGCCCATCTTGCCCTCGACGATCTTCTCGATCACCGGAGCCGGCTTGCCGGTCGCGGCAGCCTGCGCGCGATAAACATCCTTCTCGCGCTCCAGATCCTCGGCGGTCACGTCTTCCTTGCGGATGTAGCGCGGATCGGTCGCGGCGATGTGCATCGCGATGTCCTTGAGCAGCTCCTGGAAGTCTTCGGTGCGGGCGACGAAATCGGACTCGCAGTTGATCTCGACGATGACGCCGATTTTGCCGCCGGCGTGGATGTACTGGCCGACCGCGCCCTCGTTGGTGGTGCGGGAGGCTTTCTTCTGGGCCGAGGCCATGCCGCGCTTGCGCAGCACGACGAAGGCCTCTTCGATGTTGCCCTTCGTCTCCTGGAGGGCCTTGTGGCAGTCGCCCATGGGCGCGCCGGATTTCTCGCGAAGCTCTTTAACGAGTTTGGAATCGATCTTTTCAGTCACGGTAGACATTTCCTTATTACTCCATTCTCTTCTCTAACAGATTCTTTCTCCCGCATGAATCGCGAGTAAAGCCGCACACACAAAAAGCGTGGCACCGGGAAACGGCCGCCACGCTCTGTGCAAACGCGAAAACCGTTGTTAGTAACCGCTCTCTGCCGCCTCGGCTTCGTCGAGCGCGGCCACGATGGCGGGAGCCTTGCGGATGCCGCCGCCGAGAGCTGCTTCGAGATCGACATCGCCTTCGGCTTCCGGAGTCGCTTCCGCTGCGGCCACGCCGTCGGGCGCCACTTCGGCATCGCTGGCGACGCCGGCCATGTCCGTGGCGAACTGCTTGTCGGTCGCCGCGGCCGCGCCTTCGGCGATTGAGTCGGCGATCTTCGACGTGAAGAGC
Organism: Acidobacteriaceae bacterium; assembly: GCA_049802575.1. Classification (GTDB taxonomy): domain Bacteria; phylum Acidobacteriota; class Terriglobia; order Terriglobales; family Acidobacteriaceae; genus Palsa-343. Next base: position 43,673 of record JBARMS010000278.1, on the reverse strand, counting down.
CGGATGGCACGCAGCGCGTCGTCGTTGCCGGGGATCACGTAGTCGACCACCGTCGGGTCGCAGTTCGTGTCGACGACGGCGACGACCGGGATGCCGAGCTTGCGGGCTTCCTTCACGGCGATGGCTTCGTTGGACGAATCGACCACGAAGATGGCGTCGGGCAGGCGGCGCATGGTCTTGATGCCGGCGAGGTTCGCCTGCAGGTGCTTGCGCTCGCGCTCGAGGCGGATGACTTCCTTCTTGGTGAGCAGCTCGTAGCGGCCGTCGGTGGCCATTTCGTCGAGCTCCTGCAGACGCTTCACGGATTTCTGCACCGTCACCCAGTTGGTGAGCAGGCCGCCGAGCCAGCGCTGGTTGATGTAGAACATGCCGCAGCGGGTGGCTTCCTCAGCGATGGCGTCCTGCGCCTGGCGCTTGGTGCCGACAAAGAGGATGACCTTGCCGGAGGCCGCGAGATCGGTGACGAACTTCGACGCCTCTTTGAACATCTTGAGGGTCTTTTGCAGGTCGATGATGTAAATGCCGTTGCGCTCGCCGAAGATGTACTCCTTCATGCGAGGATCCCAGCGCTTGGTCTGGTGCCCGAAGTGGACGCCCGCTTCGAGCAGCTCTTTCATGGTGATGGTTGCCAAACAGCCTCCTTATAGACTGCATTCCGGCGATACTGCGAGGCCGGAATTCGATGCTCGACCGCGCGAGCAGATTTGACTCCGGGAAGCAGGGGTTAGGGATTAGGGAATAGGCTTTAAAACACCCGATCCTTCCGAACCCTGACCGCGCTTCAAATACGAACTGCTGAACAACAAAACTGTTGCAGCCCTCGAATTAGCGCTTCGAGAACTGGAACCGCTTGCGGGCGCCCTTCTGGCCGTACTTCTTGCGCTCCTTGACGCGCGCATCGCGGGTGAGCAGGCCTTCGGCCCTGAGGGTCTTGCGCAGCTCGGCGTTGAACTCGAGCAGGGCGCGGGCGATGCCCATCTTGACCGCGTCAGCCTGCGCGGCAACGCCGCCGCCGGAGACGGTGGTGACCACGTCAAAGGTTGCAGCCGTGTCGCTGATCACCAGCGAGCGCTTCGCTGCAACGCGCTGCTGCTCGGTGACGAAGTAGGTGTCGAAGGCTTTGCCGTTGACCTTGAACTCGCCGCTGCCGGGGCGCAGAAAAACGCGCGCAATCGCCGACTTCCGCCGTCCCGTGCCGTAGTACTGAACCAGATCTGCCATGTGCGTCCTTAATCTTTGCCTCAGGGGCTCAAGCCCTGGGTATTGGTGCCGCGATCGGCACGGCTGACGCCATGCCCTGATACAAAAACCACCCTGGGGCTGAAGCCCCGCATTCTCTTCGTCCTACTTCCCCGGCCTAAAGGCCGGGGCTTCTACCGTCGTGCCGCTGCGCGGCACTGCAAAACTACGCCGATACCTCGAGCGGCTCGGGTTTCTGGGCCGCGTGCGGATGTTTCTCGTCGCGATAAACGTTGAGCTTGGTGGCCATTTTGCGGCCCAGCTTGGTCTTGGGCAGCATGCCTTTGATCGCCTCTTCGACGACCTTCTCGGGACGGCGCTCGATGAGGCGCGTGAACGACTCTTCGCGGAGGCCGCCGGGGAAACCGGTGTAGCGGCGATAGGTCTTGGCCTGGCTCTTGAGGCCGGTGAGCTTCACCTTCGCAGCGTTGATGACAATGACGTGGTCGCCCATGTCCAGGAAGGGCGTGTATTTCGGATTGCGCTTGCCGGCGAGCACACTGGCGGCTTCGGTGGCGAGGCGACCCAGTGTTTTGCCGCTGGCATCGACCACGAACCACTTGCGGCTGATCTCGTGCGCACTCGGAATGTATGTCGACATCTCTTCTATCTCTCCCTGGCAAATCCAGAACCTGTGCGGACGCAAGGACCGACGGGTATTACTCAAAAGGGCCCACGCAACGGCCAGCCACGGAATCAGGAACGCTTCCGCGGTTCTCGGATGCTGTTCGCGTGAGTTTACGCAGAAATCTTGAAACCCCGGCCCGGAACGACTCAGATTTCCAGGGTCGCACGTCACCCCATCCGGCGACTACGCACGGAAGCGAGAACGCACACTGCGCAAGGACTTTAGGATACGGGAATCCCGGGAGGGAGTCAATGCGTAAGGCGGAGATTCGACGGGGGCTGGGCCGCCTTGCTCGCAGCGGCTGGGCCGCTTTACTGAGGATAGCGGAATTGTTAAAAGCGCGGCGCGAACCTTTGGTTCGGCCATCCAATTGCGGGTAGGGTGAGTGACAACCTGAAAACAACAAGCAGTGAGGTAAAAATTGCCAAAAGTCTCCCCAATCTCTGACGAAAATTCAGGTCCGCGGCCCTGGAGCCGCGCAAATTTTCTCCAGTCTGGCGCCCTGGCAACGCATGCGCCGTCAACCGATTTACTGCAGAGGCTGCTGGATATTGAGCGAGCCGTGGGTCGGGCGGACGACATGACGATCCGCTGCATGCTCATGGAGGCTCAGGGCGAAGCGGTGCGGGTCCAGGCGGAACTGCTGCGAACGCTGGCCGAGATGGGCAGGCTGCGAGAGACGTACGAGCGCAACAACTATTCGGCCCTGTCGCCGGCCGATGCGCGGCCGGAGCGGACGACGGAGGAGACCCGGGTGGCTCCGCGGCTGCGGGCACGGACGGCCTGAACCAGGTTTCAGGTGACAGGTTAAAGATTACTGAGGGCGCATCCCGCCTCGGTCGCGCCGGCGCACATTCTGGAGTACCCAACGTACATCCTTTGGAGTGGAGTCAGCGTCCAGGTTCGGGACCAGGTGCGCCTGAATTTCGACAGGGGTTGTCGCTGGGGCCCGAAGCGCGTCAAACTGTAGACGGACAGGAAGCCGGGATGCCGCGAGACATTATCGAATTGCAGCGCGAATCGTTCGGTGGGCCGGCGGCGGGCTCGCTGCTGCTGCATGCCGGCGTGGCGGGAGCCCTGGCGTTGCTTCTCTACTGGAACAGCCATTTTCACGGCCAGGAGTGGGGTAACAACGGCCCCCAGGGCACGATCCAGGCGACGCTGGTGAATTCCGCCGCTTCGATCCCGCTGCCGTCGGTGACTCCGCCGACACCGAATGTGCTGGCGACGCAGACTCCGAGTCCCTCGCCGGCGCCTCCGTCGCAGGCGACCATTCCGGTGCAGGAACCGGATGCGATTCCCATCCCCACGAGGAACGCGAAGCTGAAGCAGGCGGAGAAGCCGCATCCGGCTTCGCCAAAATACGCGCAGCCGGTGAACCAGCCGAACCGGGCCGGCTACGGAGAGGCGGCGCCGACGCAACTGCCGCACGCGATGAACAACAACCCGGCGCACAATACCAGCCCGGTGAATGTGAGCGAGAGCGATTTCGCTTCGCGCTTCCCCTGGTATGTCGACATGATCACGCGCAAGGTGAGCGAGATGTGGTACCGGCAGGAGATCGCCGGCAACACGCCTTACGGGAGCCAGGTGAACGTGACGTTTACCATTGCGCGGGATGGCACAGTGAGTAACATCCGCATCTTTACGCCCAGCTCTTCGCCCACGCTGAACACGTCGGCGGTGCGTGCCGTACAGCGCGTAGAAAGTTTTCAGCCGTTGCCTAGTCAGTACACAGGGTCCAATCTGTCGGTGGAGTACACTTTTAGCTACGATCAGCCTTCCCAGTGAGCAGAAGCGGCTGTCGGCCTGACGTGACCATCGACCCATCATCTACAGCAGCGGCTGAGCCATTCTTACTGGAGGGCCCCGGCGATGGCCGGGGAATTCCGTACGCAACGCGTCGCGGGCATGCTGCCGATCCTCACCCCGAACGACTCCGATCCAGAAAAGCCGAACCTGAAGCCGCATGAGGGGAATCGAAAAACGCATGATCGTGAGCCTGCCGAAGAAACTCGACCTTTTTCGCCTTTCTCTGGTTTGCTTTCTCGCCGTTTCCGCCCTGCACCTGCAGGCGCAGGACTGGGTGCGCACGGGCACGAACCTGGGCCAGCAGAAGATTCGCATCGCCGCGGCCGATTTCAAGGCGGGCTCGGCCGATCCGCAGACCGGGCCGATGAAGTCAGTCTTCGACCAGACGCTCTATAACGATCTGCGCTACGCGGGCATCTTCGATGTGGTCTCAAAGAGCATGATTCCGATGGCCGCGCCAGGAACACCGCAGGAGATCAACCTGGCGAACTGGGCAGCGGCGCCGTCGAATGCGGCCTACGTGGCGTTTGGGACGCTGACCGCGACAGGCGGGCGCGTGACGGTGCAGGGATTTCTTTACGACGCGCACAACACGCAAAGCCCACAGGTGCTGGGCAAGCAGTACGCGGATGCGGCCACGGTGGTGGCGACGCGGCAGATCGCACACCGGTTTGCCGATGAGATCATCCAGCAACTGGGCGGCATCGCGGGGATAGCGGAGACGAAGATCTACTACGTTTCTCAGCACTCGGGGAATAAGGAGATCTGGGTGATGGATTACGACGGCATGAACCCGCGGCAACTGACGCATCTGGGCACGGTGTCACTGTCGCCGCGCGTGTCGCCGGATAATTCGCGCGTCGCGTTCAGCTCGCTGGGCAAGAACGGCTGGTCGATCCGGATGTTCTCGATGGATCTGGGAAGGCTGGTGGCGTTTCCGGCGTGGGGCGACACGACGCTGTCGCCGGCGTGGTCGAGCGACGGGGGGAAGCTGGCGTTTTCGTCGGCGCGGACGGGCGATCCGGAGATTTACGTGAGCGATGCGACGGGCGGGGATGCGCACCGGATCACGGCGTTCCGCGGGCCGGATGTGTCGCCGGTGTGGAATCCGAAGACCAATTCGCAGATTGCGTGGGTGAGCGGGCGCACGGGGCTGCCGCAGATTTACATCATGGATTCGGATGGCGCGAACGTGATGCGGATGACCGACGGCGGCTATGCCAGCGCGCCCTCGTGGTCGCCGAACGGGCAATTCCTGGCGTTTGCGTGGAATCGCAGCTATGGGCCGGGAGCGCCGGGCGGCGAAGACATTTACATCATGGACATAGCCAGCAAGCGCTGGACGCAGCTGACCCACAGCGAGGGAGCGAACGATGCGCCCTCGTGGTCGCCGGACGGACGTCACATCGTTTTCCAGCGCGACACGGGCGGGCGCACGGAGATCTGGATGATGCTGGCCGACGGAACCGATCAGCAGCAACTGACCCACGGAGCGCAGGCCACGCAGCCAAACTGGAGCTGGAAGTGAACGAGTTGACGTATTGGCGAGCCGGAGAGGATCCGGCCTGCTCTGCCTTTGGTCCCAACCGAAACCACTCCTGAAGGAGGAGAGAACGTGCATTTCACCAACCGCAAGTCCCTGGCCCTGGCCGCAAGTCTGGCAGGTCTGCTGACGATCGCAGGGTGCCACAAGAAGAACCCGGCGCCCCCCCCGCCGCCAGCGCCCACCGAAGCCGCACCAGCGCCTACGGCTACGATCACCGCATCGCCGGACACGGTCAATCCGGGCGAGACGTCGGCGCTCACCTGGCACACGGCGAATGCGACCGATGTTTCGATCGAAGGCCTGGGACAAGTGGCGCCGTCGGGGACGCAGTCGGTGAGGCCAACCCAGACGACCAGCTATCACCTGATCGCCCATGGCGACGGAGGGTCGGCCGATGCGACGGCCACGGTGACGGTGAGCGCAGCGCCGCCGGCGGCGCCGATGCAGGAGTCGAACATCGACGAGAACGCCTTTGAAGCCGCGGTGAAGCCGGTGTTCTTCGATTACGACAGCTACGACATTCGTCCGGACGCGCAGAGCTCGATCCAGGCGGATGCAAACTTCCTCAATCAGCATCCCGAGCTGAAGGTGGTGATCGGCGGATACTGCGACGAGCGCGGATCGACCGAATACAACCTGGCGCTGGGCGAGAATCGCGCCAACGCGGCGAAGCAGGCGCTGACCCAGGCGGGCGTGAGCCCGGATCGGCTGCGCACGGTGAGCTACGGCAAGGAGAAGCAGTTCTGCCAGGAGCACACGGAAGCGTGCTGGCAGCAGAACCGGCGGGCGATGTTCTCGCTGGACCAGTAGAACCAGGTTGCAGGTGGCAGGTTACAGGTGTCAGGAGCGGGGCAGAGTTTTTTGGGTGATCGCCCAGAGCATTCTGCTGACTTGGTCCGCGAGTCCCAGGGCTTGAGCAATCTCAGCGGGATTGCCGAAGTCCAGATCACGGGCGAGGAGCAGCTGGGTTTGCACCTCGAGCGCTGACCCGCGCGCCATTCTGAGGAAACTGCGGTAGTCGCTTCTTGTCCCGCGTCCCGAACCCTCAGCGATGTTGCTGGCAATGGAAACACCGGCTCGCCGCAACTGCGCCGTCAACCCGAGCCATTCTTCGCGGGGAAAGTTCTATGTGAGGCGGTACAGCAGGCGTGCCAGCTCCATGGCGCGTTGCCAGACCACAAGATCGCGAAACGATTTCGCCATGTGGCTCCTCTTGCTGCGAGTGGACCACAGAACCATCGCAGCTGGCGGCCTGAGTTCCGCGAGGGGATTACCCCTGTAATCTGCAACCTGCAACCTGTCGCCTCGGGAGCGCAAGGCCTGGCAGAACTGTAGAATCGGAGTTGAGCGCAGCTGCGCTCCATTGGGGATTCACTATGCGAAAGATCGTCGCTACCCTTCCCGCGTGTGCGGTATTTTTGCTGCTGTGCTGCAGTCCTCGGGCGCATGCCGTTTCCAAGGAGATGATCCAGCTGCAGGAGCAGGTGAACCAGCTGCAGACGGCGCTGTCGCAGCTGCAGCAGTCGCAGGATCAGCAGCTCGCCGTGCTGAAAAATGTGGTGCAGGGAATTTCCGACACGGTGGGCCACATGAACCAGACCATGTCGACCCTGCAGAACCAGGTGCAGGCGCAGAATGAGTCGGGCGGCGGCAAGATCGATCAGCTCTCGACACAGATGCAGGGCATCAACGATTCGGTGGACGAGCTGCGGAGCCGCATCGACAAGCTGAACGCGCAGCTGACGGCGATCCAGTCGCAACTGCAGAATGTGCAACAGCAGCCGGCGCAGCAGCCGGGGCAGCCTGCAGACCAGGGACAGCCGGGGCAGGCGGCGCCGGGCGGCGACCAGAATCAGCAGCCGCAGGCCGCGCCGCCGCAGCCGCAACAGCCGCAGGCGCCACCGGTGCAGCAGCTGTATCAGGGAGCGCTGAGCGATTACAACGGGGCGCGGTACGACGTGGCGTCGAGCGAATTCGGCGACGTGCTGAAGTATTATCCGCAGGACGATCTGGCGGGCAACGCGCAGTTCTATCTGGGAGAGATTGCTTACCGGCAGGGGAAATATTCGGCGGCGATCGCTGCGTACCAGTCGGTGCTGCAGCAATTTCCGGGAAGCCCGAAAGCGCCGGCGGCGCTGCTGCGCAAGGGCGAGGCCGAGCTGGCCGTCGATCAGCGCGACAACGGGATTCGCGATCTGCGCGCGTTGATCGGGCGCTACCCGCAGACGCCGGAAGCGGCGCAGGCGCGCAGCCGCCTGAACGGCATGGGCGTGCGCGTCTCGGCGAAGCCGAGCGCTTACCGGCAGTAGCGAGGTCTCGGGTGTGAGCCGCGGGACGAATCCCTGCGCGGCATCGCCGCAGAGGTTCTCCTTTCCGCAAAATTGCCTGCCCACTTTTTTCTTGACACACGCGCTGAGCAGAGTTAGGTCGCGGGAACCCGTGAAAAATGCAGTATTCACGCGGCGTTGACAAAGCGCGGCGTCAATCGCACAATCGGAGATTCAGCCTGAAGCCGACGCTTTCACGGATCGTCTTTTTGGAGCCGATCCGGCTCCGTCACTCCCTCGCGGGCTTGTGCCAGGCAGCCAGGGCTGAACAACCATCGCTCCAGCGCAGGAAGGCCGACTCGCCTTGAAAGCTCTGCTCCAGACCGACTTCATCCGGCTCAACCTGCTTACGCGCGGCAAAGTGCGCGACATTTATACGGTCGGCAACAATCTGCTGATGGTTGCGACGGATCGCATCTCGGCGTTCGACCACATTCTGGCGACGGGCATCCCGGGCAAAGGGAAGATCCTGACGCAGCTCTCGCTGTTCTGGTTCGATCAGCTCAGCGACATCGTTCCCAATCACCTGCTGACGGCGAGCCCGCTCGATTATCCGGAAGAAGCGTGGGCGTACCGCGACACGCTGCGCGACCGGTCGATGCTGGTGCGCAAGGCGACGATGTTTCCGGTGGAATGCGTGGCGCGGGGATATCTGGCCGGCTCCGGCTGGAAGGACTACAAGGCGACGGGATCGGTGTGCGGCATTCCGCTCAAGCCGGGGCTATGGGAAAACCAGAAGCTCGATGAGCCGATCTTTACGCCCGCGACCAAGAACGAAAAGGGTACGCACGACGAGAACATTTCGTTCGATCGCATGGTGGAGATTGTGGGCGGCGAGACGGCGGAGAAGCTGCGCACGCTGACGCTGGAGCTCTATCGCCGGGCAGCGGCGCATGCGGAGCGGCAGGGAATTCTGCTGGCCGACACGAAGTTCGAATTCGGGATGACGGACACGGGCATCATTCTTGCCGATGAAGCCATCACGCCGGATTCGTCGCGCTTCTGGGACCGCAATCATTACCGGCCGGGCAGGCCGCAGCCGTCGTACGACAAGCAGTTCGTGCGCGATTATCTGGAAAGCATTCAGTGGAACAAGCAGGCCCCGGCGCCGCATCTGCCGGATATGGTGGTGAGACAAACGCTGGGAAAATACCAGGAAGCCTTTCGGCTTCTGACCGGCAGAAACATTGCGGTCGACTGAGAGGAAGCCGTGATGCTGTTCGACGTCCTGATCTTCGTCGTGCTTTTGGTTTGCGTGGTATCGGCGGCGCGCTCGGGGCTTGTGGTGGAGGTTTTTGAGCTGGCGGGTTTGATTTTGGGCTTGCTGCTGGCGAGCTGGGATTATCAGCAGCTGATGCCGTGGGTGGGCAGCTGGATTCACTCGCTGCCGATGGCGCAGGCGGCGTCGTTTTTGCTGTTCGCCGTTGGCGTGATGATTGTGGCGGCGGTGGTGGGAAGAATTGTGCGATGGACGATGCAGTCCATGGGGCTGGGATGGGCAGACCGGATCGCGGGAGCCGCATTCGGTCTGGTGAAGGGATGCGTGCTGGTCACGATTGCCGTGATGGTTGTGGCTGCATTCTGGCCTCAGGCCACGTGGCTGCGGCATTCGCGCCTGGCGCCGAGTTTTCTCGCCATGGCGCACAGCGCGGCGGCGGTGGCCCCGGCGGATCTGGAACGGCGGATTCGCGAAGGGGTGGTGGTGCTGAAAAAGGATCAGCCGGAGTGGATGAAGCCGGCAGCGTAGTGAGGGGCAGTGAGCAGCAATTTGGCCAGGGCCATGCGGGGTGAAGCAATCCCAGGACGGAATCGGGCCAGCAAACTTACGGGATGGTGAAAGAGGTTCCTGTGAAACGCGAACTGGACAACCTGGTGATGCAAATGCGCGCGGGCGGCATCACGTACGACGAGGCCGTGCGCGAATTCAAGCGCCGCTTCATTCTCGAGGTGCTGGCGGGTCACCGGGGCAACCAGTGCAAGGCGGCCAAAGAGCTGGGCGTCCACCGCAACACGCTGAGCCGGATTCTGGCGGAGCTGGAGATCGATCCCACCCAGGTACGCAACGGGCTGCGCCGGCCGCCGCGCAGCGAGCGGGCGCTGTTTGAGGTGAAGGAAGGGAAGCGGTAGAGGGCCTAAGGATAGCCGATGGCCGCAACGGCTTGAGGACCGAGGCGCTCCCGCAACTGCTCGAGATACAGGCTCGCAGGCTCAACATGCGTGCCGCTCGACTCCACCACACCCTGCGGCAGCGTCGGTTGCTTCGATGCATCGAACACCGGCATTGACGCGGTCCTCTGGTTGCCGATATCGCCGATCGACCAGTTCAGCGCTGCTGGCGGATTCTGCACAAGAAAACTGTGTGCCGTGTTGTTCCACGAAACGGACCATCCGGTGGTCCATCCGTGGCCGCTGCCCATTTCGCCACGGTTGCGCAGGCACAGATCGCCGTCCCCCATATCGGAAGAATCGACCAGGAACCCCGTCGACCAGCGCTGATGCGGCTCGACCTTTCCATTGCCGGAGAAATGGCAATGGAGCACGACGACCGGACCCTCGGATTGCGCCTCCGTCTGCACATATGCCAGCTTGTGGCCGGTGGCGTAGCTGCGGTCGATCAGAATCTGCGTTCCAACCACCAGGAAAACGCCGTCGCGCGCCATCGAAATCACGTTTGCCTGCGACGGCACGTCGACGTCTTCCACCGTCAGCCGCTCAGCCTCGCGCTGGATGCGCACCGCAGTCACCGTGTTTTCCACGGTCACGGATCGCACCCACGCATCGACGACGTTGTCGAAGAAAATGCCGTTGAACTCGGGATCGATTCCCTGCCGCAGCGTGCGCGGCGGGGCAACGATATCCAGGTCCTCCACGCCAATTTCGGCAATCCGCCCGGCGATGGCCACGCGCGTCACGGCCGCCGCCTGCTCTGTGTAGAAGCGCGCATCGAACGAGTCGGTCAAAGGCACTTCGAGCCGCACGGCATTGCCGTTCACACTTGCCACGCGGCGCAACACCCGAATGTTGTTGTTCTTCACCCATGTCTCCGGCTTGCCGTAGCGCATCAGGTGATCCATGCGCATGAAGTGGACCCACGCCGGCGTAACAGGCTTCAGTATTTCGAGAGTGTCGCCGGGGCGGATGCCGGACGCGTCGGCGACATGAATCACGATTGCGCCGGCGGGCACATAGCGATCCGCGAGCCAGGTGGGCGCGGACAGTTCGTGCTGATGGAACTCGCCCGTGATGTTGATGGCCAGATGGGGCGCTCCTGAAAGCTCAAGCAGACTAGCCTGGGCGCCTGCGCGGCCACTGCCGCGCAGGACTACGCCAGAGCGGCGCATCTGGAGAGTACCGAGGATGGAGTAGGTCCCGGGAGCGAGCACCACAGCCCCGTGGATGCCATTCGCACCCACGGGAAGACGCCCTGCTTTGTCGATTGCCGCCTGGATCTGCGGTGTGTCGTCGCCGAGATGCCCGGGAGTGAGCGTGATTTGCCGGGGCGCATCCGGAAGCGCGACCCCGCCGCCACGATAGCCGCACGATGAGAAATCCGGAATGCGGTCTCCGCGCCTGGTGGTCCGGTAGACCAGCCGTCCTCTGGCTCCCAGGTGGACCCAGGACGACTGCGCGCAGGCTGCGGAACTGAGCAGAGGCAGGAGTGTGGCGACTGCGGCCGCACGCCGGAATGTCGATCTCCTGGGTCCTGTGAGCATCGGATCGATGGATTCCATCGTTGCACGCCCGCGGCCATCGGGGCGGGAAGCGATCTGCCTGATTCTCCATGCAGAGCCGGTGACTCGCATCCGCGGCGAGCGTTCGGCGGCGAACAGCAATGGTCAGTTCCGGACGGTCGTCCTCATCGGAACGCGGAGCGGTCTTTGCCCTACTCGCAGCGCAGGGCGGACATGGGGTCGACGCGGGTAGCGCGATGCGCGGGCAGCGAGCAGGCGATGATTCCGACCACCAGCAGCAGGGCCGCGGTCAGGGCGAAGGTCAGCGGGTCGGCAGGACGCACATCATAGAGCAGGCTGGCGAGCAGGCGGGTGACGCCGAAGGCCGCGCCGCAGCCGGCGATGGCTCCGATGGCGACTAAGACAATCCCGTGGCGCGCCACCATGGACCAGATGGTGCTGCGCTGAGCGCCGAGGGCGGTGCGGATTCCGATCTCGCGGGTGCGGCGCTGCACCTCGTAGGAGAGCAGGCCGTAGAGGCCGATGCAGGCGAGCAGCAGGCCGAGAGCCGCGAAGAGACCGAGCAGGCGCGCGACGAGGCGTTCGTTGAAGAGCAGGCGGTCGATCGAATCGGACTGCGTGCGCATGCGCGTGATGGGGATATTGGCGTCGACGGAGTTCACGACGCGGCGCACCGCGGGCATGAGCGAGGCCGGAGCGGGTGCGGTCCGAATTTCAAACGTTGCACCTCCCGACCTGGCGGGGATATACGCGGTCGGCGCGTCTTCATCACGCAGCTGGGCGTATTTCGTGTCGCCGACCACACCGACAATTTCCGTGTCGAGCTTTTTGGAGTCGTCGCTCCCGAAATGCAGGCCAATAGGATTTTTGCCGGAAAGGTACTTCGTCACGAAAGCGCGATTCACCAGCGCGTGGTTCGCGCCGCTGGTATCGGCTGCGGTCAGCGCGCGCCCTTCCAGGAGCGGAATTTTCAGGGTCGAAAGGAAGTCGGGCCCGACCGAGAGCATCTGCACGTCGACGGCGTTCTTGTCGGCGCGGCCCTCGATGACTTCACTGGACGTCCACAGGCCGCCGTCGAGCAGCGCATCGGAGGAGTAGCTGACGCCTTTGACGCCGGGCAGCGCCGCGATGCGTCTCTGCAGATTGGCGTAGAGATCGGGAATCTGCTTGTCCTGGTAGCCTGCGAGCTGGGGATCGATGCTGAAGAGGATGAGATTGTGGGTATCGAAACCGGCGTCGATGCTGCGCAGATTGCCGAGGGTGCGCAGCAACAGCCCGGCGCCGGTGAGCACGACCATGGAGAGCGCGACCTGGAGGACGACCAAAGCGCTGCCGAGGCTGAGCAGCTTGCCGCGGCCGTGACCGGCGGCAGCGGTGGTGGTGTTGCCTTTTAACTGCGCCGTGACGCTGGTGCGCGATCCGCGAAAGGCGGGGGCGAGGCCGAATCCAATGCCGGTGAGCAGCGCGGCGCCAAGGGTGAAGAGCAGCACGCGCGCATCGACGTGGAGATCGAGCTGCAGGGGCATGTAGGCGTTCTTTGTGAAGAACGCGGCGAGACCCGAAACGCCGAGCGGAGCCAGCAGCGCGCCGAGTGCAGCACCCATGAAGGAGAGCAGAAGGCTTTCGGTGAGCAATTGACGGATCACGCGGCCGCGCGCGGCGCCCATGGCGAGGCGCACCGCCATTTCACGCTCGCGGGCGGCGGCGCGGGCCAGCATGAGCCCGGCGACATTGGCGCAGGCGATAAGCAGGATGAGGCCGACGGCGGCCATGAGGAGCAGCAGCGGCTCGCCAAATTGATTGCGGATCCCCATCAGCGCTTCCTGCGCAGGCACGAGCAGGAGATGGGGATTGTCGGCCTGAGTCCATAACGGCTTGGCTCCGTGGAGAGCCGTGTTCACGAAGATCGCGTCCAGAGCGGCCTGCGCCTGCGCGCGCGAGACTCCAGGGCGCAGGCGGCCAACAATCACCAGCCAGAAGTTTTTTGCGTCGGAAGGCTGAATGAATTTCAGCCCCAGAGCCTGCGCCTGGTTGAGCGAAACCCACACATCGATGGATTTTCCAGGCGTGAGCCGGGTGAACGCCGGGTCAGCGACGCCAACGATGGTGAAGGCGGCGTTGTTGAGGCGAATGGTTCGGCCGATGACCGTGGGCGATCCGCCGAAGGCGTGCTGCCAATAGGCATAATCGAGAACGACCACCGACGGTGCGCCAGGCTTTTCGTCGCCGGGAACCAGGGTGCGGCCCAGCGCCGGGGCAACGCCCAGCGTTTGGAAGTAGCTTCCGGAAACCAGGTCGCCATGGACCATGGCCGCGGCGCCATTGCCGCTGAGGTCCATTTCGAAAGGCCCGGCGAAGGCCATGGCGTCCGCGAGGGCGCCTTTCTGCTTCTGAATCTCCTGAAACAGCGGGTAGTCCAGTGAGCAATTGGTTGCGCCGGTTTCATTTTGTTGTGGGAAGGCACAGTCACCGAAGCTGCTGGTGCCTGTGCTGTGCGGCCATCTTTTCGCCGACCACTGCAGGACGACCAGCTGCTGCGGATCGCGGACGGGGATGGAGCGCAGCATGACGGCATTGACCAGCGTGAAGATAGCGGTGTTGGCGCCGATGCCGAGGGCGAGGGTGAGGATGATGATGGCGGTGAAGCCGGGCGATTTGGCCAGCACGCGCAGACCGTAGCGCAGATCCTGGGCGACGGTTTCGAGGAACGAAATGCCGCGGGCGTCGCGGCAATCTTCGCGGACCTGCTCGAGACCGCCGAATTCGAGGCGGACCTGGCGCAGCGCTTCTTCGCGGCTCATGCCGGCGCGCATGTATTTTTCGGCCTGCTGGTTCCTGTGGAAGCTGAGCTCGTCGTCGAGCTCCTGCTCCACGCGGGCGCGGCGAAAGAGAGAGCGAAGACGGATGCGAAGATCGCTGAGCATCGGGATGGCCTCCGTGGGGCCTGGGATCAGGCCCTAAACAGCTTTGAGAACCTGGGCGACCGCGGCCGTCAGGGCTTCCCATGCGTCCTGCTCGGCTGCGAGCTGCTTGTGGCCTGCTTTGGTCAGCTCGTAGTACTTCGCGCGGCGATTGTTGTCGGAGGTGCCCCAGCGTGCTTTGATCCAGCCGCGGCGCTCGAGGCGGTGGAGGGCGGGATAGAGCGATCCCTGCTGGATGCGGAGAACCTCGCCGGAGACTTGCTGGACGCGCTCGGAGATGGCCCAGCCGTGCTGCGGGCCGGCGGAAAGGGTGCGCAGGATGAGCAGATCGAGCGTGCCCTGGGGAAGATCGAGCCGTGGAATGGGCATGGCATCCCTTTCGCTTCTACAGGGAATTTATAGCGCGATTCCTGTAGAAGTGCAAGGGGAGAATTTGGGAGGATGAAAGGCGATTGGAGAGAGCGGAGCAGTTCGATACCCTAGAGCTATGAGCGAATCTGTTCAGCCCCGCGTCTACATCGGGGAGGGATTCCGCTGGGATGAGCAGCGGGCCTATCTTTTTGATATTGATGGAACGCTGCTGCGCCACCGGGACCGGGTCCACATCGATGCATTCTTCGCGGGGGTGCGCAGCGTGCTGGGGCATGACCTGCGGCTGGAGGGCGTGACGCTGGCGGGCAATACCGATCCGGGCATTCTGCGGGATGCGTTTCGGCTGGCCGCCGTGGAAGACAACGCGTGGCGGCCGCAGCGCGAGGATGTTTTGAGAGCCATGTGCGAGCACTTTGGCGCGCGGCGCGCCGAGCTGTTGCCGACCATCATGCCGGGCGTGGAGGCGACGCTGGCGCATCTGGAGCGCAAAGGCGCGCTGTTGGGGGTGGCAACCGGGAACCTGGAAGAGATTGGCTGGATGAAGATCGAGAATGCCGGGCTGCGCTCCTGGTTCAGTTTTGGGGGGTTCTGCGACCACTTTGAAGCGCGGGCGGACATGATTGCGCACGCGGCCGAACAGGCGCGGGCGATCCTGAATTCGAGCGAGACGCGGGAGGGGCTGGCAGACACCGTCTGCGTGATCGGCGATACGCCGTTCGACGTTGAGGCGGCGCGGGCCAACGGACTGCCGACCATCGCTGTGGCCACCGGGCGGTACTCGTTCGACGAACTCATCGAGCATCGTCCGGAAGTGTGCGCAACCACGCTGGCTGCGCTGCTGGAGCGCACGGTTCCGGGTGTGAGAGATGCGGAGGTCCATGCTTCGTAGCGCGCTGGCCGCTGTGGCGATGCTTGCGATGGCTGCGGCTGCGCCGGGCCAGCAAGTGCCTGCGCCTGCACAGCAGCCAGCCGGGGCGCAGAGCGCGCCGTCCTCTGAACCCTCGGTTCCGGCAGCTGCGACGGTGGGAGAGATGAGTTCCACGGGAGCGGCGGTTGCGGCGAAAACGCACGTGAGCCGCCAGCATCGCGACAAGGCGCAGAAGGCCTTTCTCGAGGGCGCGAAGGAAATGAAGCAGAACAAGCCGCGGGCGGCGATGGCTGCCTTCGAGCGCGCGGTGAATCTCGATCCGCTGGATCCGCGGTATGCGGCGGCGCTCGATGTGGGGAAGCAGCATCTGGTGCGCGCCCTGATCGAGCAGGCAGACAAGGACAAGATCATGGGGCACTTCAGCGATGCGCATGCGGCCATCGCCGCAGCGGCGGAGATCGATCCCAGCAACCCCCTGGTGGAGCAGCACGCCGACGAGCTGGCACGGGACGTGGCGTCCACCGAGCCCGCGGCCAGGCCGGATGGGGGCATGGCTCCGCCGATCGAGTTGCAGCCGAAGCCGGAGCGGCACAGCTTTCATCTGCACACGGGGGAGCGCGAGGTGATCCGGCAGGTGCTGGCGGCCTACGGCATCCAGCCGACCGTCGATGATTCGGTGGCATCGACCAGCATCCGGTTCGACATCGACGATGCGGATTTCGACGATATCGAGCGCTCGCTGGGACTGGCGACCGACACATTCCTGGTGCCGCTGGATCCGGCGCGCGCGCTGGTCGCCAAAAATACGAAGGAGAATCACACCAAGTTCGATCGGCTCACGGCGGAGACGGTCTACCTGCCGGGACTGCCGACGGCGGAGATGACCGAGACGGTGAACGTGGCGAAGAACCTCTTCAACATGAAAACCGCGACGGCGATTCCCGGCCAGAGCGCGCTCATGGTGCGCGGCCCGATGGCTGACCTGACCGCGCTGAACGCCACGCTCGACAGCCTGCGGGACGGCCACGGCCAGGTGCAGCTGGATGTGCGCATGGTGGAGGTGGACCGAACCAAGGCCACGAATATCGGGATGATTCTGCCCACGCAGACGACGCTCTTCAACGTGTATTCGGAGGCGGCAAGCCTGCTGCAGAGCAACTCGAGCCTGGTGCAGGAGATTATTTCGAGCGGTCTGGCCGCGCCCGGCGACTGGGAGGCAATTCTCGGCATCCTGGTGGCGTCGGGGCAGATCAGCAGCAGCATTCTGAGCAATCCGTTCGGCGTTTTCGGCGGCGGCCTGTCGTTGACGGGCGTGGAGTATCAGGGCGGATCGGTGAACCTGCAGCTCAACTCGACGGACGTGCATGCGGTGGACCAGCTGCAGTTGCGCGTAGCGGACAACGAAGAAGGCGTGATCAAGGTGGGGGAGAAGTATCCCATCGAGACATCGAGCTACAGCAGCCTGTCGCCGACGGGGCTGAACATTCCGGGCATCTCGACGGCGGGGATCTCGAGCACGCTGCAGAACCTGGGGATTAACCCTTCGGCGCTGACCGCAGCGGCGAGCGAGGCGATCCCGCAGGTGCAGTATCAGGACGTGGGGCTGACGCTGGACGTAACGCCGCGGATCGAGGGGCGCAAGAGCGTGTCGCTGAAATTCGATCTGAAGCTGAACCAGATCGAGGGCACGTCGATCAACGGGCTGCCGGTGATGAGTAACCGCGAATACAACGCGATCACGTCGGTGGCGCTGGGCCAGAGCGCGGTGCTGGTGAGCTCGATGTCGCGGCAGCTGTCGGCGACACTGACCGGGATTCCGGGGCTGAGCGACATTCCTGGATTTGAGATGTCGACGAACAAGGACACGAACCTGGATTACTCCGTGCTGGCGATTGTGATCACGCCGCATCTGGTGCGCTCGGCCCACGACGAGTTCGCGCAGAAGATGCTGCTGCTGCCGCCACAGCCGTGAGCGCCGTCACAGGCCTGCGGGTTGCGGCTGATATAAGGTAAGTCGTATGGGCGGCGGTTGGCATCGACGCGTGGCACGGGGGATCGCTTCCGGACTGGCGGCCGTGTGGATGGCAACGGGCCTGGCAGCCGGAGCCGCCGTGACGCCCGCGATGCATTGCCACAACGGCGCCATGCCGTGCTGCCCGCCGGCTGGCAGCGAGAGCGCGCAGTGTGCGGGCGCGCAGTGTACTGAAGCAGTACCGCAAAAGGCCGAGACGGGTGTCAGAATCGATGCCCCGGCGTTGCCGTTTGCCGGCGCAACTTCGAGCAGGCAGTCCTCCCCCTCCCCCATTTGCGAGCTAACCGCCGGATTGCGGTTTCAAGCCGCCGTCTTTCGCCTGAAAGACGATCTGCGGATCTAAATTCCTGACCTTATCGAGCGATGTTCTGCGCGGCTGAGGCTTGCCCCGGCCGGCGTGCGGTTGCGCTCTTCTCACACGGAAAGGAATCCGATCATGAAAACGAAACTGTTGACTCTGCTGGCGGCGTCGCTGCTCTCCTTCTCGGCTCTCGCGGCGGTGGGCGCGGCCTGCTGCCCGAAGGCGAGCGATTGCTGTGGCGGAAGCTGCTGCAGCGCGGGCAGCTGCCACTCCTGCTGCTCCGGCGATTGCTGCGCCAAAAGGTAAGAGAACAGGTTCAGCTTTCGGCGGTCGGCAGGGCGCGGATCGCCGGCTGATTCACGAAAGCGAACGAACCAGGATGGCGGGCTGCCTTTTCGCGAGGCGGCTCGCCATTTTCTCTTTGGGCTGCGGTGCAGCCGTTACTCTGAGGGTATGCGCATTGGCGTGATTTCCGATACGCACGGGCTCTTGCGCCCCGAGGCGCTGGCGGCGCTGCGGGGCTCCGAGCACATTCTGCACGCCGGCGATGTGGGCGATAGCGCGATCCTCGACCGGCTGCGGGCGATTGCGCCGGTGACGGCGATTCGCGGCAATGTGGACGTGGGCGGTGCGTGTTCGCTGCTGCCGGATACGGAGCTGATCGAGCTGGGCGGGCGCTCGATTTACATGCTGCACGACCGGCTGACGCTCGATCTGGATCCGGTGGCCGCGGGGATCGCCGTCGTCGTCAGCGGGCACTCGCACCATCCGGCGATTCAGTGGCACAAAGGGATTCTCTATTTCAACCCGGGCAGTGCGGGCCCGCGGAGGTTTTCCCTGCCGGTGACGGTGGGGTTTCTGACGGTGACGGAAGCGGGGGTGAAGGCGGAGATCGTGGAGGTGGTGAAGCAGTAGAGTTCTGCTTCGCAGGGCGCGTTTCCAGCAGATGCAGGTCCTTCGACTTCGCGCTCCAAGGCGTGGCAAACCGGAAGGTTGTGCGGCGCTGCGCTCAGGATGACAGTCCATTGTTTTTAGCTGAAAGCTGCATGGTGCCGGGTTGATCGGCCGGGCTACGCGCGGATGCGCGGGTTCACTACCATGTACATAACGTCAGTCGCGAGGTTGACGAGGACGTAGGTGAGGCCGACGGCGAGGATGCAGCCCTGGAGGAGGGGATAATCGCGGTTCTCGATGGCGGAGACGGTGAGGCGGCCGATGCCGGGCCAGGAGAACAGCTTTTCCGTCACGATGGCTCCGGCGAGCAGCGCGCCGAACTGCAGGCCGATGAGCGTGAGCACGGGGATCATGGCGTTGCGCAGCGCGTGCTTGTAGACGACGATCCACTCGGGCAGGCCTTTGGCGCGGGCAGTGCGGATGTAGTCCTGCCCCAGTTCCTCGAGCATCGAGGTGCGCACCATGCGGGTGAGGATGGCGGCCAGCGCCGAGCCCATGGTGACAGCGGGCAGCACGAGGTGGGCGAGATCGCCGGCGCCCGAGACGGGCAGCCATCCGAGCTTGATGGACACCAGGATCATGAGGATGGGGCCGAGCGCGAATGCGGGAAACGACAATCCCAGCAGGCTGACGATGCCGATGATATGGTCGCGCGGGCGTCCACGATGGAGGGCCGCGGCGATGCCGGCGGGAATGGCGAGCAGGAGGGCGATGAGCAGCGCCGCTGCGGTCAGTTCGACGGTAAAGGGATAGCGCGTGAGCACCAGGTGCGTGACGGAATCGTTGAGCCGGATGGAGTGGCCGAGGTCGCCATGGAGGACGCCGCGCCAGTAGCGAATGTACTGCGTGCCGAGGGGCAGATCGAGTCCATACGAATGGCGGAGGGCGACGATATCGGTGGGGCGCGCGCCTTCGCCGAGCATCTGCTCGATGGGATCACCGGGAACGAGGTGGATGAGCAGAAAAACGATGGAGACGACCAGCCAGAGGACGGGCAGCGTGTACGCGAGTCGGGTGAGGAGAGATTTGAGGAGTCGATGCATCCGGTTGGCAGCGGGTCAGCGGGTCAGCGGGTCAGCGGGTTAGCAGGTTAGCGAGTCAGCCAGTCAGCGGGTCAGCATTTTGGAGTGCTGCCTTTCGAACGGCAGCCCTGGGAGTTGAGTGGTGCTCTGCACAGATTCTAGCCGCAGCGTACGCCCCGAAGGCGCTCGTTTAGCTGGCTGCTTCGCCGGCGCGTGGCCGGGCCGGGTCGATGGGCTGGATACGGACTTTGGCGATGCGGCGGCCGTTCATTTCCATGACGGTCATGCGGCGGCCTTCGTACTCAATGGTTTCGCCGCCCTGGGGGATTCTGCCGAGCCGGGTGAGCAGGAAACCGGCGAGGGTTTCCACGCCTCCATCGCGGGGCAGATGCCAGTGCATCTGCGTTTCCAGATCGCGGAGGGTCACGCTGCCGTCGAGCACCATGCCGCCGGCCGCGGTGGAGAGAACAGCGCGCGCGGCGACATCGAACTCGTCTTCGAGCTCCCCGACTAATTGCTCCAGGGCGTCTTCGACGCTGACGAGGCCCACGGTGGTGCCGAACTCATCGACGACGATGGCGATGTGGCGGCGGCGCTGGCGGAATTCGTTGAGCAGGTCGAGCACGGGCTTGGTCTCGGGAACGACGAGGACTTCGCGCATGACCTGGCGCAGGCGCATGTCGCTGAACGGGACGACCGCGAATTTGGTGGTGGCGGAGGCGCGGAAGTGCATGAGGCGGCTGATGTCTTTGGAGTAGACGACGCCGATGATGAACTCCGGACCGCGCGCGGGGTCGTAAACGGGGACCCGGGAATGCTGCTCATCGACGATGCGGGCGCTGGCGTCCTCGACGAGCATGTCAGCGGGAAGGGAGAAGATGCGCTGGCGCGGAGTCATGATTTCGCGGGTGATCACCTCGTCGATCTCGACGGCGCGGTGGATGAGCGCCTCCTGATATTCGGGCAGCATGCCCATGCGGCGCGCGGCGGTTGCCATCAGCTTCAGCTCTTCGGGCGAGTGGATGCCGCCCTCCTGCACGAGCGGCGCGTGGAAGAGCCGGAGCACCAGCGAGGCCGAGCGATTGAGCAGGCGAATGAGGGGCCGGAAGGTGCGGATGAACAACTCCATGGGACCGGCAATGGCGATGGCCATTTGGTCGGCGCGGCGGAGGGCCAGCGCTTTCGGGACCAGCTCGCCGAGGAGCACAACAACCCAGGTGATGCATGCGAAGGACAGGGGAACCGCGAGCAGATGCGCGTAGAGGCGTGCGTGCGGCAGGCCGGCCATTGCGGCCTGAAAGATTCCGGCAACCGCGGGCTCGCCGATCCAGCCCATGGCGAGGCTGCACAGGGTGACGCCGAGCTGGACGGCGGGGAGGAAGTCGCCGAGGTTTTCCTGCAGGCGGCGCACCGCGCGGGCGCCAGGCCGCCGCTCGGCGATGAGCTGCTCAATGCGGGTTTCGCGAACGCTGACGAGGGCAAACTCCGCCGCCACAAAGAAGCCATTCGCGAGGATAAGCACGGCGATCGCCACGCCGTGAAAGAGGAGGAACTCTGACATGCGAACCCAGGTGACAGGTGACAGGTTACAGGTTACAGAGAACGGGGTACAGCGGCAGGGTCGGCGAGTCGACAGGAGAGCGGTTGGCCTGTTCGCATCCGACAACTGCCAACAGCGGGCCGGTCATGAGGCGAGGCGGCGGAGCTTGTCTTCGAACCAGGTCTTCCATGAGGCAGGCAGCGCATCGGCGGCGAGAGCCTGCCGGACGCGGCGCGCGTCTTCGGGCGTGAACTCCTTCGCGATGTAGAGCTGCACGATGTCGGAGATGGAAACGGCAGCGGGGTCGCGGGTCAGCCAGGCGACCTCGTCGCCCGCGCCGACCTCGCCTTCGCGGGTGACGGCGACGTAGTAGCCGGTGCGGCCGCTCGAGAGAAAGCGGCGGACCATGTCGTCGGAGCCGAAGCGGATGCCTAGTTTGTAGCAGGGCAGGCGCGGCTGGGTGACGACGAGTTCCGCTGAGCCGACGGAGAAGCGGTCGCCGATGTGGACCTCGTCCTCGAGCGGGCTTTCAAGCGTGAAGTTCTCGCCGAAGGAGCCCATGGGCAGCGGGTGGCCGGGGAGCTGGGCCTTCCAGTATGCGTAGTGCGCGGCGGGGTAGCAGTAGACCGCTTTGGCTGCGCCTCCATGGACGGTGAGGTCGGATTGGCGGTCGCCGTCGAGGTTCAGGGTGAGGAGCGCGATGCGGCCGGGGACGGGGTTCTTGAAGATGGAGGTCGTGATGGGACCGCCGTGCCAGGGGACTGCGAGGGGCAGGCCGACATTGACGGAGAGGAGACGCACGGCGATTGGATGAAGGGCGAAGCGCGAGGTGGCAGAGATTGCGGAGCTGGGTGGAAGGCGGCCAGGGGCGGGGGGGAGTTATCCAGAGAGGGACGGGGGGACTGGCAGGAGCCCTCAGTGGGCCGGGACCGTGGGAGGCGCCGGGCTACCCCAGCGCGGGGGTAGACGGAGCACCCTTGATGGCAAGCGCTGCGGAGGCGCGCGCGCCGGTGCGGAAACGGTCCAGGTTGTAGGCGATCATGACGGGAACGACGGCTCCGATTTCGAGGAAGGTTGCGGAGCGAGACCAGACGGTGAGCGCCACTTCGGCGGCAGCGAATGCAATCCAGAAGCAAAGCCAGGCAGATTTCATAAGGTCCATCCCTGCGACTGAAAGATGAAAGATGACTGATACTCTCAGCTATTACCGACAGTAACAATAGCCATTTAGTTTTCAGCAACGTTGCTAAGGGAACAGGCAGGAAGTGACCAATAATCGGTGCAAATTGGTTACCAAAGGGGGTAAGCCAGCCCCGTTTGGGGGGAGCGGCTTGGCCGCCAGGCCGGAGGAACTGAAGAAGCTGGTTTTCGCGGCGGAGTTCCTGAAGAATCAGAAGGATACGGAGGGCAACCAGGCGCCGCGGGGCTGGTTGTAGAGGCCCAGGGACATGAGCGTCATGGGCTGGGTGACGCGCAGGCCGTTGGCGAGGCACCAGCGCAGCGTCTCGGTGTTGCGCGAGGGCAGCAGGATGCCGGGTCCGTGGAAGGAGTCGGGCGAGGCGAGGAGGGCCTGGAGGTCCTGGTTCGACTCGCAGGTGGTGTGGCCGAAGAAGCCGAGGTCGCTGGAATAGCCGGTGATGCGGGTGGCGCGCTCGACGACCAGGGCCGTGCCGCGCTCGATGCCATGGGCCAGTTCGGCGCCGCGATCGAATCCGTGGACGCGGAGTGAGAGCGCGTTGCAGGCGTCGAGGTCGGCGGGGGTGGCGGAACGGACATCGCAGCCGGCGACGGAACGTTGGCGCGGCGTGCCCTGAATGCAGCTGAGCGGCTCGCGGACATCGAAGCCCAGGCTGGCATAGAGCGAGAGCGAGCGGTTGTGGAAGGCGGCCTGGACGAGGCGGACGCCGGCGGCGTGCTGCGAGCGGGCGCGGTCGAGGACATCGTGCATGAGGCGGCGGCCGACTCCGGCGTTTTGCACGGTGGGGTCGACGGTGATGGGACCGACGCCGGCGATGATGGCGCGCTCATCGAGGACGTTGCTGCCGACGATGCGGCCGTCGAGCTCGGCGACGACGCAGTAGAAGCCGGGCGCGCTGAAGAGCATCGTCATGAAGCCGGTGGCGACCTCAGCGCTGGGCAGGTCGCAGGGGAAATTGTGTTGTGCGCCGATGTGGGAGAAGGCGTCGTAGCAGATCGATCCGCAGACGGGCGCGTCTTCGGGCGTGGCTCGGCGGAGGGAGAGGGCGGCTTCGGTGGCTGCGGGCATGGGGCGGGCCTCGGGAGATTCGCAAAGTATAGAGGATGGGGAGGAGGAGGCGCCCCGTGGGTAGCCGGGTCAACGCCAATCCAGAATCTCGATGCAGGTGTGCTTGAGAAAGCGCTTTCGGACCCCCGTATCGACGTTGAGGAGGTATATCTCGTCTGTGCAGTCGTCGCTGACAACGTTGCGGAACAGGATATGCTTGCCATCAGGCGACCAAGTGATCGGGCCGCTGAGGCTCCCCGGAAAAATAATTGCATAACGCGGCGCGCTGCTAAGAATGCGGCGATCTGTCCCGTCGAGTTTGGCGGAATCGATCTTGTTGAGGGCGAACCAGACGACGCGGTCAGTGACCGGCGAGATTGAAGCGTTAGTACCGTCGGCGAATGGGAAGAGAACACCGTGCCTGGCAAGTGCGATCCCGTACTTCACGTCGAACCACTGTGAATGCGGGTTGGGCACGTCGCGCGTGAAGCCCACCAACAGCGTGTCTGCCGCCTTCGACCATTGAACCGGGGTGAAATCTACAAAACGAAACGCTCGGCCTGAATACTGGGTGCCGTCTACTGTGATCGGTCCGGGAGGCACAAGGGTTCGAATCGAGCCATCGCGCACGTCGACGGCTTGGATGAAGGCAGAGAAGGTCGGATGATCGGTTGAGTAGTTGAACGCAATTTCGGAGTCGTCAGGGGACCAGGAGAGCGCGCTCCAAATGGCTGCGACTTCCGGAAAAGGCCGGGAACTGCCGGTGGCGAGATCGAGGAGAGTGATCGCACACTTGCCGGACGGCCGGGCGCTCCAGTAGGCAACGGTGCGACCATCGTGGGACAGCGCCGCCGCCGAACGCGGGCAGCGGAAGCTGCTGGGAGGCAGGCGGAGTTGACGCAAGGTCCCGTCTCTGGCGTAGCCGATCGCGTCGCTGCCGACAGTGAAGAGAATGGTGGCATGCTCCTGGGCGGAGAACTGGGCGATCCTTTCGATGTTGGGCTGATCGAACCGATCGTCGCTGGAGAATATCTCGGTTGTGCGCTTCGTTTGGCCGCTAACGGTCGTGGCGAGAGCCAGAACCAATACCGCGATTCTCCAGGAAGGCGAGAAAACGGTCATGACAATGATGCTTGCACCGGCTGGACGTGACGGCTCAGGGATTGATACACCTTCGCAAGTGTCACAACAGGCGGTTTCCACCCTGTCGGAAATGAACCCGCGGACAAGGATGGGGCACCCGGAATTTGTGAGGGCTGAGTTAGCGGGCGGATGCGGTGGTCGCGGTGACGCCATCTTTCTGAAACATGCCCCGTATCCCACGCAGCGCCTGCCGTGTCCGTTCCTCATTCTCGATTAAGGCGAAGCGGACGTGGCCGTCCCCGTATTCGCCGAAGCCGATGCCGGGGCTGACGGCTACTTTCGCTTCCTTGAGTAAGTGCGTGGAGAATTCGAGCGAGCCCATGGGCCGGTAGGGCTCGGGAATGGGCGCCCAGACGAACATCGTCGCTTTTGGCGACGCGACTTCCCATCCAGCCTTATGGAGGCCCTGGATGAGCACGTCGCGGCGGCTCTGATAGTTATCGCGGATTGCGGCGACACATTCCTGCGGACCTTCGAGCGCGAGGATGGACGCGACCTGGATGGGAGTGAAGGTTCCGTAGTCGAAGTAGGACTTGAGGCGGGCGAGGGCGGCGACTAACTCCGGGTTACCGACCATGAAGCCGACGCGCCATCCCGGCATGTTGTAACTCTTCGAGAGAGTGAAGAACTCGACGGCGATCTCTTTGGCGCCGGGGACTTCGAGGATTGAGGGTGCGCGGTAGCCGTCGAAGACAATGTCGGCGTAGGCGAGATCGTGGACGAGCCAGATTTGGTTCTGCCTGCAGAGCTCAACGATGCGCGTGAAGAAGGCGAGGTCGACGCACTGGGTGGTGGGGTTGGCGGGGAAGTTGAGGATGAGCATCTTGGGGCGCGGGACCATCAGGGGGATGGCGGTCTCGATGGCGGCGAGGAAATCGGTGGAGGAATGGATGGGGACGGAGCGGATGGTGGCCCCGGCGATGACCGGTCCATAGATATGGATGGGGTAGGAGGGATTGGGGACGAGGACGTTGTCGCCCTGGTCGAGGGTGGCGAGGCAGAGGTGGGCGATGCCTTCCTTGGAGCCGATGGTGACGATGGCCTCGGTGGCGGGGTCGAGGGCGACGTTGTAGCGCTGCGCGTACCAGTTGCAGATGGCGCGGCGGAGGCGGGGTACGCCTTTGGAGAGGGAGTAGCGGTGGGTGTCCGGGCGGCGCGCGCTCTCGATGAGCTTGTCGACGATATGCTGCGGGGTGGGGCCGTCAGGATTGCCCATGCCGAAGTCGATGATGTCTTCGCCGCGCTGGCGGGCGGCGGCCTTGAGCTCGCCGGTGATGTTGAAGACGTAGGCGGGCAGGCGCTTGATGCGTGGGAAGTCGTGCACGGGAGTCCTCGATGGGGATGGTCTGCTACAAGGGTCGTTCAGGCGGAGCGGGATTGCAATGGGTTTGGAGGGTGGGCTTGCTCTCCCGGTAACGGTTGGCTGAGGGCAATTTTGAAGGAACCTTTCCGGGGTCAGCGCCGTATCTGGCTGCCATGAAGACGAAACTTGCTGTGGCTCTGGCCGCGCTCGGCCTGCTCGCCCCGTTCATCGCGCGCGCGCAGGATTCCGATCACTCCTGGTCCAAAACCTATTTCGTGACCGGCAAGCCCACGCTGACGTTCGAAACCGCGGACGCGAGCGTTACGTTTCACCCGTGCGGGGATTGCCATGCAATCCGGATCCACGTGGAAGTGGTGGGGCGCAAGCTGAGCGACTATCGCCTGGACGAGGGCCAGAGCGGCGATGCGGTTCACTTCAGCTTCAAAGAGCTGCCGCACATCGGCGTGCGCATTGTCTGGCACAAGGAGCAAACCACGGTGACCGTGGAAACCCCGGCGCAGCTCACGCTGCAGGCCAGGACCGCGGACGGTAACCTGACTCTCTCCGGGTTGCAGGGCGATCTGAACCTGACCACGGGCGACGGCGACCTGGACGTCGATCATGTCTCGGGGGATTTGCGCGTCCGATCCGGCGACGGCCATGTGAGGATCAGCGATGCCGCGGGCGCGATCGACGCCCACACCAGCGACGGCAATCTGACCGTGGACGGCCTGTTCCACGCTCTAACCCTGCACACCAGCGACGGTACGCTGGAGCTGAACCTGCGCGAGGGAACGAAGCTCACCGAGGCCTCGAGCATTCAATCGTCCGATGGCTCGGTGACCCTGCACGTGCCGCAGAAGTTTGCCGCCGACCTGACGGTGCATTCCAGCGACGGCCATGTGGACTGCGCACTTCCGCTGACCATGGATCACTACCAGTCCGGCGGAGGCGGCCACGAGCTGCATGGAAAGCTGAATGGGGGAGGCGCGCCGCTGACCATCAGCACATCCGACGGCAATGTAAAGATCGAGCAGCTGTAGGGTCGCGGGCTCGGGGTCATGCGAATTTTCCCGCGTCCAGCGGAAGCGGGAGATTCCCCTGGCGCTCCATGGTGTGCGTGGAACCCGATGTGTGCAATCCGTTACCACTTGGGCAACAGCAGCTTACGGGCACCTCTCTAACTGGGCAGCAAGCACCGCTTCCCCCTGTTGTGAGGCTCCCTGTGACGCAGCGAAAGAGTGCCCTGCTTCCCGCCGTGGCGGCGATTCTCTTCGCCATGCCCGCCTTTTCCCAAACCGATTTTCAGTACAGCACCTATGCGACGCCCTACAACGATGGCGTTTCGCTCGCTGGTCAAAACGCCCACGCCGCGGACTTCAACGGTGACGGGCTGGCCGATGTGCTCGCCGGGAGCGATTACAGCTGTTCCGGCGGCACATGCAAAGTGGTTCCCACCCTCTACCTCTATCTGAACAACGGCGGCGGCTTCAACGCGCCGGTGGAACTGCCGGTATCGATCCCGGGCGGATCCTCCGCCGCCATGGAACACCAGGTGGCGGTGAGCGACTTCAATGGCGACGGCAAGCTGGACATCGCAGCGCTCAACGCGAATGGCCAGGTCACGATGCTGTACGGAAACGGCGATGGCACGTTCCAGGCGCCGGTCATCGTTCAGGTAACATCGCAGGTTTATACGTCGATCGTGGCAGCCGACTTTGATGACAACAACACACAGGACCTGGCCCTGCTCAACCAGAACGGCGGACTCACCCTGCTGTTCAACGACGGCAAGGGCAACTTCACCTCGCAAACGCTGCAAATCGACAGTCCGCCCTCCGCATACACCACCACGACCCTGACGGTGGGCGAATTCAATGGCGACGGCCGGCCGGACCTGGCGTGGGTGGAGCAGGGTAATGCAGGCGACCAGACGAATAACGTGATGACGGCCCTGAATACCGCGAAAGGCGTCTTCAGCACAGCAAAAGACCTGGGCACAACGCCCGCAGGTGTCGGGTTTCTGCGTTCGGCCGATGTCGATCTGGACGGAAAAAGCGACCTGATTACCTGGTCAACGCAAATGTATGAGAACTGCTGCGAAACTCTGCCGATCACGATCGACTACTCCAACGGCGACGGCACCTTCACCTCGTCAAATCTGGGGTTTGAGATCACCGACGATGTGGCCGTCACCGATATCAATGGAGACGGGGTCCCGGACGTACTGGTCTCGGGCAATGCGGGTTTGACGGTGTTCATCGGAACCAGCAACCGGTCGTTCACGAATGACGGCACCTATACGTCGCTCCCGGGGGAAGCGGATTTGCAGGCGATCGGATTTTTCGACAAGACGAACCACATCACCCTGGCGACGACAAAAGCGGTGTCGACAGGCGATAACGAGTATCCGATGTATATGCTGGCGAATGACAATGCGCAGGACGAGTGCGCGTATCCGGCGGGCGCGGGCGTGACTTTCTGCCAGGCGACGCAGACCGGCGGCTCGGTGCGGGTACGCGGCACCGCCCGCGCCCAGACACAACCGGTGCGGCACATCGAGCTCTGGGCCAACAGCCAAAAACTTTACCAGGTATTTTCCGATGAATTTGACGCGACGCTGAGTTTACCGCCGGGGACGACGATCACCGCCGTCGAAGTGGAAGCCAACGGCGCGACGCGCAGCGCCACCACCAAAACGGCAGCGGTCCCCTGCGCGCCGCCCACGTCGCCGGGAGTGCATGTCTGTTCGCCGACCAGAGGCGAAGTGACGCAGTCGCCGATTGCCGTGGTGGCGGCAGGCACTGGCGCGAGCGGCTCGGTGAATCATATGGAGCTGTGGATCGACGGGAACAAGGTTGGGAATTACTCCGGCGCAACGATGAGCGCCAGCGTGCCGCTGGCCAACGGTTCGCACACGGTCACCGTTGTGGAGGTCGATTCGAAGGGCGCGGACGTGAAGTCATCGCCCGTGACCTTTACGGCAGGCAGCACGGGAACATGCTCGGCGCCGAGTTCGCCGGGGGTTCACGTGTGCTCGCCCACGCAGGGAGAGACGACATCTTCACCGGTGGCGTTTGTTGCCACGGGCAAAGGGGCGAGCGGGGCGGTAAACCATCTGGAGCTGTGGGTTGATGGCAACAAGATCGGCAACTATTCCGGGGCGACGATGAATGCCTCCGTTGCAATTGCAGCAGGATCGCATACGGCGACGGTGATTGAAGTGGATTCGAAGGGCAACTACGTCAAGTCGTCGCCGGTGACGTATACGGTGAACTAAGGCTGCTCTGTGCGGGATGGATGCCGGACCTTCGGGTCCGGCATTTTCGTCTGCAGGACGGCGCGGATGGGGTGGGCGCTGCCGGCGGCCGAGGTAAGCGATTGCCAGAAGCAGCCCAGCAACTCAGGGATGAGGTTGCGGGAATCGGGATGCAGAGTCCATCTCGCGCCCGGCGCGATGCCGCGAGCGCGCAGCTTCCGCCGGACCGGCGATCGAGGCGGGGGGACAGCCGGGTTCGGGGCCATGCAAGAATGGCTGGCAGACCCTCCATGAAAATCGCCCGCAGCCAACGGCCCGTCATCGAGATCAGCGGCATCCGCAAGACGTACGGTGCGACGGTGGCCGTCGATGATGTGTCGTTTGAGGTGAACGAGGGGGAGATCTTTGGGCTGATCGGGCCGAACGGAGCAGGCAAGACGACGACGATGGAGTGCGTGGAAGGAATGCGGCGGCCGGATCGCGGCAGCATTTCGATCCTGGGGCTCAATCCGTTCCGCGACGTTTATGCGCTGCAGAATCGCATCGGGGTGCAATTACAACAGGCGCAGTTACAGAAGCGGATCAAGGTGTGGGAAGCGGTGGATCTGTGGGCGTCGCTGTATACGAAGACGGTGGTTGGGGACCGGCTGCTGGAGCAGCTGGGGCTGGCGAACAAGCGGAACGCGTGGTTCATGACATTGTCGGGCGGGCAGAAGCAGCGGCTGTTTATCGCGCTGGCGCTCATCAACGATCCCGAGGTGGTGTTTCTCGACGAGCTGACGACGGGGCTCGATCCGCAGGCGCGGCGGGCGATTTGGGAACTGGTGCGCGGCATCCGGGATCGCGGGAAGACGGTGTTCATGACGACCCATCTGATGGAAGAGGCCGAAAGGCTGTGCGACCGGATCGCGATTATCGAACACGGAAAGATTATCGATATGGGGACGCCTGAGGAGCTGGTGCAGCGGCATTGTCCGGAGCGCACGGTGGTGCTCGCGACAGACAGCGCAGTAGCCGAGGAGCGGCTGCGGGCGATGCCATCGGTGGAAGTGGTGAAGCGGAATGAGGAACGCTACACGATTCAGGGGCGTGGGGAGGATTTTGTGACGGAGGTGATCCAGTGCCTCTCGGAGAATCGAATTCGGGTAAAGGATTTTCGGACGGTGCTGCCGAGCCTCGAGGATGTCTTTCTGCACCTGACCGGGCATTCGATTCGCGATTAGGAGGAAGCGATGTTGCGCGGATTGTGGAAGCTGACGTGGGTGGAGATCAAGATCTTTCTGCGTGAGCCGCTGGGCGCGTTCGGGTCGATTCTGTTTCCGGTGCTGGTGTTTGTGGTGGCGGGCCGGTGGCTCAGGGGCGTGCGGCTGGCGCCGGTGACCACGGAACGCGTGCTGCGCGTGGATCTGCCGGTGTTCGTCTCGGTGCTGATTGCGCTGAGCGCGGTGCTGTCGCTGGTGACGGTCATTTCGATTTATCGGGAAGGAGGCATTCTGCGGCGATTGCGGGCGACGCCGCTGAGGCCACAGACGATTTTGACGGCGCATGTGCTGGTGAAGCTGGCACTGACGCTTTTCACCATGGGGCTGATGGTGGCGGCGGGGAAGCGCTACTATCCCATTCCGGTGAATGTTCCGGTCTTCCGGTTTGCGGTGGCGCTGCTGATTACGACGTGGAGCATTTTGTCGGTGGGATTCGTGATCGCCAGCCTTGTGCCGACGGCGCGGTTTGCCCAGCCGGTGGGGGCGGTCATTTTGTATCCCATGCTGGGGCTGTGCGGATTGTTTGCGCCGATCCAGGCCTTGCCGCGTGTGCTTGCGGATGTGGCGCGGGTGAATCCGATGACGTATGCGGTTGTGTTGCTGGAGGGAATCTGGAAAGGTGAACCATGGCGGGCGCACTGGGGCGATGTCGGGGCTCTGGCGCTGGTTTTCGTGGTGTGCACGGCCATTTCCACGAAGGTCTTCCGGTGGGAGTAGAGGCAGGAGGCAAGGGGCAGAACGGGAGTGAGTTTTGCGCCGGCAGGCTGCGGCGGGAGCGAACGTGACTTCCGTACCCGCTCCTTTGGTCCTGGGGTGTTACCCATTGGGGGGATAGCTGGGGCGAGCCTGAAAACAGAAGATAGAGAAGGGCTTGTCAGAGATCGATGGTGGGAGCGGATACTACACAACCGAAGCGGCGGCCGGTCAAGGCAGGAGTCTGCCTGCCTCTCCTCGCGCTGGTCTGGGCGTTACTGGCTGCGCTGGTCTGGACGCTGGCGTCAGCCGACGCGCAGGGCGAGCCGGTCGCGCACCGGCTGAGCAGCATCTCCGCGGTGCGGGCGCTGAACCGGGCGGAGGCGGCGAAGGGACTTCCCGTCGAGGTCACGGGGGTGGCGACTTACGCCAACGAAGGGGAGCAAGACCTGTTCATTCAGAGCGGGAACGCCTGGATCTATGTGCAGCAGAACGGGCGCTATCCAATCAGCGCAGGTGATCTGGTCACGGTGATCGGCAAGACGTCGGCGAGCTACAACAATCAGATTGAAGCGGATTCGATTCGGGTGATCGGGCCGGGGACGATGCCGCAACCAGCGGTCGTCGACTACGCCACGGCCGTGCAGCGGGAGAACGACTGCCGGTTTGTCACGATGGAGGGGGTGGTGCGGGCGGCCTCCTATCAAACCACGCAGGGATCGAGCCTGTACCTGCTGCGGATGGAAGCCGGCGGAAAGATGATGGACGTCGTGGTGGCCAATTATCCAGGCTTCGCGGCGGAACGGCTGCTGGACGCGACGGTGCGGGTGACAGGCGCGCTGGGCGGGACGTTCGACTCCACCAACGACCGGATCGTGAATCTGCGCCTGAATGTTTCGAGCGGCGACCAGGTGCAGGTGGAGCAGGCGGGGGACAGCGAACCTGCCGGGCACCCTACGATGCCGCTGGCGGCTCTGCTGGGCTCAAACGAAATTCTAAAAAATCGGCACCGGGTCTTCACGTCGGGTATTGCGACGCTCTACGATCCCGGCGACCGGCTGGTGGTACAGGACGGTGACGCGAGCCTGCTGGTGAAGACGCGGCAAATGGATTCGATCGCCATTGGCCAGCGGGTGGGAGTGACTGGGTTTCTCACGGTGGTGGATGGCGTCGCCGGGCTGGATCCTGGGCAGTTTGTGCCGGCAGCGGGTGGATCTCCGGTGCGGCCCCGAGACGTCAGCTTCACGGATGCGATGAGCGGACTCTTCGCCAACAAGCTGGTGACCATCGAGGGCGAGGTGGTTTCGCAAACGCGGGAGAGCCACGTCGATACGATCATTATCAAGTCCGGGGACGGCGTTTTTCCGGCGGTCTTCCGTAACCGGGGAAGCGGGCCGGATCCATTTCCCACGTACGAGCCGGGAGCGCAGATCCGCGCGACCGGCGTCTGCATGGTGCAATTGCGGGGATTCTGGGGCGCAGTGGAAGGGATCCAGATCCATTTGCGATCGCCGCAGGATATTGCGATCGTGAAGCCGGCGTCATGGTGGACCCTGAAGCACCTGTTCATTTTCACATCGGCGCTGCTGGGAATCACGCTGGTCGCGCTGGCATGGGGTTTACGGATGCGCTGGCGCCTGCTGGTGCACGAGAAGGTGCAGCGGCAGAAGAGCGAGCAGGAAGCGGCGCGGCTGGCCACGCTGGCGCGGCTTGAGCAGCAGCGGAGCCATATTCTGGAGCTGATCAACAGCTTTCAGCCCCTCTCGATCGTGCTTCCGGCGATTCAGGCCTACGCGGACGAGCTGTGGACGGGGACGATCGGCTACATTCACGTTCTGGTGAACCGCAAGCTGATTCTGATGACGCGCTCGCATCTCTCTCCCCAGAGAATCGCCCGGCTGGAAGATGTGGACCCGACGACCAGTTCGGAAGCGTGTGCTGAAGCGGTGCGCAGCCATGGACTGGTGGGACCGAATCCGGCGCGCAATGTGTGGTCGCGGCCCATTCTCTCCAGCCGGGGCGAGATTCTGGGGACGATGACATTTGAAGGAGACGCGGTTCGTCCCATGATTTTGAATCGGGGAGCCTTCGAATTCGGATGCAACCTGGCAGCCATTGCAGTGGATAACCGCCGCTTGTATGAGGATGTGCTGCATCGCTCCGAACACGACCAGCTGACCGGACTGGCGAACCGCGGGCTGGTACAAAGGCGGCTGGAGGAGGCGGTGGAGCTGGCAGAGATCAAGCAGGGTTATGCCGCGCTCCTGTACCTTGACCTCGACAATTTCAAGGCGGTGAACGACTCGTATACTCACCGGATCGGGGATGCCTTTCTGGTGGAAGTGGCGCAGCGATTCAAAGCCTGCATTCGCGACTGCGACACGCTGGGGCGCATGGGAGGGGACGAGTTCGTCGCGATTCTGATGGACGTGCCGGAGCCCGGGATCGCGCTGAGTATCGCCGACCGGCTGGTGCACGCGATGGATGAGCCGTTCCGGATCGAAGGGCACACGATCCATGGATCGGTGAGCGTGGGTTTGGCGTTTTACCCGTCGTCGAGCGACAGCGCCGAGGGGATCATGCAATTTGCCGATCACGCGATGTACGCCGCCAAGCGAGGAGGCGGGAATCGCGCCAATTCCTCGGTGCCGGAAGAGCTGGCTGCCGGCCGAATCTGACCCTCACGTGCCCCGGTGGGATTGCGGCGGCTGGAGTGATCGGACGCGATCCAGAAATCGGACGCAATCTAGAAAAGGTTGGAGCCGGCTTCGGCGTCGACGGCGGCGAGGAAGGCTCCCAGGATTTCGATTCGAGCCTTGGCGAGACTCCGCGAAGATGCAAGGCGGAGTTTGCCCGGTAGCTGTTCCAGGTTGCGGCGGAGGACGGCGATTGCATCGGTGAAGCGAGGGAAGCGCGTATCGCGGCCCACCTTGCTTACGGTGCGGAGGATGCCGACGGCGCCGAGCTGCTCGAGGATATCGGCGTCGCGAAGGATGGTCGCCTCCAGGGTGGTGGGCTCGTCCGCGGGCTGGTGCTGACG
This sequence comes from Acidobacteriaceae bacterium, assembly GCA_049802575.1. Lineage (GTDB taxonomy): Bacteria > Acidobacteriota > Terriglobia > Terriglobales > Acidobacteriaceae > Palsa-343. The sequence goes on along the minus strand of JBARMS010000278.1, from coordinate 9,474 downwards.
GATCGCGTCGAGGACCGCCGGGATTTTCTCCTGAGGGAAATCGGCGTGGCGCAGGATGGCGTCCGCGTTCCGGCAGGCGTATTCCACGTGATCCCAGGCACTCAGTGCGGCGGTGTCTTCGGGACGATGACCGATGAAGACGCCGAGATCGTGCAGCCAGACCGCGGCGCGGACGACATCGCGATCATAGGCGAGGCCTGCGCCGATCGAATCCGCAAGGGCATCGAGGCGGGGTTGGTGGCCGAATTTATCCACAGGGCGCGCCTGTTCCAAAATGAACTCGCGGAGGGCAGAGAAGTAAACGGAAGGCATAGCACGTTTGTAACGCATATGGTTCCAGGGCACTGGCAAATGTGAGAAAGTCGCGTAGATTGGCCGGAAAAGATTGCCGAACGATCAGAATTTGCAGCGGTAGCTGCAACTCAGGTGGCAATTGACACTGTGACAGTGACGAAACTAAGATTGGGCACCATTCAGAGCTTCCCCCTGACCCTACCGGTACGGGCGACGGCGCAACATCGCTGGTGGCGGAGTGTCAATGGGGAGAGTGCACCGAATTTTCAGTTTCCAAGGGACGCGAACTGTTGTATGGTGCTTAGTAACGCAAGACGAGTGACCCCATACCTCGTCCGCGAGGGGTGTTCCCAGCGGCCGCGGATGAAGGCTGGGGCAGTTTCCGTTCAACTTCCCGCTTGCATCACAGAATTTTCTGCTTCGCTTCTAACCAGGACACGATTTCACGATTTCACGATCCACGGAGACGTGGGGGTGTCTGAAAATGCAGCATTCCATCTCGCCGCCGCACCGCCGGCGAGGGTGACGCAATGGCGACATCAGAATATATAAGGAATGGCAGCACCGGCACGAATGGGCGGGCGAAGGTATCCCAGTTGCCTTCGGCCTCGCGGCGGTGGGGGATCGGACCCGCGGCCGCCACAGCTGCGGTGATGATCATCAACGACCTGCTGATGATTTTGGTGGCGTTTGGCCTCTCTGTGGTTCTGCGCATGGCGGTAGCCACGCGAGTGGCGTGGGTCGCAGGCAGGCCCACAGCCTGGGCGACGCCTGCGGAACTGGCCTATTTCGGCTGGTTTGCGGTGGCGTATGTGCTCGTGGCGCGGCGGTATGGATTGTATTCGCCAACGCCGCTGGGAAGGTCCAGTCACGAACTGCGGCTGGTCATGCAGGGGTGCCTGACGGCGGGACTGCTGCTGTCCGGGGCGCTTTTCCTGTTTCACGGCATCATGGTTTCGCGGGTTCTGGTGCTGCTGCTGGTGCTGGCAACCATGGTGACGCTGGGCGTCCGGCGGTTTTGGTGGCGGTATTCGCGGCTGCGGCACTACGAGCAGGGCCTGGAACTGCGGAACGTGATGGTGGTGGGCACAAACCAGCTCAGTTGTGTGCTGGGGCGCTATATGGATGCGCACCGGCAGCTGGGGTGCAGGTTTGTGGGATTTGTCTCGGTGCCGGGAGCTGCGATTCGCGGCGAGATCGAACCGGGAGAGATTCTCGGCAACGTCGAGAAGCTGCGGCAGTTGATCCGCCAGAACTTTGTCGATGAAGTGGTGATCGGGGAGTTTTTCCCCATTGAGCATGTGATCCGCATTCTGGAGGAAGCGCGCGACCTGGACATCGATGTCCGGGCTGTTGCGGGGTACTACAGTGAGCTGACGGCGATGGCCCCCCTGGAGTATCTGGGGATCTTTCCTGTAGCGGCTCTGCACAGGCGCAGATCGCAGGCGGTGGGTCTCTTCTGCAAGCGGATTGTGGATATCCTGCTGTCGCTCGGGGCGCTGATCGTGGCAGCTCCGTTGATGGCGGCCGTCGCGCTGGCGGTGAAACTGGACAGCGCCGGCCCGGTGTTCTATGTGTCCGAGCGGATCGGGCGGCGAGGCCGGGTCTTCCGATGTTTCAAGTTCCGCACCATGGTCAAAAACGCGGAGAGCATGAAGAAGGATCTGGACGCTCTCAACGAGCGCGATGGAATCCTCTTCAAAATGAGTAACGATCCGCGCATCACGAGGCTGGGCGCGTTTCTTCGCAAGTACAGCCTGGACGAGCTGCCCCAATTCCTGAACGTGCTGCGCGGTGAGATGAGCATTGTGGGGCCGCGGCCGCCAATCGCCTCGGAAGTGGAGAAATATCAGCTGGAGCACTTCCGGCGTCTTGAGGTGCTGCCGGGGCTAACCGGGTTATGGCAAGTGGAGGCGCGGCACGATCCGTCGTTTGCGAAGTACATTGAGCTGGACACGGCGTACGTGGAGAACTGGAGCATCGGTTTGGACCTGAGGATTCTGGTGAGGACCGCCAACGTGGTGCTCAGGGGAACCGGGACATAGGGAATTCGCCTCTGCAACGGGGTGGGCGGCGGGAAAGCGCCATACGAGATCGACCTCTCCTTTTCAACGACATTCAGACAAATAAAAACTGGACTGGCAGCGCTCCCGTGCGCGAGGGGATCTGTGCGCCGGGCGATCGCGTTTGCATGGGCGCGGTGACGCTTCAGGCCGGAGCGATCAATCCCAGCGTGGTGGCCGCGCGGAGAAAAGCTTGACCGGCATTGGAGCGACAGGTTAGGGTGAGAACAATTTTCGGCGGTTTTCGCCCTTTTCCCCAACGAGCCTCTGGTGATTCAACCCGCCGAGACCCCCATCTCAGGCGGAAAAGAACGATCTGGAAAACGTGTCGAACTGGCGCGCGGGACATCTGCCAACCTCCCTCCAGGCTTCCCGCTTCGGGCCCTCAATCGTCATCAGCAGCCGTGCTGCAGGAGCCAGGATCATGGGACTTCTCTCAAAGAAATCTGCCCTTTTTCTGTTTGTGATTTTTTGCGGTGTGAGCGCGCAGGCGCAGGCTGCGCCGGCCGAGTTGCGGTGGAGCGGTCCGGGGGGGCCTCAAAAGGGGCCAGCTCCGGCGGCTGTGGGAATTGCGACGCCGAGCGAACTTTGGCCGCAGGTGAGCGGCGTCGCGACGGTCTATTACTACATTGAGCCCACTTCCGGGGACACGACGAATCTAACGACGGCGATCCAGACCTTCAATTCGGATTTTTCGGGACTGATCCAGTGGGTACAGCTCGACTCGGTTGGTTCGGGAAGCCCGAATTATGTCGATATCAACCTCGACGCGAACGATACCAGCGGAGAATGCGAAGCCAACGATGGCTACGAGGCGATGCAGGGGCAGCCGATGGGGGGATCGGGCAGCTGCACGGTGACCACACTGCTGCACGAGATAGGGCACGTGATTGGGCTGTGGCATGAGCAGCAGCGGACCGACCGCGCCAGCTACGTCACAGTGAATTACGCGAACGTGATCAAGGGATCGTGGGGCAATTTCCTGCCCATCTACGAAGACCAGCAACTGCTGACGCCGTACGATTATGCATCGGTGATGGAGTATCCCTCGTGGTCCTTTTCGCGGGATGGCGGTCCGGTGATCGAGACCATTCCGCCGGGGATTCCGCTGCAGGGGTCGGATGGGGTGCCGGCGGGAACGGCAGCCGATTATTCCGCCGGAGACAAAGAAGCGATCGAGCGATTGTACGGAGCAGCGCCGACTGCGGTGACGGTGACGTCGAATCCTGTGGGCCTGCAGGTGATGGTGGACGGCGAAACGGTGACGACGCCGCAGACTTACAACTGGGCCTTGTGGTCGACGCACACGCTGGATGTTGCTGCGGGCGTGCAGACGCTGACCGGAGACATTGCCGACAGCACGACGAGCGCGACTTTCTACTACACGTATGGGCGGTGGAACGACTCCACGGCCCAGAGCCACACCATTACGGTGACTCCTGGAAACGGCAGTCCTGCGTTTCCGGGGACTTCGCCGCAGGTGGCGACTTATTCAGCGAACTTCATCCAGCTGGTGCCGTACACGGCGAGCGTGTATCCGAGCGGGGAGGGGACGGTGAGCGTATCGCCGTCGCCGCAGACCTATTCGGGTGTGACCGGGTCGTTCTTTGTGGCGCGGCACCAAGTGACGCTGACGGCGACGCCGTCGAGCGGGTGGAGTTTCTACGAATTCAACAATGCTCCTTATTGGCTGCCGGGAGGTTTGGGATCGAATCCGAAACCGTTCTACGTGCCGGATACGGGCAATCCGGTGGACACGACAGCGGAATTCACGAATACGCCGGTCTACACGGTGAACGTGAGCCCGAATGCGTTCAGCTCAAACCTGTACGCGTATGTGGATGGGGATTTCTGGTACGTGCCGAAGAATTTCTCGTATTACTACGACAACTATGAGGGATCGAACTGGCCGGCGGGCAGTTCCCACACCATCAGCGTGGATTCTCCGGAGCAACCGTACAGCTTGAACCGGCGGTATGCCTTCTCGAAGTGGAACGACGGTGGGGCGGGGAGCCACTCGATCACGCTGCCTTCTGCGAGCAAGCTGTACTTTGCGACGCTGACTCCGGAATATGCGCCGGCCACGAACTTCAATTACCCGCCGTGCGGGGGAACGGCGACGCTGACGCCGGATTCGCCGACCGGCGATGGGTTTTATCCGCAGGGACAGGTTCTGACTTTCACGGCAACGCCCGATGAGGGCTGGACGTTTGCGGGGTGGACCTACGACCTGAGCGGAACGACGACGCCGACAACGCTAACGGCGGATGACGAGACGCTGGTGTTTGCCAATTTCAATACGACGGATACGCGTCTCACGGTCACCAGCACGAGCCCGAGCAGCATCGTTGCCGGAAGTGACGCGTTCACGCTGACGATCCGCGGCACAGGCTTCACGGCGCAATCGCTCGTGTCGGTCAACGGGACTTACCTGACGGTGAAATATGTGAACTCGACGGAGTTACAGGTGACGGTTCCGGCTACGCTGGTGGCTTCGCCGGCGACGTTTCAGGTGTATGTGGAGAATTTCCCGTCGGGGTGGGATGGATGCGCGGTGTTCGGCTACGACACATTCGCGGTGGGCAGCGCGACGCCGCCGGCAATCACCGCTCCGGCGCCGGGAAGCACGCTGACCGGGTCTTCGGCCACATTCACCTGGACGCCTGGAGTGTGGGCGATCAACTATCTGCTGGACGTGGGGACCACCGGGCAGGGATCGAGCAACGTGTATGCGGGAGGCGTTACAAAAGACACATCGGTGACGGTGAGCAACATCCCAACCAATGGCGTGCCGTTGTACGTCCGATTTGGCTACCAGGCGGGACCGACGTGGAAGTATATCTACTACACCTATACGGAATATGGAACCCCGACTCCGCCGGCGATGACGAGCCCGACGCCGGACAGCACGCTGAGCGGCTCGACTGCGGATTTCACGTGGAGTGCGGGCGCGGGGCCCCTCGCCTACATGCTCTACGTGGGAACGACAGCGGGATCGGGCAACATTTATCACGGGTCGAGCACGACCGCGACATCGGCGAACGTGAACGGGATCCCGACCAGCGGTGTGCCGGTTTATGTGACCTTGTGGTACAGGCTGGGATCGACGTGGGAGAGCATCGGCTACAAGTATGTCGAGGATGGCGGCCCAGGCATGACGTCGCCCGCACCGGGAACGACGCTGACCGGGTCGACAGTCACGTTCACCTGGGACCCGGGGACAGGCGTGAGCGAGTATCAGCTGGATGTGGGGACGACGGGGGTTGGGTCGACGAATATTTACGCAAAGAACACCGCGGGGACCTCAGCGACAGTGAGCGGGGTTCCCGAAAGCGGAGCGCCGCTGTATGTGAGGCTGCGGTGGGAGATCGGTACGACGTGGTACGTGATCGATTACACGTACACGGAGTACCAGCCGCCTTCGTGAAGCCGGGGGATTGGCACCGGACCGCATGACCTGCCGCGGACTGTGACCCCGCGGAGATCGGGCCTGGCGTTGCAAATCCTGGCGATGTGACGGAGACTTGAACGCGAGCAGAAACGCGGCGCGGCGGCTCACTGAGGCCGCAGAGCCAGTAGAATGTCTTCGCGATCCCTGGAGGTCAGGTTGAGCCAGTTCATGCGCAGGTTCTGCGTCCTTTTGACTGGGGCGCTTTTGATTGCATGCACCATGAAGCCCGCGATCGGCCAGGAGCGGCAGAGGCCGGATGAGGCGCGACAGGCAGAAGCGAACCATCCCGACGCCAACAAGCCGGAGAACCCGCCGGCGATTCCGCCGGAAAAGAATTCGGTGACGAAGCACGACCTCAGCCTGAACGGGGCAACGCTGCACTACACGGCGACCGCCTCGACGCTGCTGATCCGCGATGGCGACGACGACCATCCCTACGGAAGCATTTTCTCGGTTGCGTACACGCTCGATGGAGCGGATCCGAATACGCGGCCGGTGACCTTCCTGTACAACGGCGGACCGGGGTCGGCGACGATCTGGCTGCACATGGGTTCGGTGGGGCCGATGCGCGTGGTGACGGACAGCCCCAATGCGACGGGACCGGCGCCTTACCAGCTGGTGCCGAACCAATACACGCTGCTGGACAAGACGGATCTGGTGTTCATCGACGCGCCGCTCACGGGATTTTCGCGCGCCGTGGGCAAGGGGACGGCGAAGGACTTTACCGGCGTCGATCAGGACCTGAAGGCGTTCACGAAGTTCATTGTGCGGTGGGTGACGGTGAACAACCGATGGAACTCACCGAAGTATTTGTTTGGCGAGTCGTACGGGACGACGCGGTCGGCGGGGCTGGCGGATTCTCTCGACGGCGCTGGGATCTCGCTGAATGGCGTGGTGCTGCTCTCGTCGATTCTGAATTACAACGTAGGCTCGCCGGGACTGGATCTGCAGTACATCGGGAATCTGCCTTCGTACGCGGCGATAGCGTGGTACCACAACAAACTGCAGAACAAGCCGGCGGATTTGCAGGCATACCTGAAAGAGGTGCGAGCCTTCGCGCGCGACGATTATGCCGAGGCGCTGTGGGAGGGCGATGCGCTGCCGCAGACGCAGTTCGACGCGATCGCGGCAAAAGTAGCGCAGTATACGGGGCTGCCGGTGGATTACGTGAAGGAAGCCAAGCTGCGCGTGAGCCCGACGCGGTTCCGCAAGGAACTGATGCGGGATGAGGGGGACATACTGGGCCGGTACGACGCGCGGTTCGAGGGAACGGACGTGGATAACGCGGGCGAAGCGCCGGGGTACGATCCATCGGATACGGGAATCTCAGGTGCGTTCATCGCGGCATTCCACGACTACCTGACGAACCAGCTGAAATATGAGACGAACGATGAGTATCGGCCATCGGCGAACAGCATCGGCGAATGGGACTGGCACCATCGGCCGCCGGGGGGAGCGTTTCGGGGATTCATGCGCGAGGAGACGGAGCCGGATGTGATCGATGATTTGGCCGATGCGATGCGCAAGGATCCAAAGATGAAGGTCTTCTCGGCGAACGGACTGTTCGACCTGGCGACGCCGTTCTTCCTGACGGAGATGGATTTGGCGCACATGATGTTAGCGCCGGACCTGACGAAAAACGTGGAGTTCGGGTACTATCCCGCCGGACACATGGTGTATCTGAACGTGGACGCGCTGAAGGAGTTCCGGCACGACTTAGGGAGCTTCTACGCGGAGACGGAGAAGTAGAGTCAGGTAACAGGTTACAGGTGACGGGTGACAACGAGGGGCGTCAGGAGATCCAGCTGGTTGCGTCCCAGGGGAGCGGTTTCCAGCGGCCGTTTTCGAGCGCGAAGGCGAGCCACATACCCTGCCCGCAGAGTGAGCCGCACCAGTGGGTGGCGTAGACGAGCGCGACATTCTGATGCTGATTGAAGTAGACCTCGCTAAAGGCGTAGAGAGCGGACGCGCCCTTGTATTTTTCCTGCGCGGCGGCGACCGCGGCAGGGTCAGCGCGATGGAGCAGGCCGCCGTGCGCGATGCTGAACTCCTTCTGCTCCGCGGGCGTGAGGAGACGGAGAGGCACCGTCGTATTGAACGACTCCGCGTTGAGCGCAATGCGGTCGTGGCAATGCGCGTCGAAGTCGGCGAGGATCTCAGCAAAATCCTGCTTGCGGTCGGCGGTCGGGTGGACGGCGATGTGCGGATTCATGTCGGCCTGATCTGCACTGGCGGGTTTGCAGGGTTGGCCGGGAGGGACCGCGGAGACGGTAACGTCGTCGACCAGCAGGAGATCGTGAGGCCCGGCGGGCAAGGCGGTTTCGCCGAAAGGAAGAAGACTGGAGTAGATGCGGTAGGAATCGTACGCGCGATTGGTGGGCATCGGCTGCGGCGGCAGGGGTTGTGGGGCGGCGCTTTGCGCGAAGACCGGCACCGCAGCGATGAAGACCCAGGCGAGCGAAGGAAGAATCCGGCCCATAGCAGTGCCTCCGGAATCTGATTACGACGGAATAGACACCGAAGGTCGCGAAAAGGTCATCCGGCGCGGAGAGATTCGATTGGGTCGACGGCAGCGGCGCGGCGCGCGGGAAGCCAACTGGCGAGGGCGGCGATCGCCAGAAAGAGGAGCGGCGCGAGGGCGAAGGCGGTAAGGTCGTACGCGCTGGTCTTGTAGAGAACGCTCGCCATCAGGCGGGTGAGGGCGACGGCAGCGATGAGGCCCAGGGCGATTCCAGCGAGGGCCAGCGCGAGCCCATGGCGGACCACGAGCCAGAGGAGGTCGCTGCGTTCGGCGCCAAGAGCGAGGCGGATGGCGAGTTCCTGGCGGCGCTGCACGGCGGACCATGCCAGCGTAGCGGCCAGGCCTATGGCGGCGAGCACCAGCGCCGTCACCGAGAAGACGCCGAGCAGCAGCATGGTGAGGCGCGGCCGGGCGCGTCCGGTGTCCATCACATCATCGACGGTCTGCATGCCGGTGACGGGCTGATCGGGATCGATGGCCGCAACCTGCGCGCGCACGGCTGTCGCGAGGCTCAGCGGGGCCACGGCCGTGCGCACGAGCAGATTCATGTCGCCCCAGGGCAATTGCGCGAAGGGCAGCCACACCTGGGGCATGGCATCTTCAGCAATGCCCTGGTTGCGCACGTTCTGCGCGACTCCGACGACTTCGGAAGCGGCGGGCCCGCGTCCCACGACGATGTGTTTGCCGATCGGATTGGCGCCCGGCCAGAACTGCCGCGCAAAGGCCGCGTTGACGAGCAGAACTTTGGGCGCGGAGGCGTCATCCGCATCGGTGAAGGCGCGGCCGGCAGCGATGGGCACGCGCAGCGTCGCGAACCAGCGGGGGCTGACCGCCTCGATGTCGATGAAGGGACGCTGCATCAGAGGAACCTCCGGCTGGCCCTCCGGGAGGAGTGGGGTGACGCGGCGGGTTTCGAGAGGCAGCGCGGCTGAGATGGCCGCGGACTTCACGCCGGGTAGTGCGTCGACCCGCCGCAACAACTCCTGGAAGAAATCGATTTGCTGCTGCGGCTTCGCATATTTCTGCGTGGGCAGGGAAACTTCCATCGTGAGCAAATGATCGGGCGCGAAGCCGGGATCGGTCTCGAGCAGGCGGGTGAAGCTGCGGACGAGGAGTCCGGCGCCGATGAGAAGCAGCAGCGAAAG
>JBARMS010000277.1:0-22849 GCA_049802575.1 Acidobacteriaceae bacterium | reverse complement strand
CCCACCACGTGCGCGGCCGCGCCCAGCACCAGAGCAACCGCAGGGCTCAGCGGCTCGTCCAGCGCCAGAAACGAATGAGCCGCGAGCCCCGCAAACAGCGCCCGCGTTCGCTCTTTCCTGAAATGCCGCCGGGCCAGCCCCACGGAACCCTGCATCACGTAGCGGCCAAAGTTCGCCATCAGCAGCGGCCGCCGCGGAAAGCGCGTGACCGGACCCATCACATCGATGGCAAAATCGTTCCAGTGCCGCGCCAGCGGCTCCATCATCTCGCGCCAGGCTGCGCCATCTTCACCCAGCACCGTCTCCTGGTCTTTCAGGCTGTGTTCCAGTGTGACCGCTGTCCCGTCGTCCAGCGGATGCGCCAGCGGCGCTGTGCCATGCACCCACTGCAGCCCGTGCTTGGCCAGCGGCAAGCTTCCAAAGAAAGGCGAACCCGCGCCCATCGGATACACCGCCGAGCCAAAGTCGTGCCGGAATCCGGGCAGCGTGAGATTCAGCGTGCGGGCGCCGCCGCCGGGCACGGCTTCCGCTTCGTACACGTCCACGGCCAGCCCGGCGCGCGCCAGCACAATGGCCGCCGCCAGTCCGTTGGGACCCGACCCGATCACGCAGGCGCGCCGCATCGTCTCAATTCACGTTACAAGGTTGCGCAGGCCGGGCGCAAAGCCGCTTCACTCTCGCGCCGCCTGGCGATCCCGCCGGTCCGCCATTCGCATCCTGACGTAGGACAGCAAATAGATCACGACGGCGAAATTGATTACCGTGAGCCCTACCTTCATCCACGTAATGTGCCGCACCAGCAGAACGATTTCCCAGGGCAGGAAGCACGCCGTCAGGGTCAGCGTCACGAACTCGGCCCACGCCTTCTCCAGCACCAGCCCTGTCCCCTCGATCGCGTCGAGAGCCGCAATCGCAAAAATGGCCGCGCTGATCTGCTTCAGCCGGTGCGGGTCGATCACGGCCACCTTCAGCAAAATCAGGTTGACCAGATGCCCTTCCGGATTGAAGCGCATCGCGTAGATGAAGTGTTCCGTGACCTCGACAAGGTCCTTGTGCAGCAGCCGCACAGCGCCGATTCCCAGCAGCACGAACAGAGCTGCCTGGAGCAGCTTGAACGCGCCGATGGCAATGATCCACCGATCATGCCTGGAGCGCGCCCGGATGGTTCGTGTTTCCGGGTCTTCTGTGGCCGATGTAGCAGTCATGCACTGGGGTGCTTCTTCGCATCTTCCCACATTGCGTGGGATGCAGGCCACTGAAGGGCGAGTGGTTACCGTGCCACCAGCCGCGGCGCGCCCCGTTTCAGGAATGGCGCCAGCTTGCCCAACGCGGCCTCCACGGTAATCCCATAGCGAGCGCGCAGCGCGTCGACCTTGCCGTGCTCGATGAACTGATCGGGCCATCCGATGCGGATGACCGGCGTCTCAAGCCCCGCCTCGTTCAGCGCCTCCAGCACCGCGCTGCCGAACCCGCCCATCAGCACATGATCTTCGAAGGTGACGACCGCCGTAGCGTGCAGCGCATAGCGAACGATCGTCTCCCGGTCCAGCGGCTTCACAAATCTGGGATTGATCACTGCCGCTGAAAACCCCAGCCGCTCCAGTTCCTGACCGAGTTGCTTCGCCAGCGGCAGCAGGCAGCCCAATCCTAAAATCGCGAACTCTTCGCCCTCGCGCAGTACGTCCGCCTGCCCCATGGGCACCGCCATCGGGTGCGCCTTCACCTTCGCGCCGGGTCCATTCCCGCGTGGATACCGGATCGCGCTCGGCCCCTGATGCAGCATGGCCGTGTACATCATGTCCGCCAATTCGTCCTCATCGGTCGCCGCCATCACCACCATGTTCGGCACGCCGCGCAGATACGCGATGTCGAATAACCCGTGGTGCGTCGGCCCGTCATCTCCGCTCAGCCCCGCGCGATCCATGCAGAAGACCACCGGCAGGTTCTGCAGGCAAACATCGTGCACGATGGGATCGAACGCCCGCTGCAGGAAAGTCGAGTAGATCGCGCAGAACGGCTTGAATCCCTGCGTCGCCATCCCGGCGGCGAAAATTACCGCATGCTCCTCCGCGATGCCCACGTCGAAATACTTCTTCGGGTGGTGCGGCCGGAACAGGTCAAGCGCCGTTCCGTTCGGCATCGCCGCGGTAATCGCGATGACCTTGTCGTTCTCGTTCGCCAGCTTCACCAGCGACTCGGCAAACACTTCCGAATAGGTCTTTTGCCCGGCGGTCTTCGTGTCCCCGGTCTCCGGATCGTACGGGCCCAGCCCGTGAAACTTCTTCTGCTTGTCCAGTGCCGGCTGGAATCCGCGTCCCTTCTGCGTGATCGCGTGCAGCAGCACCGGCCTGTCCTGCTGCTTCAAAAATTTAAACGTCTCGATCAGCAGCCCGATGTTGTGCCCGTCCACCGGCCCGTAATACGTCAGCCCGAATTCCTCAAAGAGGAACGATGGCCACAGCATTCCTTTCGCGGCTTCTTCGGCGCGTTTGACCACCTGCAACGCGCCCCTGCCGCCAAACTTCTCCAGCAGCCGGGCTGCGCTGTCGTGCAACTGGCTCACGTGCTGATTGGTCACGATCTTGTGCAGGTATTTCGCAATCGCGCCCACGTTGCGGTCGATCGACCACTCGTTGTCATTCAGAACCACGATCAGCCGCTTCGTCTGATCGGCAATGTTGTTCAGCGCCTCGTAGGAGATGCCGTTGGTAAACGCCGCATCGCCGGCCAGCGCTACCACGTGTTCTTTCCCGCCCGCCAAATCGCGTGCTACCGCCATGCCGAGGGCCGCAGAGAGCGCTGTTCCCGCATGTCCCGCGCCGTAGCAGTCGTGCTCGCTCTCCGTCCGCAGCATGAACCCGTTCAGGCCGCCCGGCTGCCGGATGGTATCCAGCCGCTCCGAGCGGCCGGTCAGCATCTTGTGCACATACGCCTGGTGGCTGACATCGAAGACGAACTTATCCTGCGGTGAATCGAAGACAAAGTGGAGCGCCAGCGTGAGCTCTACGACCCCGAGATTCGGTCCCAAATGCCCTCCCGTCTTCGACAGGGTGACAATCAGGCGCTCGCGGATCTCCTGCGCCAACGTTTCCAGTTGGGGGAGGGACAGCTTCCTCAGATCAGCCGGGCGGTGGATGGTATCGAGTAGGTTACCCATGAAGTTGCGGAGGGCTTCCGCCTTGATGGAACCCGAAATGAGCGCGTCTGTTGCCCGGAAATCAAAAAGACCCCGGGTCAGGGGCCTCGCTTCGGGAACATCCTCTCAACATCCACTATACCGGGTTTATTCCGAACGAGTTACCGCGGCCTAACCCCTGAGGCTCAGTTGATTTTGCTCCGCAGTCGCGCAATGGCCTCAGCCATATCGGTCGCCCGGCGTTCCAGCCCGTCCGCGCTGTCCTGCATCTCGCTCCGCAGGTCCTCATCCGTAGCCTGCGCGGCCGCTCTCCGCACCTCCTGCGCCAGTTGCCCCAGCGCCGCTGCCGCCGCATCCAGCTTCCGGATCAGCGCCATTGGCGATTCGGCCGTCACCCCGCCTCCGCCGGAAACAGAAATCGCAGCAGCGGGCTCACCCGCTCTGCCCACGAGTCTTCGTCATGCCTTCCCCCCGCCACCCGCTCAAAATGCAGATCCACGTCTTCGCGCCAGCCATGCGTCTTCAGGCGCGACGCCAGCAGCTCTGCGTCTCCCAGCGTCCGCCGCCCTTCCGCGTCGCCGACGTCGAGCCAAATGCGCGGACGCCGCTTCAGTTCGGGAGCCCGGTCGTTGACATAGCTCACAATGTAGCGGTGATTCCACCAGACCGACGGCGACAGCACCGCCAGCTTCCCAAACGTCTCCGGCTCCCGCAATCCCAGCCACAGCGAGACCAGGCCGCCCAGCGATGAACCACCCAGTCCGGTATTCTCCGCGCCGCCAAGCAGCCTGTATTGCGAGCGCAGAAAGGGCAGCAATTCCCGCGTCAGCATCTCCCCGTATTTGCCGGCTTCGCCCCCGCCCATCTTCCAGTCCCGGCTCGGCGTGTACTCGGCCAGCCTCTTCTCGCCGCCGTTCGCGATTCCCGCGATGATCAGCGGTTCCACCTCTCCCGAACCGATCGCGTCGTCCGCCGTTTCCGCCACGCGCCATGTGTGCCCGGGGATGAACGACGTCGCCGGATCGAACAGGTTCTGCCCATCCTGCAAAATGAGCAGGGAATAGGCGCGTTCGGCCTCATCCTCGTATCCAGGCGGCAGATAGACCGCGACATCGCGGCTCGCTCGAAGTACCCGGCTGCGAAAGCCTGCATGCTTCCGCACCCGCTCGTGCTCCCACCCGGCCGGCGGCGGCAGGCTGTGCATTCCCGTCTCGATCTGAGTTCCCAAGGGTGGCTTTCCCAGCCTCCGTCGCTTACCGCCGTCGCGCATCGCGATTCCGATGCTTTACGATACCGTAACCTCACTTCTATGAACCGCGAATACCACAAGTGGTGGTCCTGGCGCCTCGGCCGCGACATGGAACTGCTCGTCTTCGGCCACGCCGGCCTGCCCCTCATCGTCTTCCCCACTTCGCAGGGCCGCTTCTACGAGTTTGAAGACCGCGGCTTGATCGCCGCCGTCGCCCACAAAATCGACAACGGCGAAATCCAGATCTTCTGCCTGGATTCCGTCGACGCCGAAAGCTGGTATAACCGCAACGTCCCGCCGCGCTGGCGCATCGCCCGCCACGTCCAGTACGACAACTACGTCATGGAAGAGGTGCTGCCCCTCATTCGCATGAAGAACCAGAACCCAAAGCTCGCATCCTTAGGATGCAGCTTCGGCGGCTATCACGCGGTCAACCTGGCGCTCCGTCATCCCGACCGCATCACGGGATTCCTCTCCATGTCCGGCGCGTTCGATCTCTCCCATTTCCTCTGGGGCTATTACGACCAGGACGTCTACTTCAACCTCCCCACCCACTTCCTGCCGTCGCTCAGCGATAGCTGGTACTTCGACCGCTACGCCCGAGGCAACTACGTCCTCGCCACGGGCTGGGACGACCAGTGCCTGGGCCAGAACCAGAACCTCGCCCGCATCATGGGTGAAAAGGGAGTGCCCCACAACCTCTACATCTGGGACTCGCGGAACAGCCACGACTGGCCGACCTGGGCGCGGATGATGAACGAGTATCTGTAGCCACTTTTGGGGCTAAGAACAGGGTTGATTGAGATGGAAGGGCTTAGCGGGAGAGGCCTGACGGCGAGATCGCGCAAGTCGTGCGCCGGCTATCAGTTGCGAGACTGCTGTTGCGATGATCCGTGCCGGCCCTCTGCAATCAACTCAGGGTCGCTTCGCCGCAAGATGACTGGATCGGGAGCACTTCCGATTCAGCCATCTGTGATCACCTGAGAACCGTGAACGGTCCGCTTCGCGGCCGTGATGTGATCAAAGACGGCCGCGAAGGCGTCACATGCCACGGAGCAAAGGGTCGATCCAGCGCGCGCAGCCTGTGCCCCGACCCTACAGCGCTTCAATCAGCTCCATCTTGCCGTCCCGCTTCCGATGCAGCACGCACACGGTGCCTTCGTTGTTGCGGAACACGAAAACGTCGCGGTCGCGAAACTCCGCTTCCTTCACCGCTTCCTCGATGGTCATCGGCCGCAGCGCCACAGAGTCCGCCGACCGCACAATATGCGGCTCCGCAATCGGCGGCTTCGCCGGAAACGTATGCACCGTCACCGGCAGCACCGCCTTGGCCGGCCGCTTTCCGTTTGTCTTCGGCGCCGCAACCGCGGCTTCGCCCTCCGGCTCCTCCATGCGCGTTCGGCTCGCCCTTCTTGCCCGCACCGGCAACACTTCGTGCGGAGTCTTCTCTTCCTTGGGCTGCCGCTTCAGCGCCTGCCACCGCTTCCGCCAGCGGATGGCCTGCGTCTCGGCCTTGCCCAGCGCCTCGCGCAGCGCTGTCTCCATGTTGTTCGACTCCGCGAACCCCACTATCTTCCCGGCGCGCATCCGCAGCGTCACATCGGCCGTTTTGCGGTATTTCTCCGACGTCAGCACGATGTGCGCATCCGCCAGCTTCGGCAGCATCCGCGCCATCCGCTCAATGCCTTCGTCCCCCATCCGGCGAAGCGCCGCCGTCACCGTCACCTGCCTTCCGGTGTACTCAACCTGCATGGAAAGCTCCTTTCCGGTATCGACGGCCGGGAAGCGGCCGCCGCTCTCAGCCGCGAACGCGCCGCTGATGCGTGCTGGGAATTCGCAAGTCTTCGCGGTATTTTGCCACTGTGCGCCGCGTCACGTCGATGCCCTGCCCCTGCAGCAGCAAGGCAATCTGATCGTCGGTCAGCGGCTTGCGCGGGTCTTCCTCTTCGATCAGCTTCTTCACCTTGCGTTTCAGCAGCATGAGAGGCGTTCCCGCGCCCTCCGGGCCGTTGACGCCTTCCGAGAAGAAGAATCGCAGTTCAAACACTCCCTGCGGCGTATGCACGTACTTGCTCGAAACCGCGCGGCTCACCGTTGACGGATGCACCCCAATCTCCTCTGCCACTTCCTTGATCATCATCGGCTTCAGCGCATCGACGCCCTTTTCCAGGAACTCTCCCTGCCGCCGCACGATGGCCTCGCAGGTCCGCAGAATGGTGTTCTTCCGCTGCTCGATGTTGCGCATCAGCTGCAGCGCCGAACGGTAGCGCTCCTTCACGTAATCCTTGACGTCTTTTTCCGCCCCGTCCTGGGTCAGCAGGCGCCGGTATCCCTGGTTCAGCCGCAGCGTCGGCAGGTCTTCCTCGTTCATCAGGACTCCCCACTCGTCGCCGCGTTTCACAAAGGCCACATCCGGCTCAATCAGCCGTGCCTCGCTGCGGTTGTAGCGTTGCCCAGGCCGCGGATCGAGCGTGCGGATAAAATCGATCGCCCGCTGCGTCTCCTCCACGCTCTTGCCCACCACCTTCGACAGCTCCCGCGGATCGCGCTTCTGCAGCAGCAGCATGTGCGTATCGATAATTTTGCTCGCCAGCTCAAAGATTTCCTGCCGTTTCGTCTGCTCGGGCGCGGCGCCGTTCGCCTTCATGCCGTCGGTCTTCGCTTCATCCGCTTTCGCGGCCGGCGCGCTTGCCCCGTGATGGCTCCTGAACCCGGCGCCATTCGCATGCGCTTCCTCCGGAGGCGCCTCGGCTGCCCCATTCTGCTTGATTGCGCGGGCGAAGATCAGGTCAAATTCCTTTTTCTGCGCCTCCACCTGGAGCAGCAGGCACTCGCGCAGGTCGCGCGTTCCCACCCCGATGGGGTCCAGTTGCCGGACCACCTCCAGCGCAGTCGCCAGATGGCCCCGTGCGCGCTCCGTTATCGCCGGCGGAAGGTCTGCAATGCGGGTTTGGAGATTGCGTGTTTCCTCGCCCCCGGCGGCCTCGTCCAAGGCCAGTTGCTCGTGCAAATATCCCGCCAGCAGTTCCTCGTCCGTCGCGGTCATGTAGCCGTCTTCGTTCAGATTGCCGATGATGTACTCGGCCGCCTCCCGCACCGCGGGCGACAGACTGAGCGCGCCCAGTTGCCAGAAGAGGTGATCGCTCAGCGTTGCCGGCGCCGACAAGAAATTCTCGATCGATGGCTTCTCGATCTCCTCGTAGTTGTTGGGCGACCGAAATCCAGGATCCAGATAGTCCTGGAAATAACTGCCGAAATCGATCTCGTCGAATGGGTCTTTTTCTTTCGGCTGGTCGGCCGTCTG
The DNA here is from genome assembly GCA_049802575.1 of Acidobacteriaceae bacterium. Classification (GTDB taxonomy): domain Bacteria; phylum Acidobacteriota; class Terriglobia; order Terriglobales; family Acidobacteriaceae; genus Palsa-343. The sequence goes on along the minus strand of JBARMS010000277.1, from coordinate 15,160 downwards.
TGTCTCCACGGGCCGGTCGCGCTCTTCTTCTTCGCGCGCCACATCGTCGAGCAGCGGAACGTTCTCGTCCATCTCCTCCAGGACCGGATTTTCCGCAATCTCGGCCTGGATCATCTCCTTCAACTCCAGCTTGTTCAGCGCCAGCACGCTGACCATCTGCATCAGGCCCGGCGTCAGAATCTGACGCTGCGCGACCTTCAGGCTCAGTTTTGGCTGGAGGAGTGCCATAATCCAAAGCTAAACGTTGCTCGATCCCTTCAGATGCCTCAAAGTGTACATCCGCGCCGCATCCGCTGAACGGCTTTTCCGCCCGCCGCAAGTCACGGGGGAAACCCGGCAGGCTGCGGTGGTCAGTCCAGCGAGAAGCTCTCTCCAAGGTACACGCGGCGCACTTCAGGATCGCTTCCCAACTGCTCCGGAGTTCCATGCCTGAAAATCTCGCCTTCGTTGATGATGTAGGCACGGTCCGTCACGGAAAGCGTCTCGCGCACATTATGGTCGGTAATCAGAACGCCGATGCCGCTTGCCTTCAAATCGAAGATGATTTCCTGCAGATCCAGGACAGCAATGGGATCGATTCCCGAAAAGGGCTCGTCCAGCAAAATAAAACTCGGCTGGATGCACAGGCACCGCGCTATCTCCACTCTGCGCCGTTCCCCGCCTGACAGCGCATACCCCCGCGTCTTTCGGATCTGCCGCAAATTCAGCTGCTCGATCAGCTTCTCCGCCCGGGCCTTTCGCATCTCCGGCGCAATCGGCTGTACTTCCAGCACGGCCAGGATGTTCTCCTCCACGGTCAGCTTCCGGAATACCGACGGCTCTTGCGGAAGATAACTAATCCCATATTGCCGCGCGCGCAAATACATCGGCACATTAGTAATCTCTTCGCCATCCAGCAGCACACGCCCGCCGTCGGGCTGAATCAGCCCCACGATGATGTAAAAACTGGTCGTCTTTCCGGCGCCATTCGGGCCCAGCAGCCCAACCACTTCCCCTTCGGTCACCTGTACGCTGACGGAGCGCACCACCTGGCGCCCTTTATACGACTTGCAAATTCCATCCGTGTACAGCTTCCGCATGCGCGCGCAGTCTACTTTGGAGCGCGCGTGTCCGTCACGGCGCTCGACTTCCCCCCGCTCACCTCGACGCTATCATCCTGACTATTGAAAAGCAAAGCAGTGCCTGTGGTTCTTCCATGCACCGAATCCCACAGCCACGGCAGAGCCTCCGGCGTTCCTGTCAGCACGTATCGGCCATCGTCTGCTGTGTAGACCAGCTTGTTTCCTTCGCCCTTGCGCCCCTGCTGGGTGAAGACCACATGCTCGGTTGCCACCATGTGATCGATCTGGGAAGTTCCACTTTTCCCCGCCGGACCGGGGCCGCTCACTGCGCTTGCTGGCGCGCCTTTTGGTCCGGTCGTTGCCGGCTTCAGAAACACCAGCGCATCGCCGGCGCGAATCACGTCGCCCTCCTGCTCCATGCTCACGTTCCCGCGAAAATCCGCCTGCCGCGATGCGTCGGAGTAAAGGAGGGTCTGGCTGCGAACCCGCGCTACGCTTTGCTGGTGCCTGGCGCCCATCGCCGAGGTCAGATTCGCGCTCACCACCGGCTCAGCGCCGGTTCCTTCGCCCCACGCCTTCAGCACGTTCTTCTGCCGATCGATTTCGATCGCGGGCGCCGCCAGCGAATCCGCCTCCTGCCACATCCGCGCCGGATTCCGCGCTGTCCCGAAGAAATCGCTGCGGCCGGTCGCATGGTGCATCGCGGCCCGCTCGGCGATCACGTCCACGGGAGCGCTGCTACCGCCCAACCCGATCGCGTTGCCGGTGGCTTCGCCGCTTTGCGGTTTCTGGGCCTGTGTGTAGGTCGCCCGCACATCGCCGAGCGCCTCGGCGTCCTGTGTGTCGCGGTGGTAATCGATGCGATTCGCCGCGACTTGCATCGTCTCGCCGTCCGGATCATTGTTGCGAATCCGCGGATTCCCGGTCATCTGCAGAGTCTGATTCCCCGCTTGATATTCCGCGTGGCTGGCCCACCCCGTCAGCGTCGCAGCCCCCGAGACAGCTCGCTGGCCGGCATGAACGGTGCTCGCCTCGGCGGTGGATCCCGGCTTCGCGGCGGGGGTTTCCGTCACGATCACGTGTCCATCCTGCACCGCGGTATCGAGTGTCGCCTCCATCCTGGGTTCCGGCGCAACCGAGGCTCTCCTGCGCGCGTTTTTCGCCGGTTCCTTTCCGCCTCGCCTGTTCGCGCTTCCGGCCGCTGGAGCCGCCTGCTGGCTGAAGGTCGCGTGCAGGAGATCCCCCTGGCTCGTATCGCGTGAGCCGTCCTTCGACTCATCGACGACCTTTGTGTTCCCCGTTCCATCGAGCGTTTTCAGAACATTTCCCGCATCCAGCATCGCCACCAGCTGATCGCCGCTGATGCGCGTCTCCGTTGCCGCTCCTTTCGACGGCATCCGCCGCATGGTCACAACCGGATTGCCCGACGCAACCGCCTTCCGCGCCTCAATCTGCCCCTGGGCCCCCGGAGGCGCAAAGTCCACATCCACCGTCTGCCCCTGCACCTGTTTCTCCGCGCGTCCGTGCGGATCTTTCGCCAACCCCGCGATCGAGTCCACGAAGTTCACATCGCGCCGGAACTCGGCATGCTGCAGCGCCGTCTGCGTCTTGCCATCCGCGCTCCGCTCAGACGCAAAGCGCAGCGTTCCCTCGCTGGCCGTTCCATGCATCGAGGCATTGCCGCGCTCCGACGCATACGTCACGCCTCCCTTCAACTCCGCCAGCGTCGGCTGGCTCTTCGCATCCATCAGAATCTGTGCGGTCGCCGAGTTGACGGTCGCCCCGGTATCGGTCTTCATGTTCACGTGACCGCTGGCGTCGATCTTTTCCGTCGTCCCGTCTTTGCGGAAGTACACGGTCGCCGCGTCCGCGCTGCCGTCTTCCGTCGCGTACTCGAGGGATGCGCCGGTCAGGAATGCCTGCATGGAATTTCGCAGCATGGTGGCGTGCCCGGCCTGCACCACCGCCGATTTCCCATTGCTGCTCGTCGTGATCTTTACCTGGCTGTCGAGCACCAGAACGCCGGATTTGGAATCGTAGTTCGCGCCGACCGACGTGCCGGCCGCACGCGGCAACTGAAACTCCACCGGCTGCCGGGTCTCCGCCTGGCCGGTCTTCTGCGCAAAGGTCAGCCCGCTCGTCCTCACGCGAATGGTGTTGCCGCCCCCGCTGCCCGCCGAGCTGTTTCCAGCGGAGGACGGACTACCCATCCCCGCCAGCTCGATATTCACATCGCCCTGGCTGACCGCAATCTGGGTGTTCGTGTCGTATTCAAAGTCGCTGCCGTAGATGCGGTCCTGGCGCCCCGACCCGGGCGGCCCGTACATCGTGATGTCCACGTCGTGCAGCAGCACGTGCCCCGACTTCAGCTGCGATTCCTTCGAAGCTTTCATCGTGAACAGCGTGTGGCCGCCGCTCGACTGCGACCAGGTCCAACCCGTCGCTGTCTGCTGGATATTGGCCCCCAGCCGCGCCGGCAAATCCTTCTCGATCCGGCGGAACCGGTAACGCCCATAGATCACCGACCCGGCGACCACCGCCAGCAGCAGGACCACCGCCGCCGCCACCCAACGGCGCAGCCCCTTGACCGTCACACGCATACCAGAATCAATCTTCTCATTCCGCGTGCGGATGCCGATCGCTGCGACCTGTGACCCAGAGCCTCCTCCCCTAAAACCGGCGGCGAAGTGTCTCCCGAAACTCCGCCGCCAAAGGAGGAAATTTGTATCTCGAACCTCGAATCCGCTATTCGCTCCTCAGAGTCTCCGCTGGATCGATCTGCGCGATCCGCAGCGCGGGCAGCAGGCTGGCCGCTGCTGCAATCGCCAGCAGCATCAGCGGCACCGTCACCAGCGTCACCGGATCGTAGGTCGTCACCCCGTAGATCGCGCTCTTCATCACCTGCAGCGCGAACGCCGAGCCCACCAGCCCGGCTGCCACCCCGCTCGCCGCCGCAACCATGCCCGTTCGCGCAATCGTGCGCATCGCCCCGGCCAGCGTGGATCCGAGCGCAATGCGAATCCCGATCTCTCGCGTACGCTGCACCACCAGGTTCGAGACCAGCGCATAGATGCCCACCGCAGAAAGCAGGAGCGCCAGCAGAGCCAGCGCACCCAGCAGCATGGTCTCGATCCGCTGCATCTGAATTTGCTGATCGAGCACGTCCTGCATGGAGTAGAAGCCGGAGAACGGCAGCCCCGGGTCGGCGTTCGCCAGCGCACGCTCCATCTTCGCCGCGATCCCCGGCTGCGGCCCGGTCGTCCGCACAATCCACGACGGCTGGAACCATTCATGCGCCAGGTTCACGATGCGCTGATCCATCTGCGTCGCCGGCACGTAGAACATGGGTTCGGTCGCCAGCGGCGGCCCCGAGGTCATGCCCAACTGCTTCACCACATTGGGCACCACGCCCACAATCGTGTACGTCGTGCTCTCGCTGTGGAAGTGCCGCCCCACCGGGTTCGGATCGTTGTAGAACTTCCTGCCGAAGTCCGTGTTCACAACGGCCACGGGCTCGCTCTTGTCCGTGTCGCTCTGGCGAATCCCGCGTCCGCTCAGGACGGGAATCTTCAGCGTCGCGAAGAACTGCGGCGTGATGTACGTCTCGCTCGATCCGTACTCGTAACCCGCGCGCGGCCCATCCATCACCTTCAGGCCATCGTTCAGCCCCCGCTCATAGGGCAGGCTCAGCGCCACCGCGGCGTTCTGCACGCCCGGAATCCGCTCCATCGCGGCCACGGTCGTGCTCAGCAGCCCATGAAAGTTCTCCGCACCGTGATAGCGCGCATCGTCGAGCGACGCCTTCGCCGTCATCACGTTGTGCCCGTCGAATCCTGCAGGCAGCGACTCCAGCTTCGCGACCGTCCGCACCAGCAGCCCAGCGCCGGCCAGCAGCACGATCGTCAGCGCCACCTCGGCCCCGATCAGCCATGCCCTGACGCGTCCACCTCCACCAGACACAGTGCGTCCGCCTGCTGACATCCCACTGCGCAAATCCACGCGCCGCGCCTCCAGGGCCGGCAGCGCCCCGAACAGCAGGCTGCCCAGCACCGCAACGCCCAGCGCGAAGGCCAGCACGCGGCCATCCAGCGCGAAACCGCCGATGGGGATCATGAAGTCCGGCAGCAAGCGCTTCATTGCCGGAAACAGCGCCGCCGCCAGCCCCATGCCCGCTGCGCCGCCAATCAGTGCCAGCATCAGATTCTCGATCCAAAGCTGCCGCAGCAGCCGCACTCGCGTGGCGCCCAGCGCCATCCGCGTTGCCATCTCCGGCGTCCGCCGGTGAATCCGCGCCAACATCAGCCCTGCCAGGTTGGCGCAGGCAATCAGCAGAATGAATCCCACCGCGGCCATCAATGCCTGGATCTGCTCTTTCATCGAACTGCCCGCATAAACGTGGACCGGATTGGCGTAGTACCAGACGTTCTCCTTCTCGAGATTGGTATTCCGCGGCGGCGGCATGTGCGCCAGTTGCGCCCGCACCTCGTCCCACGTTGCGCCGGATTTCAGCCGCATCACGATCAGGCAGTTGTTCCCCACGCACACTCCGTGGGGATCGTCCGGCATCAGCGGCGTCCACACGTCCGCGGGATTCGGCATCTGTGCCCCACGCGGCAGCACGCCCACCACCGTGTATGGCGCACCCTTCAGCAGAATCTGCTTACCCAGAATGCCGTGATCCGCCTGGAACGCGGTCCGCCACAGGTTGTAGCTGAGCACCACCGCCTTGCCTGCGCCGGGGCTGTCTTCCTGCCCGGTGAACTCACGCCCCAGCAGCGGCTCAATCCCCAGCACTTCGAAGTAATGCGCGGAGACGCGAGCGCCTTTCACATATCGCGCCGCCCCGCCGGCCCCCGCGCTCGCCTGCAGATTCACGCCTTCCGTGCCGCCGAACCCGTCGCCGGCGATCGCCGCCTGCACCGACGGAACATTCTCGTGCAGCGCGCGCCACGCTGCGTTGTCCGACGAGTCGTCGTCATCAAACTGCGCCGGATTCCCCTTCATCTCCTGGTGGTTCTCGAGCACGGCCAGCCGCTCGGGTTGCGGATACGGCAGGCTCCGCAGCAGAAAGCCGTCCAGCAAACTGAACACCGCCGTGTTCGCGCCGATCGCCAGCGCCAGCGTCACGATCACCGCCGCCGCAAATCCCGGACTCCGCCGAATCTGCCGCATCCCAAACCGAAGGTCTTCGATCATGCATTCCCCCTACGCCATCATTCGGTATTTGGTTCCCGCTGGCCGGCCCATCACTGACCGCCTTCTTAGCTAACCGGGTTTTAACTGACCGGTTCTTAACTGACCGCTCTTTACCTGGCCGCTTTATGGCCGTTTCACTCGCTCCGCAACGCCACCATCGGATCCACCGCCGTGGCACGCCGCGCCGGCAAAGCTGAAGCGAGAACCACCATCCCCAGCGTCAACCCCAAAGCAGCCGCCAGGGTCATCGGGTCGAACGGACTCACGCCGTACAGCTGGCTGCGGAAGAAATGGGCCAGCCCCACCGTCCCCGGCAGCGCTACCACCATCGCCGCCCCGGCAATCCACGCCATCTCCCGCACCACCAGCCCCACCACGCGGCTGCGCGGCGATCCCAGCGCCAGCCGCACGCCAATCTCCCGCGTCCGGCTCTGCGTGGAAAACGCCAGCACACCGTAGAGTCCCACTGCTGCCAGCAGCGCAGCCAGGCCCGCAAATCCCATGGCCAACATCGCAAGCGCGCGCTCATCTGCCGCACTGATGTCCACCTGCGCCTCCATCGTGCGCAGCCCATCCACCACCAGCGTGGGATCGAAATCGCGCATCGTCTGCCGGATCGACGATTCCACTGCCTCCGGATCCTGCAGCGTCCGCACGTAGACCTGCACGCCCACCGCATGGGGCATTTGCAGATACGGCCGATACACGCCGGGCCCCATCTCTGTCCGCAAGTCGCTGTGCTTTACATCGCCCACCACGCCCACAATCGTGGTGTCCGCCTTCTTGTTATCGTCATCCGATTCGCCAATCAGCCTTCCCAGGGCGTTCGAGGCCGATCCGTAAAACTGCTTCGCGAACGCCAGATTCACAATCGCCACCTTAGGTGCGCCCTTCGCGTCCGCGAGCGTGAATTCGCGCCCCACAAGCAGGGGTTGATGCATCGTCGCAAAATATCCCGGCGTCACAAACGGCGCTTCGAAGTCGCTCCGTTCACCCTCCACAAACGTGTGCCCCTGCACCACGAATCCGTTCCACTCCGTGTCGTTCATGAGCTCCGGATCCACCGTCGCTGCCGCCATGGTCACGCCCGGAATCTTCTGGATCCGCTCGAGAGCGTTCATCACAATCTGCGGCGTCCGGTCCGCGCCATATCCGGAGCTGGTCGGATCCAGGCCGAATGTCGCCATGTTGTGCGTGTCGAAGCCCACCGGCTGATCACGAAGGTTGGTCAGCGTGCGAACAAAGAGCCCCGCGCCGGCCAGCAGCAGCACGCTCAGCGCAATCTGCACGCCCACCGCCGCCTTGCGGAAAATCTGTGTCTGCCGCGATGCCGTCCCGGCGGTCTGCCGCAGCGCGCCTGCCAGATCGGGCCGCCGATAATGCAGCGCCGGGGCAATCGAGAACAGCACGCTCGTTACCACCGCCACCAGGAGAGCAAAGGCGAGCACCCGCCCATCCAGATGCGCCGAGTACGGTTCGTTCCCCGGCTCCGCACTCGTCATCAGCCGCACCAGCACCTGCGCCAGCACCGGCGAGAGCACGAGCCCCGCCGCCGCCCCCAGCGCGCCCAGCACGCCGCCCTCCAGCAGCAGTTGCCGCACGATGCGGCTGCTCTTCGCGCCCAGCGCGTAGCGCATCGACATCTCGCGCACCCGTGCCGCCGAGCGCAGCAGCAGCAGCGCCGCCACATTCAGTCCGCACATCGCCAGCAGCAGACCCGCCATGCTCAGCAGGATCACCAGCGGCGTCTGCAAATCCGCCCGATTCGGCGAGAAGCCCCGCGAATCGTCGATCACCTGGATCGTCGTCTTATCGACAAACCCTTGCCGGAACTTCGCCGACGCATGCGGATACAGCTTCACCTCTTCGGCGCGAAGCGCATGCCACAGCGGCGTCAGGTTTGCCTGCGCCTGCGCCATCGTCACACCCGGCTTCAGCCGCGCCACGATCGTCAGCCAAATGCTCAGGTGGTTGTCCAGCCGATGTCCGACCACGGTCCATGGCATCGCCACCTCGACCTCCGTCACCGGCAGAAACAGCCCGGGCCGGTAGCCGCCGATCGCTGTCAGAAATCCCTCCGGCGCCACGCCCACAATGGTGAAAGGATGCCCATTGATCGCCACCGTCTGGCCGATCACACTCCGGTCGGCGCCGAAGTGCGTGCGCCAGTAGTCATAGCTCAGCACCGTGACGGCATTCGCGTTCTTCGCCGTCTCATCATCCGCCGTGAACAGCCGCCCGGCGAACGGCCGCAGTCCCAGCACCTGAAAATAATTGCCGGTGACCAGCTCCGCATCTTTGTCTTCGGCTGCATTGCGCCAGGTTACGCCCACATTGCCGCGCACCGCCGCCAGCATCCCGCTGAACACCTGATTCTTGTCGCGCAGGTCTTTGTACATCGGGTACGAGTAGTAATTCCCAACGTCGCCGCCGAAGGCGCTGATCGAGCCGGAGAAGCTCCCGTGCCACTCCATCCGCACCAGTTCCTGCGGCTTCTCCACCGGCAACACGCGCAGCAGTACCTGATCGAAGAGCGTGAAGATGGCCGTCGTCGCGCCAATCCCCAGAGCCAGCGTCATAATCGCCGTCACCGCAAAGCCCGGCGACTTCCTCAGTTGCCGCAGCGCATACTTCAAATCTCCAAACATTCGTTCTCCTCGTGCTCTTCCCGCTTACCCCGTCTCGCTGACAGTTTCTTGCGGACAGCCTTGTGCCACCAGGTTTTCGCTTCCTGCTTTTCGCTATTCTGTGCGCAGCGCCACCATCGGCTCCACGCTTGCCGCCCGGCGCGCCGGCAGCCATGCGGCCAACAGCGCTACTGCCAGCACACCCGCGCCCGCAGCGCACAGGCTCACCGGATCGTGAACCGTGAGCTTGTACACCATCGACGCCATGACCTTCGACCCGAACCACGCGAGCGGCAGTCCCACGGCCAGCCCCACCGCCACCAGCACGAGGCTCTCCCGCAGGATCATCCACAGCACGCGACGCCGCTCGGCGCCCAGCGCCATGCGAATCCCAATCTCCGCTATCCGCCGGTTCACGCGGTACGCCAGTGTCCCATACAGCCCCACCGCAACCAGCAGCGCCGCCAGGCCGCCGAAGAAACCGCCCAGCCGCGCAAACAGCGCCGGCATCTGATAGGTCTCCGCAAATTCCGCCTGCAGCACCTGGGGATCCTGCACCGGCGCATTCGGATCGAGCTCGCGCACGATGCGCCGCACCTCCGGCAACAGCGCCAGCGGTTCGCCCTCCGCCCGCACTTCCACGTCCATCGCTCCAATCGAATCGTTCTGCTGATAGCTGTACCAGGCCATCGGCACCGGCTCTTCGTCCGCGGATGCGTATTTGTTGTCCTTCACCACGCCCACAATGAGGAGTGGGTTCTTCGGACCACCCAGCATGTGACCGATCGGCGATCGTCCCTGCAGATACCGCTGCGCCAGCGTCTCGTTCACCACCGCCACGCGGGTGGCCTTTTGCGTATCCCCTGCCGTGATGCCGCGCCCCGCCACAATCGGAATCCCGAGGGTCTCGAAAAACTCCGGCCCCACATCGTTGCTGCGCAGATCGTTCTTCCCGTCATCCCATGGATACATATTTCCGTCGATCATCAAATCGTTGTTGTCACTCCATGTCGATCCGGGCCGATTCCCCGCCAGCGTCACCGACCGCACGCCGGGCAGCCGGCTCGCGCGCTCCATCAGCTGCGTATAGAACGCCAGAGTCTGCGCATAATCGTGCGGTCCCACCGGATGGGCGCCAAATGCCAGCACCTTGCCGGCCTGCATACCCAGATCGATCGTCTGGTAATTCCGCAGCGTGCGGATCAGCAGCCCCGCGCCGAACAGCAGCGCCACGCACAGCGCCATTTGCGCCGCGATCAGCGCCTTCCCCGTCACCACACGGCTGCGGCTCTCCGTCATCTGCGTGCCTCCGGACCGCATCGCCTGCAGCACCGGCGCGCCCGTGGCCGCCCGCAGCGGAGCCAGCCCGAATACCAGCGCTGCCACGCTCGCCACCAACAGCGTGAATCCCAGCACCGTCCCGTCCGGCGCAAGGCTTACTTCGATCCCTGACCACACGCCCAGCCAGTGTGTCGCCTCCACGGCAAAGACCCAGCCCAGCGCCGCGCCCGCGCTCACCAGCACAAGGCTCTCCGCCATCAGCTGACGAAAGATCGGGCCCTTTCCCGCGCCCAGCGCCAGCCGCATCGCAAACTCGCGCTCCCGCGCTGCATTCCGCGCCGCCAGCAGCATCGCGATGTTCACGCAGGCAATCAGCAGCACCAGCGCCACCATGCCCATCAGCACGTGCAGCCCATCCTTGTATCCATTCGCTGCCGTGCCCAGCCCGCGCGCCGGAACCATCCGCAGCGTCAGCGGCGGCTCCTTGCCCTGCTGCGGCGCCGTCTCCAGTGCCGCCCGCGCAAACAGCGGATTCATCTGCACCAGCGCCTGCGCCTGCGTCACCCCCGGCCGCAGCCGTGCAATCAGCATCAGGTTCCACCAGTTTGGATCGCCGTACAGCGTGCTTTTGGGACCCGTCGTCACCACGCCCCATGCGTTCAGGTCCAGCCGGTTTTGCAGCGGCACCCACACATCCGTTGCCACGCCATTCGGATCCACCCCCTCGAAGCGCGGCGCCGTCACTCCCTCCACCGTCATGGGCACGCCGTTGATATCGATCGCCTGGCCTATCACTTTGGGATCGCGCTGGAATCGCCGCGTCCAGTAACCGTAGCTCAGCACCGCGACCGGCGTGTGCTTCTCCTCATCGGCCGGCCCAAACCCCCGCCCCGCCGCCATCCCCACTCCCAGCGCGGAGAAAAAATTCCCGCTCACCTCATCGGCGTTGACTTCTTCCGGCGTATTGCCGAACCGCACCCCGGTCTTTGCAAACGAGAGCGGCACGTAGGCAATCAAATCCTCGAACGCGCTCTTGTCCGCGCGCAGCCGGTTGTAGACGTTGATTCCGTACGACAGCAGCGAATCGCCCGTATCGCTCACGCCGTTGGGCTTGTTCTCGTGCGTCAGATAGTAGAGTTGCTGGGGCTGCCGCACCGGCAGCATGCGCAGCAGCACGGCGTTCATCGTGCTGAAGATGGCTGTATTCGCGCCAATGCCCAGCGCCAGCGTCAGTACCACCGTCACCGCAAACCCCGGCGACTTCCTCAGTTGCCGCAATGCATATTTCAGATCAGTCAACATTGTTTTCCCCTGCTGCCGCTGTTGCTACTCGGTTCTGAGTGCCTTCATCGGATCGACACTGGCCGCCCGCAGCGCGGGAATCAGTCCCGCCACCAGCCCCACCGCCAGCAGGGTCACGGCTGTCAAACTGAGCGAGGCGAAAATCCCGCCGCCAAAATCGGTAAATGTTTTGCGCAGGATCGCCGCCGCCGCGGCCGACAGCGCGGTTCCAATCCCCAGCCCGGTCACGACCAGAAGCAGCGAGTGCCCCAGGATCAGCTGCACCACGTCGATGCGCTGCGCGCCCAGCGCCATGCGCACGCCCACTTCATTCGTGCGCTGCGTGGTTACATAACTGATCAACCCGTAGATTCCCACTACCGCCAGCAGCAGCGCCAGCCCGCCAAAGACCGCCAGCATGCGCACGATGAGGCGCCGGCCGGCCAGCGAATCGGAAACCAGCGTCTCGACGGGAGTGAGCGTGGCAACCGCCTGCGAGGAGTCGACCGCAGCCACGGCGCGTTTCAACACCGGCGCCATCTGGTTGGGATCGCCCGCGACGCGCACCAGGAAATCCGCCTGCGAGCTGTTGCCCTGGGCGAATGCGAAGTAGCGCATGCCGTCGCTCGTATCCTGCTCGAGCGAACTCAGGCGCACCGTCGCCACCACTCCCACAACCGTCGCGAAATCCTTGTGCCCGCCGCACATAAACGAGGTGTGCTGGCCGACAGGATTTTCCCCCGGCCAGTATTTATTCGCCAGCCGCTGATCGATCACCACCACCGACTGGCTGCTGGCCACGTCGCCCGGCTCAATCCACCGCCCGGCGAGCAGCGGAATCTGCATCACCTTCAGATAGTCCGGGGTGGCCAGAGAAAGCTGGCTGTGCGGTCCGGGATCGTTCGGCGCTGTCGGGCGTCCGACAATCGAGAACGAGCAGGAGCCTCCCTCGTCCGGATCGAAAGGGAGGGGCGCGACCGCGGCGGCTGCCAGCACGCCCGGCTGCGCCGACAGATGATCCACCACGCTTCCCACAAACGTGGCCTGCCGCGACTGATTTTTCTCGAGGTCCAGTCCTGAATACGGCACCATCGCCGCCATCACGCCATGGGGATTGAATCCGGGATCCACCTTCTGCAATTTCTGGAGACTGGCGAGGAACAACCCCGTTCCGGCGAGCAGAAAGAACGCCGCCGCCACCTCCGCGATCACGAAGACGCTGCGCATCCGCTGCTTTTCCGCCGAGGTTGTGCCGCTGCGCCCGCCCTCATGCAGGGCAAGCCGCGCGCGCGAGCGAAGCAGCGTCAGCGCCGGACCCACGCCCGCCACCAAGGCCGCCAGCAGCGCCAGCGCCGCCGTGAATCCGAGCACAGCTGGATCGGTGTGCACCACAAACCCTGTGGCCAGGTCGTGCGGCACCAGGCGCAGCAGCAGCGTTCCCGTTATCGGCCCGGCCAGCACGCCGGCCACCGCGGCAATCCCCGCGAGCAGCAGGGTCTCCACCAGCATCTGGCCCACGATGCGCGCCGCGCTTGCTCCCAACGCCGTCCGGATGGCAAACTCCCGGCTGCGCGCCGAAGCCCGCGCCAGCAGCAGACCCGCCACATTCGCTGACGCGATCAGCAGCACCAGCGCCACCACGCCGCACAACACATAGAGCGGCGTGCGCAGCGGCCCTGCGGCAAACTCCGTCAGCGGCGTCGCATAAACCGACCATCCGGCGCTCTTCGCGAACGAGGATCTCCCCTCGTTGCCGTGGAGGGTCGCCCACATCGCCGTCGCCAGCGATGCGCTGAATCTCTCCATGGATACGCCTTCGCGCAGCCGCGCCGTAGCGTAATACTGCTCGTTGAAGATGTTGCCGGGCTGAAACGCGGCGGGCGGCAGCGCGATCGGCACCCAGACTTCCGCCTTGCGCGGCCACGCAAAATCGCTCCGCATCACGCCGACTACGCGATACGGCTTCTGGTCGAGCAGCAGCGTCTGCCCCGCCACATCCTGCCGTCCGCCAAAGACGCGCTGCCAAATGCCGTAACCGAGCACCACCACCGGTCCGGCATTGGCCCGATCTTCGTCGGCGGTGAACGTCCGGCCCAGAATCGGCCGTGCTCCATACACATCGAACCAGCGTGACGAAACTTTCGCCGCCGGAATGTTCTCCGCCTGGCCGTCGCGCTCGATGTTGAAGCTGGCTCCCTGCTCGATCGCCGCCGCTTCCACCTCGTCGTGCATCGAGGCGGCTTTCGCGTACGTCGGCACCGACGCGCTGGGAACGTCGAGAGTGAACTGCGAGTAGCGGACATGGATGACCGCGATCCGTTCCGGGTGATCGACCCCTGCCGGGTGCCGGAGCACCGCGTTGACCACACTGAAGATGGCCGTGTTCGCGCCGATGCCCAGGGCAAGCGTCAGCACCGCAGTCGCCGCAAATCCGGGCGACTTCCTCAGTTGGCGAAGGGCGTACCGCACCTCTGCGAGCATGGGACCTCCTGGGCACACCTATGCAGGTGTGTACCGAAGACCCGCAGTTCGCCTGCCAAAATCCCCTGAGTTTTCTCTTTGAAAAAACGGGGCTTACTGCCGCATCCCCAGCCGGGTTCTGTCCGCAATTCACGGGCACTGTTCAGAACCGGACAGTGTCCGCGGCCTGTCCTGGGCTGGCCGCTTCTTCCCCGGCCCCTGCACCGCAAGCCGTTTTCTCGTCAGCCGCCGCTTAGCCCCTCGTTTTTCCCCGCTTCAGGTCCTCCATCAGAATGATCGCTTCCGCAATCTCCTTCAGAGGTTTGCGCTTCTGCCGGCTTTGCTTCTGCAGCATCAGGTACGCGGCTTCCTCGTCGATGCCCAGTTCGCGCTGCAGAATTCCCTTCGCCCGCTCCATCACCTTGCGCGTTTCCAGCTGATCGGTCAGCTGAGACTTCTCGTACTCCATGCGCGCCAGTTCCATCTCGGCGCCCACCAGGTAGCCGATCATCGTGATCAGCCGAATCTCGCGCTTCGAGTGGTTGTGCACTTCCTTGTGCTGCACGTTGATCGCGCCCACCAGCTTCCCCCGGCACAGGATCGGCACCGCCAGAAACGCCTCGAAGCGGTCCTCCGGCAAGCTGCCGAATACCGCAAACCGAGGATCGGCCCATGCCCGCGACGCCAGCGCCACCGTCTGCCGTTGCTCTGCCGACCAGCCCGTCACGCCTTCACCCATCGCGACCACCAGCCGATCCACCACATCCTCATGGGGATTCTTCGAGGCCCGCAGCACCAGCTTGTCTTTCTCCAGCACGTAAATGAAGCAGGAGTCGCAGCGCACCGCCGCCGTCACCATCTCGATCACGCGCTCCAGCACCTCGTGCAGCGGGTCCGCCGCCGCCATGCGGCTTCCAATCTCATGCAGTAAATCGAGTTCGCTGGCCGTTTCGGGCGCGCGCCCCATCTCGTCCACGGTCTTCGCTCCTGAACGCAGCGCGCCGAGCCATCTTCGCCGATCCCTGGAGTTCTCTGCGTCGCTTGTTAAAAGAAGGGTATAGCAAAAGCCAGGCTGGGGCCTCGCAGATTCGCTCGAGCCGCTCCCGATCGGTCGCCGGCTCTTACCGGTGGTGCACCTTCGACCAAAAGCGCGCCACAGCGCCCTCGACAGCCACCCCCGGCTTCCCTGCCGCCGGCTTCCCTGCCGTCGGCTTTGCCGCACCTGTTCCCTGCGCCGCCGGCCCTGCTTTGGCC
>JBARMS010000276.1:0-1657 GCA_049802575.1 Acidobacteriaceae bacterium | reverse complement strand
GGGCCGGGTTCGCCGGCGCCGGGAGTGGGTTGCGCGTGCGGGGCGCATCCGCCAGGAGCGCAGCCGGACCGGACGGTCGCGCCCTATGCGGGAACGCCGGAGGACCTGAAGCCTTTCGGCAAATTCGCGACGCCCTATTACGCGCACTACACACACCCGAATGTTTACTCGGGTGCGGCGCGGGACGTTCCCGATCCCAAAGAGGTGAGCGAAGTGCGGATCGGATTTCTCGGTCCGGTGGAGAAGCAGGAGGATCAGGTCTTCGGTCTGCGCATGCTGCACGGCGCGCAACTGGCGGTGGAGGAGGCGAACGCGCGCGGCGGGTACGGCGGCAAGCCGTTCCGGCTGATGGTGCACGACGACTACAACAACTGGCAGCGGGGCGCGGAGTACGGCGAGCGGCCGACCGATGCGGCGATCTGGGGTTCGCCGTCGGATGAAGCCGTGAAGATGATTTACGAAGACGGGGATTGGGCGATCTTTGGGAGCATCAGCTCAGAGAGCACGCACATCATTTTGCGAGTGGCGCTGCGCGCGGAGATTCCCATCGTCAATTCGGCGTCGACGGACCCGACCATCCCGGAGACGTACATTCCCTGGTACTTCACCGACCTGCAGGACGATCGCGTGCAGAGTTACACGCTGGCGCGGCGCATCTTCACGGAGCTGAGGCTGAAGCGCGCGGCGCTGCTGCGCGTGAACAACCGCTACGGGCGGCTGGGCGTGGTCAAGTTTCGGGATGCGGCGCGGCGGCTGGGACATCCGGTGGTGATCGAGCAGAAGTTCATGCCGGGCGATACGGATTACCGGCGGGCGCTCCGGATCATTCGCGATTCGCGGGCCGATGCGATCGTGCTGTGGGCTGACGAGGCTGAAGCGGCGGGCATTCTGAAACAGATGCGCGAGCTGGGGATGAAGGAGCGCGTCTTCGGGAGCTATCGGACGCTGGACGATGAGCTGCTGGCCGATGCGGGGCCGGCAGCGGAGGGGTTCGAGGCGGTGTATCCCTACGACCCGACGCGGAGCGATGCGCAGTGGGCTGGGTTCGAGCAGCGGTATACAGCGCAGTACCGCGAGAAGCCGGAGGCATTTGCATCGCTCGCGTACGACGCGATGAATGTGCTGCTCGCGTCGATTTGCCGCGCAGGGCTGAACCGGGCGCGCATCCAGGATGCGCTCGATCAGGTGTATCGCTATGTCGGCGTGACGGGGCCGATGGTCTTCGATCCTTTAAACAAGAATGTGAGCCCGATGTATTTGGGGACGGTGCATGCGGGGAAGATCACGTATCGGGTCGCGACGATGAGCGCCAGCGATCAGCGATCAGCGGTCAGCGATCAGCTGAAACCTGTTCCGCCCTCGCCCTACGCGCGGGTGGGGGAAGATGGCGTCGGGTATGCGGGGCCGCAGCGCGCCGATATTGCCGGAGCGGCGCGGATCGTGATCTTCGGGGCGCGTGCAGCAGAAGCGGCGGCGAGCGAAGATGTGCGGGCAGCGATCGCGGAGCAGCGCTGGAGCGTGGCGGCGGTGGACAGCGGCCAGAACTGGGGCGCGGCGACGACGCAACTGGTCGAGGCGCTGGGCGATGGACACACGCTGGCGGTGGTCGCCCTGGATCGCGATGCGGCGCACTTCGCGGAGCAACTCGCGCTCAAGT
>JBARMS010000275.1:0-49138 GCA_049802575.1 Acidobacteriaceae bacterium | reverse complement strand
GCCATGGATGCGGCGCGCCCCGGCGGCCGCGTGCTGTTCTTTGCGCAAACGCAGCACGGCGAGGCTACCTTCGATCCGGCCGTCGTCTGCATGGACGAGAAAACCCTGCTGGGCTCCTACAGCTCGTCGTTTGAGATCGAGCCCGACGTCGAGACTCTGGTTTTTGACGGCTATCGCAGCGGTTTTGACCTCACGCCCCTCATCTCGCATCGCTTCCCGCTCGAGGAGGCCGTGGAGGCGATTCGCGTGGCATCGAACCCGACGGCCGCGTCCATGAAAGTTTTCATCCATCCGTAAAGTCGCCGTTTTGAGACAATGGTAAGGATGGCAGCGCAAATGACAGCCGCCGTGCTCCACGGCCGGGAGGACCTGCGCATCGAGCGGGTTCCGATGCCCCGCGCGGGCAGGGGGGAGATGGTTGTGCGCGTGCATGCCGCGCTCACCTGCGGCACTGACCTCAAAGTCTACCGCCGCGGCTACCATGCGCGCATGCTGAAGCCGCCGATTCCGTTTGGACACGAGCTGGCCGGCACCGTGCACGAAGTGGGCCGAGGGGTCGCAGCATTCAAGCCGGGCGACCGGGTCGTTGCGCTCAATTCAGCGCCGTGCGGCGAGTGTTACTTCTGCCGGCGCGATCAGGAAAATCTGTGCGACAACCTGCTGTTCAATAACGGCGCGTACGCGCAGTATCTGCTGATCCCCAGGCGCATTGTCGCAAAAAACACGCTGCGCATCCCGGCAGGCATCCCGTTCGAGCATGCGGCACTCACCGAAGCTCTGGCGTGCGTGGTGCGCGGGCTCGATGAATGCCAGCCGCGTTCCGGCGACACGATCGCCGTCATTGGCGCCGGGCCGATTGGCCTGATGTTCATGCACGTCGCTCAGCTTGCGGGGCTGCGCGTGATCGCGGTCGTCAAGCGCGATGAGCAGGTAGCGGCGGCCCGCACCTTCGGCGCGTCGGAGGTCGTGCAGATTACAGCTGCGCCCGATTCCATCGCAGCCGTGCGCGCGCTCACGCCCCAGAGCCGCGGCGTCGATGTCGCCGTGGAAGCGGTCGCCACGCCGCTCGCCTGGCAGTGGGCCGTCGACATGGTGCGTAAAGGCGGCACGGTGAACTTTTTCGGCGGATGTGCAGCCGGCACGAAGGTCGAGCTCGACACAAATCGGCTGCATTACAACAACATCACACTGCACGCCAGCTTTCACCACACGCCGGCGGCGGCCCGCAAGGCGTTCGACCTGATCGTCAGCGGCAAATTCCGCTGCAGCGACACCATTACCAGCCGCGCTCCCCTCTCTGAACTCAACCGGGTCTTCCGCCAGCTGATGAATCGTGCCGGCGAAATCAAGACGGCCATCATCCCGTGGGGCTCACAATAGCGTCAGCATGACGGTGGACGCAGCACAGCACGAGCGGATTGCCAGAGGCTGGGCCGCGCTCCCGGCAGAGTATCGCATTCCAGACAAGCCGCCTGCGCTCGACGAGGCGCGCGCGTGGTGCCGGCGTCTGGCCGAGACGCATTACGAGAATTTTCACGTGGCTACCTGGTTCCTGCCGGCGAGGCTGCGTCCGCACTTCCACGCCATCTACGCCTACTGCCGCGTCTCCGACGATCTCGGCGACGAAGTGGGTGACCCCGAAGCTGCGCTGGCACTCCTCGATCTGTGGGGCGCTGAGCTGGACGCCTGCTATCGCGGCGAGGCTCGCCATCCGGTGTTCGTCGCGCTTGCGGAAACGATCCGTATCTGCGAGATCCCCAAAGATCCATTCGCGGACCTGCTGGTCGCGTTTCGCCAGGACCAGACGGTGACCCGCTTTGCCACCATGCGGGATGTACTCGGCTACTGCCGCTACTCGGCAAACCCCGTGGGCCGCATTGTGCTGTACGCCTCCGGCTACCGCGATGCGGAACGGTTTGCGCTTTCGGATCACACGTGTTCGGCGCTCCAGCTCGCCAATTTTTGGCAGGATGTGCTCGTGGACTATGCCAAAGGTCGTATTTATCTTCCCCGCGAAGATATGGACCGTTTTGGCGTCGATGAAGCGATGATCGGGCAGAACCGCTTCACACCGCAGTTCCGCGATCTGATGCAGCACGAAGTGGATTATGCGCGGCGCATATTCCACGCCGGAATGCCGCTCATCGGCATGGTGGACCGCGCACTCGCCATGGACCTGGATCTTTTCTCGCGCGGCGGACTCGAGATTCTGCGTGCCATCGAGCGCCAGGATTACGACGTGCTCGGCGCGCGGCCCTCGATTTCGAAGCCGCGCAAGGTGGCGCTGCTGCTGCGGGCCTTATCGCGCCGGCTCTTCGCCGCGGGTGCCGCTGCGAGGCCAGCCGCTTGAGCGCTCGACCGTCCGACCCAGGGCAGTCTCCTGTGAATGCAAAAACGGCCGCAGCCTACGAGGCGTGCATCCAGATCGCCCGGCATGAGGCGAAAAACTTCTACTACGCTTTTCTCGCCCTGCCGCGCCCCAAACGGCAGGCCATCTGCGCGGTCTACGCGTTCATGCGCCATGCCGATGACGTGGCCGACGATGACGCGCGCACCCGCAAGCAGCGCCGCGCCGATTTGGCCGCGTGGCTCGATGCGTGGCACCGCGCCGCCACCGGCGAACCTACTTCCGATCCGGTTTTTATCGCATTGGCCGATGCGCGCAGGCGCTTCAACATTCCGCTTGAGTTGCTCGATCAGCTGGTCCAGGGAACCGCCATGGACCTGGACATCACCACCGCGGAAAAAGCGGCCTACGGCGAGGCGGCCGAACCGCGGCCCTGGGATACCTACGCTACTTTCGAGGACCTGCGCCGCTACTGTTACTACGTCGCGTCTGTGGTGGGTCTTGTTTGCATTCGCATCTTCGGCTACAGCGACCCGCGCGCCGAGGCGCTGGCGGAAGACACCGGCGTCGCTTTCCAGCTCACCAACATTCTGCGCGATGTGCGCGATGATGCCGAGCGCGGGCGCATTTACGTGCCCCTCGAATCGCTGGCCCATTACGGCGTACGCATCGAGCGGCTCGCGGCGGTGCGCGACGGCAGTCAGCTCACGCTGAACCAGCGGGCGCTGCTGGAGAGCCTCGCCAAACGCGCGGAAGACTACTACCAGTCGGGACGGGCCCTGCTGCCGCTCATCGATGCGGATGCGCGGCCCGCGCTCTGGGTGCTGATCACCATCTACCACCGCCTGCTGCGGCGCATTGAGCGGCGCAACTACGACGTCTTCTCCCAACGGGTCAGCGTGCCGCTGTCCACCCGAGTGGCCATTCTGTTGCGCGGGCTCGGTCAGGTGGCACGCAACCGCGCGAAGAGGCGCAGCGGGCAATGACTCATCCCGTAAGCCGTTCCGTCATCGTGGTGGGTGGCGGCGTCGCCGGTTTGACGGCAGCTACTTCTCTTGCAGACGCCGGTTATCGCGTTCAGCTCCTCGAACGGCGGCCGTTTCTCGGCGGCCGCGCGTCTTCCTACGAGCATCCCGGCACAGGCGAGGTGATCGACAACTGCCAGCACGTGCTCATTGGACGCTGTACGGCCCTCATCGATCTTTACCGCCGGCTGGGTGCGGCCGATGCCATCCGGTGGTACGACCGCTTTACCTTTCTCGCGCCAGGCGGAAAAACAAGTGTGATCGAGCCAGGGACTTGGCCCGCGCCGTTCCACTCCACGCTCGCGTTTCTCCGCGCTCCCGCGTTTTCTCTCGCCGACAAGCTCGCCATTGCCCGCGGCCTTTCTTCGTTTCTGCGCGGCCTGCCGGCCGATACCGACGAAGACTTCGCGCATTGGCTGCACCGTCACGGCCAGACGCAGCGCGCGATCGACCGGTTTTGGAAGCCCGTCCTGGTGAGCACTCTGAACGAAGACCTGGACCGGATCTCGGTCCACTACGCCGCCAAGGTGTTTCGGGAATCGTTTCTGCTGTCACCGCAGGCGGGGCGTATGGGCATCCCCGCCATCCCGCTCAGCGAACTCTACGGGCTCGCCACCGGCCATCTGCGCGCGCATGGCGGTGAAGTTTCACTCCGCGCCAGCGTGGACGGCATTGCGCCCTCCGGCAATGGCTGGCTGGTGCGAGCTGGCGATCGATCCTGGTCCGCGGACGCCGTCGTCCTTGCGCTCTCCTTCGAGGCCATGGCCGCGCTGCTTCCCTCATTGCCTCACAATGAGGCGGCCGAGATCCTGGCGGCGGAGCTTGCCCAGTTCGAACACTCGCCCATCACCGGCATTCATCTGTGGTTTGACCGCCCCATTACCGATCTCGATCACGCAGTGCTGCTCGACACAACGATCCAGTGGATGTTCAACAAGTCGCGCCTGCAGCCGACTCATCGCACTGCTGAGGGCAGTTACCTGGAACTGGTCGTGAGCGCCTCGAAATCGCTGGTGCCCATTGCACGCCAGGAGATCATCGATCTTGCACTGCGCGAGCTGGCTCTGTTCTTCCCTGCCGTCGCCTCCGCTCATCTGGTCAAGTCGGCGGTCGTGAAAGAAGTCCGCGCGACCTATTCCATCCGCCCCGGGCTCGACCGCTTCCGTCCGTCGGCGATCAGCCCATGGCCTGGGATCTTCCTTGCAGGCGACTGGACCGCGACCGGCTGGCCGGCCACCATGGAGGGCGCAGCGCGCAGTGGAAATCTTGCCGCGGAAGCGCTGGCGCGCGCCCTGGGAGACGACCGGGCGTTTGCAGTTCCCGATTTGCCAGCAGCCGGCCTGATGCGCCTTTTCCACAGCTAAAACGCTTCATTTCAATAGGTTCGACGGTTTCAACATCAGAGGTCAGGGAAACAGACTCTCCCCCGCATATCCCACCTTTGGTGAATCGCCGTCACCCCAGGAAAAGGTATTCCCTGGGCAACCCAAAATTTGCGATGATGGTGTCGCCTCCCCGCGATGCAGCAAACCCGAATCGGGATTCAGGTTTCTAACTATACGGGTAACGGCTATGGGACCCCTGAATATGCACGAAATATTGGCTCATCTTTCCGAGATCAGCAGCTATCTGCCCGCCGTGCTCATCACGCTGGGCGTGGCCATTCTGGTGGGTTGCGCGGTCGGCTGCGTCTGCTCGCCCTGCGAGGAAAAAGACGAGCTGTTCCATCGCGAAGTGTACTGATCCCACGCAGCCCGGTCTGATCCACAACAGCCGTTCCGCGCGATATCAAGCTGCTTTTTGTCTGATCCAGCAAGGAAAAAGCGGATCGACAAAAAACCAGCGATCCTGATAGCGATCGAGGATGTCTTTCGCGTCCAGAGACTGCAGCGCTTTTTGTACGGTTGAAGCCGGACCGAGCCGAAATTCGCTGCGCACGGCCTCGGCGTAAATCTCTGCCGCTCCTCGCGCGGCGATCGCCTGCAGAGCCGCTTTTTGGGCCGCCGAGAGCTGCTCCCAGATCAGCTCGTAATACGTGGATTGGCCGGCAATGAGACGATCCGTCACGCGGCGCACATCCTCGACATCCAGTTCCCGCTTGTCGCGCAGCTCCGCTTCGTCCCAAAGTTCATGAGCCATGCGCTGCACGTCGTACGGGATCAGATCCGCCGTCGTCAGCAACGCATCCATTGCCCGTTCATCGAGGCGCCGGTCGCGCCGGGCAAACTGCCGCCTGATCCAGCTTTTCCAGTCAGCCGCTGGAATCTTGTCGAGAAACATCTGCGGCCCTGCCTTGTGAAACGGCCGGCGCGCCGAGAGCATCTCGCGCATCAGCGAAGGCTGCGATCCGGCGAAGACATAGCCGACCTCGCGCTGCTCCTGCGCCTGATTTCGAATGACATTCTCCACCGTTCCGCTGTCGAACGCCGCAATGGCCTGAAACTCGTCGAGGCAAATGGCCATGCGAAAGCCGCCATTTCTGGCTAATTCACCGGGCAGGGCAAACACTTCCGGCGCGATCGGCGTGGGGTCGAAGCCGGCTCCCCTGCTCAGCGAGAGGCTCACATCCCCCGAAGCCATATTGAAGTTGATATCCGGTTTGACATTGCGGCCGAATCGCGCCACCCACTCCTTCACCCGGTCCCATGGTCCGGCGGCGCGCAGCACCTTCTCGGCAAATTTCTCGAGGAACTGGGTGTAGCTCGAATAGCTGCTGACCGTAAGGCTCACCGTGCGGATGTGCCTCTTTTGCAGCCGGAGCAGCGCCAGCGCGACCAGCGAGCTCTTTCCGAAGCGCCGGGGAGAGAGCAGAAAAACCTTTTGCCCATCGGCCAGATCGCGAACGATCTGGGCGAGTTCGATCTTCCGGTCGACGAAGTTCGGCTCCTCGATGATCTCGCCGAAGATGAAGGGGTTTTCTGGATTAGCCATATTACGCCCGTTAGCGTAACGCTAATTGGGGTAAATGGCAAGCTCCTGACTCGGCGCGCTCATCCCTGAATCAGCGCTTCTGCGATTTCCGTCCCATTGGGCGAACCAAGCCCGGTGCATGGATCCCAGCCAGGCCCCGCCGCATACGATCCGTTATTCCCCCGCGTGATGTCATGGAAGTCGGCAGCGTCTCCGTAAAGCGTCGCGTTGACGAACCCGACCGGCGAACCCTTTTGCTGGTTGATGAGCGCAATCAGCGCCGCCCAAAGCGGAGCCACGGCGCTGGTGCCGCCCACCACCTCCTGCTCGCCATCGACGAGGATGTTGTACCCGCTCTCCGGCGCCGCATCTCCGGCCACATCGGGCACGCCTCGGCCGGTCCCGCTGAAGCCCGACACCCCCTGCTGCCAGGTTGGGACAGGAAAGACCGTGCTGTATCCTCCGCCAGTGGCACCACCCTGCGAGCCGTCATTCCACACCGTCTCCGCCTGGATGGTCGTGCCGCTGCCGATCAGTTCCGTGCCGCCGCAGGCCAGCACATGCGGGCTCGATGCCGGAAAGTCGACGTGGTTCTGCCCGTCGCTGACACCATCGGATGAGCCGTCGTCGCCGGCGGCAACGGTGATGCTGACACCGAGCGCCGCCGCGGACTGGCACGCGTCGTCGAGCGACGTCATCGAGGCCTGCGCCCAGCTCGACTCCGGCCCTCCCCAGCTGATCGACAGAACCGAGGGGTTATTCGTCGTGTCGTGCACCGCCGTCGTGATGGCGTCGATGAATCCCTGGTCGGTATTCGGCGCGAAATAAACCGCCATTTTCGCCCCGGGCGCGATCGATCCAGCCACCTGCATGTCGAGCGCCACTTCCCCGTCGGCGCTGTCCGGCGTGCTGGGCGCATTCGTCGCCCCATCGACAGAAACCGCCACCACGGTCGGAACCGCCAGACCCAGGCCTGAAAAATACGTATCCAGATCGCTGGTGTTGTAGCCGCCGCCCAGCTCGAGAATGGCAATGGTTTCCCCGCTGCCGTTGATGCTGGCCGGGAAGTCGTAAAGCTGGGCGACCTGCGGAGGATTGAAGGGCTGCGCCTGCCCCTGTTGCGCCGTCGGGGTTGCACTGCTGCTCAGGTCTCTCCGCAATCGAAAGTGCGGCTTCGCTACCGGCCGTGCGTCCAGGCCCAGCACCGCATCCACCAGCCCAGCATGCGTCTCCGGCAGCGATACCTGGCCGATGAAGGCATGGAAGCGGCGACCCTTTGGGACGCGCGGTGGTCCGGAAACGGGCGACTCGCCTTCCTCATAATCGTGCAGCTCGACGCCAAAGGCGCGTTCCATGGCCTGCGCTGTTCCCCGCAACACCAGGGTGCGGCGTGACAGGCTGGATGCCGATTCATCAACGGCGAGGCCGTGCTGGTGCGCGAAATCCCTCAGCGCCTGGAACGCAGCCGGATCGGCTGCATAGCGCTCGTCGAATTCCTCGCGCGAAAGTTTTCGCCCGCCCAGCGAGCGCAGATCGAGCGCGTTCTTCCGTTTCACGATCAGCGAAACGCTGATGACGTGTTGCGGATCGGTTCTGGCGATATGGCGAGCGTTTTTGGGTTCGGCTCGTTCTGACCGCGCTAGTGCTGTGCGCCTGGGATTGGGGGAAGCCATCGCAGTCCTCCTGGATGTAGCCGCCATGCTATCGCAAACCGACGAACGCTGGTCAGCAAGTCAGCCGCCTGGCGGGTCCGTTCCGCGAGGCCGTCAGCCGTTTGAGACATGGTGCGTTGTTGGATGTCCCCGTTAAACAGGACACAATATTGCGGTCGGGGCCTCGCCGGCTTGCCGACCGGCTGACCCGCTGACCCGCCCCTCCTACAGCGGAATATTCCCGTGCTTTTTCGGGGGATTCCGGTCGCGTTTGCCATCGAGCATTTCCAGCGCCGCAATCAGCTTTTGCCGGGTCTGGTGCGGCAGAATCACGGCATCCACATAGCCGCGCTCCGCAGCGACGTAGGGGTTGGCAAACTGCTCGCGGAACTGATGCACCCGGTCAGCCCGCGCCTCGGCCAGCACATCGGCTTTGCGCTGCTCGGTCAGGCCGCTTTCCCCCACTTCGATCGCCGCCGCCTCGGCCTGGCGCACGGCCTCGGCCAGCTCCCGCCCATAGACGATGTTCACCGCCCCCTCCGGCCCCATGACGGCAATCTCCGCCGTTGGCCACGCGAGGTTCACATCGGTGCGAATGTGCTTCGAACTCATGACGCAGTACGCGCCGCCGTATGCCTTGCGCGTAATCACCAGCATCTTTGGCACCGTCGCTTCGGCAAACGCGAACAGCAACTTTGCCCCGTGCTTGATAATCCCGCCGTACTCCTGCTGGGTCCCGGGCAGAAACCCCGGCACGTCTTCCAGCGTGATGAGCGGAATGTTGAACGCGTCGCAGAAGCGCACGAAACGCGCGCCCTTCACGCTGGCATCGATGTCGAGCACGCCCGCCAGAAACGCCGGTTGATTCGCTACGATGCCCACCGGCCGGCCATTCATGCGCGCGAAGCCCACAATGATGTTCTTCGCGAAGTGCTCGTGCACCTCAAAAAAATAACCGTCGTCGACGATGCGCTCGATGGCCAGCTTGATGTCGTACGGCTGATTGGATTCGGCCGGCACGAGGGAGTCCAGCTCGCGATCCGCCCGATCCGGTGGATCGACGCAGGGGCGCCGCGGTGGGTCTTCCAGGTTATTGGAGGGCAGGAAACTGAGCAGTTCCCGAATCATGACCAGGCACTCGGCATCGTCGTGCGCCATAAAGTGCGCGACTCCGGAGATCTCATTGTGGGTGGTCGCCCCGCCCAGCTTCTCCTTGGTCACGTCTTCATGCGTCACGGTCTTGATGACATCGGGCCCCGTCACAAACATGTAGGAGGTCTTGTCGACCATCAGCGTGAAGTCGGTAATCGCGGGCGAATACACAGCGCCGCCGGCACAGGGGCCGAGGATCGCCGAAATCTGCGGCACCACTCCGCTGGCCAGCGTATTGCGCAGAAAGATGTCCGCGTATCCGGCCAGCGACACCACGCCTTCCTGAATGCGTGCGCCGCCCGAGTCGTTGAGTCCGATCACCGGAGCGCCGACGCGCATGGCGGTGTCCATCAGCTTCACAATCTTGGCGGCGTTGGTTTCGGAGAGCGAACCGCCAAAAACGGTGAAATCCTGTGCGAAGACGAACACCGTCCGGCCTTCGATGCGCCCGTAGCCGGTGACGAAGCCGTCGCCGGGGATGCGCTTCTCCGCCATCCCAAAATCCGTGCAGCGATGCGTCACCAGGCGGTCGGTTTCCTCAAAGCTGCCGTCGTCCAGCAGCAGCTCGATGCGCTCGCGCGCGTTCAGCTTCCCTTCACGCCGCTGCCGTTCGCGTCGCTCATGGCCGCCGCCCTCTTCAGCCAGCCTGTTGCGGCGGGCCAGCTCATCCAGAAGATGTTTTTCCATCGAGGGGATTATATCCAGCGGGTGACGAGCCGCAGCCGATTGGACATTGCCTATGCAGAGTGCGCCTGTCCGGCGCGCCCGAGTTCCTGGAGCCTCGCTTCGCCCCGGAGAGCGCAAAAAATCTTCATTTGCGTCTCATGACGCTGTTGCCAGCGCCATTTTGCGCAGTACAATTTTGCTCAAAACTTACTTTTGGGGGCTATGGATTGCTATGAAATTCCAGCTCACCTTGCTCGCTGCCCTGGTAGTCACCGCCCTGTCTCTGGTTTCCCAGCCCGCTCACGCCCAACTGAGCGGTATGCCGCAACTCGGCTCTCCTGTGCCGGATTCCGTGATCGCTGCCGATAAGCACAACAAGGAATGCGAAACCGGCCCCGGTCATAAGGATCCCTGCGCCCAGGTTGAAATCGACAAAATCCGCTTCATTGTCGCCTGGGACGCCCAAAGCAAGGCGGTCACCTACATTTTCACGAACGACCCGCACGTGGTGACCGACAGCCAGCTTTCCGTCGGGGGCACGTGCCGCGTCGTCCAGGTCTCCGGAGCGCCCGACCCCTCCGTTTCCTATCTGAAGTGGATGATCGACCCCAAATGGAAGGGTCCTGACTCCCACCTGACGGGCGACGGCGTGTGGTACGCCGCGCTGCACAAGGGGCTCGATCCCCAATATGGCGATATCGTGGGCCTGGTGCAGAGCCGCTATATCGATCTGAAGCCATAGGGATTCATTCCGAGGATTGCGGACCTGGCGGCAGATGCGCTGGCTGAAGTGTCCCGCGGCTGCTTCCGCCATGGTTTGCGATTCGCTTACCATGGTCGGAGAATGACCGACCCGGCTCACCGAATCGAAGCCCTGCGCGAGAAAATCCGCCACCACGAGCACCTGTATTACGTGCTCGACCAGCCCTCCATCTCCGACGCCGAGTTCGACGACCTGATGCGCGAGCTGAAGCGGCTGGAGGGCGAGCATCCCGCCCTGGTGACCCCCGACTCGCCCACCCAGCGCGTGGGCGGCAAGCCCAAAGAGGGATTCCCGAAGGTCGCGCACTCCCGGCCCATGCTCTCGCTCGACAACGTGATGAGCGAAGAGGAGCTGCGCGACTGGGACAGGCGGGTGCATGCGCTGGCCGGCGCGAACGCGGAGATCGGTTACGTCTGCGAGTACAAGATGGATGGCATCTCCATGGCGCTGCAGTACCGGGCGGCATCGAATGGCGCGGCGCATCTGGAGCGCGGCCTGACGCGCGGCGATGGCACAACCGGCGAGGATGTGACGACGAATGTCCGCACCATCCGCTCGATTCCCCTGTCGATCGCAGCAGCGAAGCTGCACAAAGCCAAAATGCCAAAGACCTTTGAAGTGCGCGGCGAAGTGGTCATGCCGCTGGCAGCGTTTCAGAAGGCCAATGCCGAGCGCGAGGCGCAGGGACTGGCGCCGGCGGCCAATCCGCGGAACTACGCGGCCGGGACGATCCGCACCCTCGAACCGAATATCGTCGCGCAGCGGCGGCTGGATTTCTACGCCTATTTCCTGCTCAACGAGCGCGGCGAAGACCTGCTGCCGGAACAGGCTGAAGCGCTGGACGCTCTCACCACGGCGGGCTTCCGCGTGAATCCCCACCGCGAAGCGATGCCCAGCATCGACAAGGTGCTTGCCTTCATCGAGCGCGCCGAGAAAAATCGTGCCGATCTCGGTTACGAAATCGACGGCGTCGTCATCAAGGTGAATTCCGTCGAGGTGCAGCGCCGCCTGGGCTACACCGGCCGCGCGCCGCGCTGGGCCTGCGCGTTCAAATTCACCGCCCGCGGCGGCATCACGAAGGTCGAGGACATTCGCGTGCAAGTGGGGCGAACGGGTAAGTTGACGCCGGTCGCCTGGCTCACGCCGGTTTCGATCGGAGGCACCACGGTGAGCCGCGCCACGCTGCACAACGCCGACGAGATCGAGCGGCTCGGTCTGCTCATCGGCGATTTCGTCAAAGTCGAGCGCGGCGGCGACGTCATCCCCAAGGTGGTCGAGGTGGTGGAGGATAAGGAGCATCCGCGCGGCCACAAGCATTTCCACTTCCCCACCCACTGCCCCGACTGCGGCAGCGAGATCGTCCGCACCGAGGGCGAGGTCGATTATCGCTGTGTCAACGTCGACTGCCCTGCGCGCCTCACCGGCAGCCTGCTCCACTTCGCTTCGCGCGGAGTGATGAACATTGAGGGACTGGGCGAAGCCGTGGTCGCGCAACTGCTCGAACGCAAACTGGTGCGCAGCATCGCCGATTTGTATTCGCTGACCGACGAGCAGTTGGCGACCCTGCAGCACGAAGTTGTCACGAAAGACAGGAAGACCGGCGAGGAGAAGACGCGCACCCAGGCGCTCGTTGGACCCAAGGAGCGCAGGGATCTCCTCGCAGAGATTGAAGCGTCAAAGAAGGCGCCCCTGAATCGCGTTCTCTACGGCCTGGGGATTCGCTTCGTCGGCGAGCGCACCGCCCAGTTGCTCGCCGAGGAGTTCGGCTCGATGGAAGGCCTGATGGCCGCGAGCGCCGAAGAATTGGAGCGGGTGAACGAGGTCGGCCCGCGCGTCTCGCAGGCCATCCGCGAGTTCTTCGACGAAGCGCGCAACCGCGAGCTGGTGCACAAGCTGGAGCGCGCCGGGCTGACGATGACAGCGGAGAAGCGCAAGAAGTCGTCTCAACTCGAGGGCCTGACCTTCGTGCTCACCGGCACGCTGCCCAACCTGTCGCGCGAAGACGCGAAGGCAAGGATTGAAGCGGCGGGCGGCCGCGTCTCCGGCTCGGTGAGCAAAAAAACAAACTACGTCGTGGCTGGCGAAGAGGCTGGTTCGAAGCTGGATAAAGCGAAGGAACTCGGTGTGAAGGTGATCGATGAGTCGGCCCTGGAAGATTTGCTGAGAGGCTGAATGCGCCTCACTGCTTCCCAATCTCCTTCGTCATCGCAGCGCCAACCACTTTCCCGGGGCCCGATTCCTGCACAAATGCGATGACGCGCAGGTTGGCGGGATCGGCGTCAGGCCACAGCTTGACCGAGAAGGGCTGGTCAAAGCTCTTGCCCTTTTCCAGCTTGCCCACCTTCACCATCTCTTTCACAACCGCAACGTTCGTGAGCTTCTTGCCGTCGTTCTCGCCGGCCAGCACGTCGGTCAGCGTCTTGTCGAGCGCGACGGCGACGAACACATCCGCGTTCTTCTTTTGCGCGCTGCCATCGGCGTCGATGCGCCCCGTCAGCGAGCCGCCACCTAGTGCTGCGGAGTCGATTCGCACCGGGATCATCGGCGTCGCTGCGGCTTTCTCGAAAGCTGCACTGACCTCCTGCCCGTTGGCGGGCTTCAACTCCGCTGATCCATCCACAATGAGCTGCGGCGTGTAGACATCGCTCAGCCCCAGCATGTGCTGATAGCCCTGCTGGCGGCTGGTCACCGCCGCCGACGAGAATGGGTCCTTCCAGCCATCATGATCCCAATAATCCACGTGTTCGCTGAGGATGATGATCTCCGCCCCAGCCACCGGCTGCGCCGCATCCATCTGCGCCACCCAGTTGTCGACCGGCGGACAGCTGGAGCAGCCCTCTGAGGTAAAAAGTTCCAGGAGGATCGGCGTACGCGCGGCGTTCGGGGCCGCAGTTGCCTGGAACAGCGCTCCGCTTGCAGCAAGCAGGGCGGCCCCGGGCAACAGCTTGCCAGCGGCTCTAAGGCTCACCCAAACCCTGGACGAGGCAGTCATGCGCACCTCCGCATGCCCGCTTCGCGATCAGCCGGCACGACTCCTGCGAAGTTTAAGGAAATGACGCCGTCCGGTGCCATAGCCACCCTTCCGACTCGGCGCATGACCGCTTCGTCGGCGTGTCGCGCTGAAGCTCCCGCCGCGGTTCACACGAGCATGAACGAAGCTTACCCGTTGGGCGCGAAGTACCCCTCGCGCACGCGCACCGCGTAGCGCCGGTCGAGACAGAACAAATAAATGGGCCGGAACGATCCATCGGCCTTGAAGTCCGCCGGCTTGTAGACCAGCGCATATTGGCTGCGCAGCTCGTCCTGGATCGCCTGGAAGCTCACCGGCATATCTTCGATATTCAACGGGAAAAAGGCCTTGCCGCCCGTAGCGATGGCCATCTTCTGCAGGATGTCGTCGCCTCGGTCCCGGCTCGGGCTCACGTTCGTGCTGATGGCGTAAATATTCGTGTCGGCGCGTTGGCATTCCTTGACGGCGTCGTCCAGAAGGGCATGGCTCTGGTCGTCGTCGCCATCGCTCACCAGCACAATGGCCTTGCGCACCGGTTCCTGTCCGCGCGCTGTCAGCAGCTTGTCTCGGCACGCGCTGTAGACGGCGTCATAGAGCGCGGTGCCGCCGCCAGGCCGCAGCGCGTCAATGCCGCGGGTCAGCGCATCCACGTCGTTCGTCCAGTCCTGCCGGTAATCGGGCGTCACGTCGAAACCTTCAATGAAGGCTCTGTCCGACGCGGGACGCAGAATCTGCAGCAGAAACGACTGGGCCGCCTGCTGCTCAAACTGGAAGCGCGAGCGAATCGAGGTGCTGGTGTCGATCAGGATCCCGACGCGCAGCGGCAAGTTGGTCTGCTGCGTGAAGCTGTACACCTGCGCGGGTGCCTTGTGATCGTCGAGCAGCGCGAAGTCGCTCTGCTTTAAATCGCGAATGAAGTGGCCATGCCGGTCGGTCACCGCGAAGACAAGGTAGACCTCGTTGACGCTCACCTTCAGCGTCTGGGTACTGTCGTCGCCGCCACCCGGCGCCGGTGCAGGGTTCGCAGTCGCCGCCGGAAGCGCCGGTGGAGTGGTGGAGGGCTGGTTCGCCGCCGTTTGCGCCGGCAAAGCCGTTGCGAGGCAGAAGAGACACGCCAGGCCGATGCCCGGCCTCATCATCCTGGAAACTACATTTTTCATCGGAGCGTCTTTGATTTTATCCTGCCACAGCGCCCGAGCGCATCATTTGCTTTGCGCCGCTCCAACTCGGCAGAATCAAAGGCATGAACGATTCGCAGAAATCAGCGGTCTCTACGCCCCATGCTCCCGGAGCCATCGGGCCCTATTCGCAGGCCGTGCGCATCGGCAACCTGGTCTACACCTCGGGCCAGGTCGCCCTCGATCCCGCATCCGGCCAGCTGGTCGCAGGCAGCATCGCCGAGCAGACCACGCGCGTCCTCGAAAACCTGAAGGCCGTGCTGGCAGCGTCGGACACCGACCTCGCCCGCGTCGTCAAGACGGTCGTATTTCTCAAGGACATGAACGATTTTGCCGCCATGAATGCCGTCTACGCGACGTATCTCGCGCCGGAAGGCGTGGTGAAACCGGCCCGCTCCACCGTGGAAGTAGCCCGTCTTCCCAAGGACGCGCTCGTTGAAATCGAAGTGATCGCAACCGTCGGATAGGCCCGTCATCGAACGGAAGAGGAGATTCCCCATGACCGACACCAAAGCCGCCAACAAAATTGAGAAGACCGACGCCGAGTGGCGCGCGCAGCTCACGCCGGAACAGTACCGTGTCGTCCGGCAGAAGGGCACGGAGCCGGCCTTCACCGGCGCGCTCTATCAAAATCACGAGAGCGGCATGTACCACTGTGTCGCCTGCGGAGCCGAGCTGTTCTCCTCCGACACGAAATTCGAGTCGGGCAGCGGCTGGCCCAGCTTCTGGACGCCGGCGAGCCCCGGCGCGGTCGAGACGCATGAAGACACGAGCTACGGGATGCGGCGGATCGAAGCCACCTGCGCTCGCTGCGGCGGCCACTTAGGCCACATCTTCCCTGATGGGCCGCAGCCGACCGGCCTGCGCTACTGCATCAATTCGGCGTCGCTGGGTTTTGAGAAAAAGTAGCGATCGGGCCGCCGCGCAGGGTCAGGGTCGCGGCCAGCACTGCGATGGGAAGGGAAAAGTTTGCGAAGAATGGCACAACTGCCAGAAACGGCGCGTAGCCCACCGCCAAACTCGCGGCGGCGCAAACCGGTGTGACCACGTACGAGATGCAGAAGGCCAGAATCGCAAGAGCCACGAGTGGCTTCGCGTACGAGCGAACCGGTCCGGCGATTGTTAGAAGGAGGATCGCGGGCACCAGCAGCAGATCGTTGTAGATCATCCATTTGGTCGTTGGGATGATGCATAACGTGGCCGCGAGGATCATGCTGATCGCCTGACCGAAATCGGAATCTTGCGGCCTTGCATAACGAGTCTTCCAGAGCCGGAGACCCATGACACCCAGCATCGCCAGAGTTGCGGCAATCCCGAGCGTTTGTCCGAACACCTTCACCAGCAGAATCGTCTTGCGCGGATCCTGCGAATAGACTCTCGAAATATTGATCCACGTCCCGATCCAGCCGGGCACGAGGAACTCAGCGCCGATGAGAAGGACCGACGTGCAGACGAGAGTCGCCCCAACGAAACGCCAGCGGCGCTGAGCGACACCCACCAGGAGCAGCCAAAGGACCAGCGGCGCGACCAGAGTCGGCTTAACAGTAGCAAACGCGAGCAGCAGACCCGCGCCCAGGTCCCATCCTCGACGGAACAACAGAAGCGCAAAGGCGAGCATGGCGATCACATACACCGAGGGCTGCTGTTGCTGATAACTCCAGAATGCCGGCCAGCAGACGAGGGTCAAACCGATCGCCGCCATTTTGTGGGTACGATCGAGCCGCAGGCCCAGGACCTCGAACCAGGCCCATACCGTCGCTGCGATGACGGGCGGCGCGAGCACCGTGAACAGGATCCGCACCACCGTCCAGGGAAGGCCGGTGAACGGCGCGAGAAGAAAAATCAGGTGCGCGGGATAGACAAAGTTCTGCAGGTCGAATGTATCGCCAGGCACCAGTACGCGGCCGTAAAAGCCGCGCTGGATCTCCTGGGTCACCGCGTCCGAATATGGATTCTCCCCATGCAGCGCCGCCTTCGACGCCGCCCACTGCGGATACAGATCGGACCAGCTGGCGGGAATGATGCGCCCAACCTCCCGGAGCTGAACGTACGAAAGCACGACCACGCAGCCAAGCAGCAAAGCCAGGAGCAGCAAGTGAGTAGAGCGAAGCCGACCTTGCCCAGAGTCTGCTGACGGTTCGAGCGGGGTCAACATTCCCCCCATGCTAGCGGTCGACAGCACTGCTGAGCCAGCAAATTCGACGGCTTAGAGAACCGGATGCGGAGAGGATGAACGCTTACGCTTTGGCGACTTTGCCGGCCTTGAGACAGCTGGAGCAGACGCGCAGACGCCTGGCGCCGCCGTTCACTTTGGCCTTCACGGGGTGAAGATTGACGTTCCAACGCCGCCGCGTGATGTTGTGGGCGTGAGAGATATTGTTGCCGAACTGCGGCCCTTTGCCGCAAATATCACAAACCTGTGCCATGACGTGACTCCGAGAGTGTCGCGATTCAGCCCTCGGGCTAAATTCCGCGGGATGTTGCCCGGCGGCAGAAGACTCGCCGAACGTAAAGATTAGTTTACCGGGTTCGACGGCAGGAGACAACGCAAAGAGCATTCCCCGAGGACCAGGTCGGCGCCGCGGGCCGGGCTCGGCGTCGAGTTCAGCGGTTCTCCCCAGCGCCTGTCCGCAGGAAAACCAGGTAGCACAGGCTCTCGCGATAGGAGAATCGCTCCGGCTTGATCCCGCAAAAGGTGTGCGCCAACCGGTATCCGTGCTGCTCGATGTTCGCGACTTTCTCCGCGGCCACGGGATCGGAAAGATCCCCCGCCGCACTGGCCGAGGTCGCCTCGTAATCCTGAGCCTCGGCGAGCACCACGGCCGGGTGCTTCTCCAGGGCAGCGGGAAAATCGGCATCGGTGCGGTCGTGCCGGCTCCACCACCAGAACGGCATCGCCTGGTTCATGAAGATCTTGCCCGTGAAATAAGGCTCGATGCCCACCAGGTGGAATGACCGGGTGCCGCTGCCGCGAATCCACGTGACGGCAACCTGATCTCCGCCGTCGATGTACGGCTTGAGAAAACGCGCCGTGCGCACATCGGGCGAGTAATCGTGGAAATGGTCGTACCAGGCGGCGTGAACGGTCCATCCGATTTGCGTCGCGATGAGCAGAGCTGTCACGCCGCGGAGCGCCCATTCAGCGTGATCCGCACGAACGTCGCCCGCCGGCCACGTGATCCATAGCGCGGCGAGAATGACGGGCACCATCAGTCCCGAATGCCAGTAGCTGAGGTAAACCGCGCCGGAGAATACAACGAGGGCGAGCGCAGGAATCAGCAGGTGGAGCGCGCGCCGCCGCTTGAATCCCCAGACGAGCAGAAACCAGCACGGAATGCCGAGCGGCATCGGATCCCACGTTCCCCAGACGAGCGCGCCAAGCGCGGCCTGGAAGGGTGTGCGGTTGAGCGGGGCAGCCGTGTAGACGTCGCGCGTGGGAAACGCAGTCAGCACCGCAAGCATGCAAAAGCCAAGGAAGAGGAACGCGGCTTTCCTCAGGTGAGCAGGATCGGCGGCTGCCTCGCCCCGACTGCGCAACTGGCGCTGATCGAGCCAGTACGCAATCGCAAATCCGGCGGCAATCGCCGCGGCGTGTCCAGCGACATTCGCCAGCAGTCCCAGAAGCACCGCGACCCAGATCGGGCTGCGCTTCCAAACCGCTGCGACGGCGAACAGCAGCAGCGGAACCAGCACATAGTTTCGCGCCACCACCACGTATTGGTAGCAGAGGAACACCGTGAACGGCGCCGTCAGCTTCAGCCAGCGCGGCAGTGGGCTGAAGAACAGGAAGATATACATTCCGCAGCATGCCAGGAACCCGCAGATCCAGTGCATCGCGGTGTAGCTCAGGTGCAGGCGGATCAGCGCCCACAGCAGCAAATGCCACAGCCCGGGCTGTCCCTCGTAGTGCAGGTACGTGTGCAGGAGCTGCCAGGGCGACAAGCTACGCGCCAGCATCCACGCCTGCGCCTCGTCGGCCCACGGCTCGTGGCAGGGGATCATCGCCGCCACTACCGCCGCGTAAACCACAAGGCACGCCCACTCGGGCCATCGCGTCAAGGATCGCGGAAGGGTCGTCGATGCGCGCCGCGTCTTCCCAGCCGGGCCGCCAGCGCTCCGCGGCGCGCCGCTGAGTCCGGAATCCGCCGGTGGCGTGCTGGTTTGGGGGACGGGCATGCGCGGTCAGTATAGCCGCCGCGATCCTCTGAACCCATACCACGCTGGAGTCGCCGTTTTGCTATCCTGAGCGCTGTGCTGGTTTTGTACGGGATCTATGTGGTGTGCACGGTGGCCCTGGTCGGGGCGGCGTTTGCTGTAGCTCGGCACATCATGCGTCACCGCCGCGCCACGCGCCCTCCAGCCGATCATCCTGAAGAATCCGTTTAGCTCCGGAGCCACGATGCAACCTGCTACCTCCGTCGCACCCCCGGTTTCGCTTCCTCAGACCGCCGTTTCCGCGCGCGCTGCGCTGGGCCGTCGCGCGGCCATCGTGGTCCTCGGCTCCCTGCTCGTCGCCGTCTGCGCCCATGTTGCGATTCCGCTCTGGTTCACGCCGGTTCCGGTGACATTGCAGACCTTTGCCGTGCTGCTGCTGGGCCTCGTGCTGAGCCCCGGGATCGCCGCCTCGGCGTTGACTCTCTACCTGCTCGAGGGCATGGCCGGCTTGCCGGTCTTCAGCCCGATTGGCCCCGTGGGGTTCCTGCACATCTTCGGTCCCACCGGCGGTTACCTGCTGGCCTATCCTGCCGCCGCCGCGCTGACGGGATGGCTGCGCCGCCGCATTGGTAACGGAGGGTTCGCCCCATCGATCGCCGCCGCAGCCATCGGCAGCGTACTGATCCTTCTCGCCGGGGCATCCTGGTTCGCGGTGCTCACACACCAGTCGGCCGGCGCAGTCTTCGTGCTGACCGTCGCCCCGTTCCTCGCGGGTGACACGCTCAAAGTGATCGCCGCAGCAGGAGCAGCCGCAGGACTCCGCCGTTTCCGGCGCGCCTGATCGCGGACATCCACATTCCCTGCTTTTGATCGCTGCAGCCCAACCTCACGGGCTCAGGCTAATGACTCGCATCGGTTACCGCGGTACTACACTCCTGAGAAAAGTGTTGCGCCTTCGGTAAACATGGGGTAAGGTGCGAGCAGATTCCCCTGGAAAGGTCACTTTCCCCTATGCCACGCATCGCGCGGACAGTGGGCGTTTGCCTGCTTTCCGCCCCTCTTCTGTGGGCCTGTGCCTGCGGCAATATTGTCCCGGCCGGCTCCGGATCTGCCACTGGCGAAGGCAATCTTTCCTACGCGACCGAATCCGTCGACCCTCTCGCCTCCTACAGCCTGACCGGAGACACGCAGCCGGTCCATGATCCGAGCATCATCCGAGAGGGATCGACGTACTACGCTTTCACCACCGATGTCCTTGGCCTTCCCGCCAGCAATTACCTGCCGATCCGTTGCTCCCAGGACAAGGTGAACTGGACGGCGTGCGGCAGCATTTTTCCGAGCTCCATGCCGGCGTGGGTGGTGACGAAAGTTCCGGGGATCGTCGGGCTTTGGGCGCCGGACATTTCGTACTTCAACGGTACATACCACGTTTATTACGCGGGATCGACGCTCGGGTCGCAGCGTTCCGTCATCGGGCTGGTGACCAACACCACGCTGGACCCGACCAGCTCCGCTTACAAATGGGTCGACCAGGGTGATGTGATGGAGTCAAATCCCGGCGCCGATTTCAACGCTATCGACCCCAATATTCTTATCGATACCGATGGCAGCGTGTGGATGACTTACGGCAGCTACTGGAGCGGCATCAAGCAGCGCCAGATCGATCCCGCCACCGGCATGCTGCTCACATCGAACCCGACGCGCTACGACCTGGCGACCCGGCCCGGCGTGCGGGAGGATCCGATTGAAGGCTCCTCGCTGGTGCGCCACGGCAACTACTACTACCTCTTCGTCTCCATTGACTTCTGCTGCAACCAGGACATCGCGACCGATAACTACAAGGAAGCCGTTGGGCGCTCCACCAGCTCGCACGGGCCATTCGTCGATGAGCACGGAACGTCCATGATGAATGGCGGCGCGACCGTGCTGCTCCAGAGCGATTCCACCTGGAACGCACCTGGAGGCGGAACAGCTTATCTCGACCCGAGCAACGGCGACAGCCTGATCGTCTTCCACGCCCTGAATATGACGCAGAACGGCGCGCTCTACCTGTGGCTGAAGAATATCGACTGGGTCAACGACTGGCCGACCATTGGCGCTTGACCGCCCCTGAGCCTCCCGGCCATCGGTTCATTGCTGGAGATGAATGCCGCATTCCAGCTTCCGTCCGTTCCACCGCCCCGAACGCGGATCCGTCGGATCGACGGGCAGGCTTGTGCAGGGCGCGCACCCGATACTGCTGTATCCCTGCTCGTAGAGCGGCAGCAGAGGAATGGCGTGCGCCTCGGCATACTGCCAAAGGTCGCGCGGGGTCCACTCCGCCAGCGGATTCAGCTTGGTCAGGCGATGGCCGGCGGGAAGGAAGAAATTCTCTTCCGCTCGGAGGTGCGCGCGCGAGCGTGACTGATTGCGCTGCAGGCCGGTGACCCACACCCGATAGTCTTCGAGCGCGCGGAAGAGCGGCTCGACCTTGCGCATCGTGCAGCAGCGGTCCGGCGCTGTTTGATGCAGGATGCCAAACGTCGATTCCTGCTCGGCGACCGTGCTCTCCGGCAGCACGTTGATCATGTTCAGGCGCCAGCGCTCGGCAAGCCGATCCCGATAATCCAGCGTCTCCTGAAAGTGATAGCCGGTATCGAGAAAGAGCACGGGAATCGCCGGTGCAATCTCACTCAGCAAGTGCAAAATGACCACCCCGCCCGCCTGAAAGCTGCTGGTGACACACGCGTCCGTCACACCCTGCAGCCGATCCCGCAGGAAGGCCCGCGCAGCGCGCGTTTTGTTCTCGCGGGATTCACGGGTGCCGCTGGCGGTTTGCTCCGCTGCGCTCCATTCGTCCGTTGCGACGTCAGTAACCTCAGGATCGCGAGCGCGAGTTGCAGAATTTTGAATGGCCACGCCGTCTCTCCGGGCATCTCGTGAGGGAAAAGAAAAAGCCCGCGTCAGCAGAAGGCTGAAGCGCGGGCTTATGGGAATCTGTTGCGTTGAACGCTATCTACCCACAAGTCCGGCCGCGCACGCAACAACAAACGCGAACCGCGCCGGAAGTAGGAAGAGAACTCATCAACTCCTACTATAGGGTCGCGGCGGCTCTGGGTCAAACGCCCGAGCGCCAATCGGTGTGAGAATTGTTAGCGGTTACAACGAAAAAAGCGCCGCAAATGGGCGCTTTTGAGGTCTCACGACGGAGCCGTGCAGGCTCACGAGGCGACAGCTGAACCCATCATCGTCATCTCCGGCCGTAACCGATTGCCTGGCCGCACGACGACCTGAATACCGTCGCTGGACTGCTTCATCGCGAGGGTTTGCGAGCACGTGCCGCAGAGCCAGAAATGCTCGATGCGCCTTGCGCGCTTGCCGTTCGCTGCAATCTTACCCGGAACGTCAAAAATGAAGACTCTTCCGTCCCGCAGGTAGTGCAGGGGTTTTCCGCATTTCGGATTTGCGCAATTATTCACCATAACTCCTTCTCCCTTCTGCGCTAACCAATTCCCGCGATTCATTCACACGGAAGCTGATCCACAACGCTTTTGCTGGTTGAAACCCTGGCGGGACAACCTAACCTAACTTTTGCCCGCAATACGGCTTGATTTGCTGGTCTTTGTTTTGGATGCAGTGCCGGAGCCTTCCGTTTTCCACAACCTCAAAGGCTCTTCAACGGGGCTCGTGTGTTACCAGAAGCTAACTATTTCATTTTGCCTCAAAACTCCCGGAAGTAACCGCAATTCCCGATGAATTATTTTCGTCATACCAATTTGATATGCAAGAATGAACGTTTGCCCAAATTGAATCGCCATTTGGGCACTTCGGAGCCCG
This sequence comes from Acidobacteriaceae bacterium, assembly GCA_049802575.1. Taxonomy (GTDB): domain Bacteria; phylum Acidobacteriota; class Terriglobia; order Terriglobales; family Acidobacteriaceae; genus Palsa-343. Next base: position 26,464 of record JBARMS010000275.1, on the reverse strand, counting down.
ATGTCCCTGCTGCGGTCCACCTTCATTGCCCTTTCCAGCCATTCAGGCCTCCGCCGCTTTGCAGAGAACTCTTCACTGGGCCGCCGCATGTCGTCCCGCTTCGTGGCCGGCTTTCATTTAGAAGACGCGATCACCGCGACTGCCGCTCTCCAGGCCCAGGGCCTCGCCGTCACCCTCGACAGCCTGGGCGAAAACGTAACCGGTCCCGATGAGGCTCGCCACTCCGGCGGGATCTATCACCAGCTGCTGGACGCGATTGCCCAGCGAAGCCTCCATGCCAACGTGAGCCTCAAGCTGACGCAGATGGGCATGGATCTCAGTCCCGACCTGGCGCTGGAAGTGGTCTCGGGTTTGGTCGATCATGCGTCCCGGCTCGGCTCGTTTGTTCGCGTGGACATGGAAGGAACACCGTATACCCAGGCCACGATCGATCTCGTCCGCAAGCTCCATGCCGTTCCTGAGAACCGCGGCCATGTGGGCATCGTCATCCAGGCGTACCTGCGCCGCAGCGCCGACGACATCGCTGCCTTGCTGAGGGATGGCATCCGCATTCGCCTCTGCAAGGGCGCTTACCAGGAGCCACCGGAGCTGGCCTTCCCTGCCAAATCCGACGTCGATGCCAATTTCGTTGCGCTGATGAAGCCGCTGCTGAGGAGCGGCGTCTACCACGGGATTGCCACCCACGACGAGGCGATGATCTCCGCGACGAAAGACTTCGCGCGCAACGAGCGCATCGACCCCGCCAGCTTTGAATTCCAGATGCTGTACGGGGTCCGCCGCGACCTGCAGCGGAAGCTGGTGCAGGAGGGATATCGAGTGCGGGTCTACGTGCCGTTCGGGAATGAATGGTATCCGTACTTCATGCGCCGCCTGGCCGAGCGGCCAGCCAACGTCATCTTCCTGGCGAAGAACTTCTTCCGGAACTAACGTCGGTTCTGCAATGCAACCCACCAACCGGGTTCGTGAGCTCACGACCGCGGGCCGCGTCCATGCGGCGTCTAATACGGCTCAATCGACAGCAGATTCGTCAGCACCTGGCGCTCCTGCGGGGTGTACTCGTGGGTGAACCGCGCCGAATTGAGGATCGATTGCCGCTGATCCGGCGGCAACTGGCGGAGGTCGTTGAAGGCCTGGCGCACCGTGCGCTGCCGCTCGGCAGGCATTGCCGCCAGCGATTGCGCCGAAGTTCGAACTTCCTGCTTCTGCTGCGGAGATAACCGCTCGAACATTTCCACACGGCCGGCGGTTCGCTCCCGCTGTTCCGGGGGACGCGCATCGAGGCTCCGCAGCCGATTGATCACGCGGGACTGTTGTTCGGGCGAAAGCCGGTTGAATCCCGGCTCGCTGCGCAGCAGATGTTCCTGCGCTGCGGGTGACATATTGCCATGGTTGGCCAGCCACACATTCAGATGTTCCTGGCCGGGACGCATGGGTCCATTGACCCCGGGCCGCATTTCCGGTCCGGGCCGATACGGGTTCGGAACCTGATGGTATCCGCTGTTAGCCGCGGGGCGGGCCGGACGGGCCTGCTGCTGCGGCCTGACGGGGACTGGATGCGCCGGAGGCGGCGGGGGCGCTGACCTTCTGTGCTGGCCGAAGCTGCACGCCGGAATGAGCAAGACCACCAACGACAGGAGCATCGCATGCGCAACCCGGCGGCCGGGGCGCTCACTGCCCTGCGTCTTGTCCTTCATTCCGGTGTCCATCGTCCTGCTCCCCATGGCAGACTTCCAATTCTTGCCGGACCGGCCCTTTGTTTGGCGTGCTCAGTGCCGTGCCCTCGTTTCCCATACCGCTGTTACAGGCTGTTCGGCCCGTTGCCGCCGTTGTTTGCCGCGTCCTGCTGTTGATCCATCGCGTTCAGCTGCTGAAATACCACGGCATTCTCGTCCAGCGACTGCAGATCGCGAATCACAGGCGACGCCGACTGCTGCGGCGGGGCGCCATGATCGGTCAACACGCCATACATGCCGCCGCCCACAGCGATCAGGAGAGCCAGGGTCGCCGCCGCCAGCGGACGCAGAGGCATCTTGTCGCCAAACAGGAACCGTGCCCGCACGCGCTCGAACCATCCGGCCGGCTCAGCCTGCTGCTCCTCGCGCAGGATCGCAGCCATCCGCCCGTCGAAATACGGCGACACCTCGGGCGCTTCCCACGCGTCCATTGCGGCCATGGTCGCCTCGAGTTCGCGCAGCTCGCGCGCGCACTCACCACAGCTCTCCATATGGGCCCGTTCCTCTGCCGAGACCGACTGCGGATCCAGCAGCAGGTCAGGCATCTTCGATTGCATCTTCCGGCAGATCATAATGACCTCAATTCCTCAGCCCTGCTCTACAAATTCCTTCAGCCGCTCACGAAGCGTCTGATACGCCCGAAACAACAACGATTTCGTAGCCGAATCGCTCAGGTGCAGCACGGCGCCGATCTCTTTGTAGTCCAGGCCCTGATACTTGTGCATCAGCACCGCATTCCGCTGCCGCTCCGGCAGCGCCATCACATGTTTGCGGATCGCCTTCATCCGCTCGTCGCGCACCAGTTCGTCTTCCGCCGTGGCATGCGCATCCGCCACATCCGGTGTTGTGCCCGTCTCCGCGTCCGGCTGGTCCAGGTAGATCGTCTGCGCCGACCGCTCGTGCTTGGTGTCGCGCGCGTAGTTCACGCCCAGATTCGTCGCGATCCGGTAAAGCCACGTCGTAAACTTGGCTTCCGCGCGGTAGGTCTCCCGCGAACGGTAGACCCGGAGGAAAACGTCCTGCGCCAGTTCCTCCGCGATCGCCTGATTGTGCACCATGCGGTACATAAAGTTAACGATCGGCTTTCGGTACTTCTCGATCAGAATGTTGAACCCAGCATCCTCGCCGGCGCGCACGCGGAGCATAATCTCTGCGTCGGTCATCGCGCTCCAGTTCGCCGGTCCGCCGGCACGAACCGATTCAGCCGAAACCCCCTGCACCAACGGTCGATTGAGAGCAACGGTCGCCATACCTTTGCTAACCCGATTCGGATCGTCAGGTTGCGCAGAATCTTCGCTTTCCGGCTCTCCACTCGCTTCCTCTTCCCACTCCTCCGGAACGCCGCCGTGAGGAACGGCTGGAGGTTCGATGGGGTCGCCCGGTTCCCGGTGGTCAGAGTCGGGCGACTCGTCCGCATCGTCAGGAAAACGCGAGAGATTGCGCAGGGCCATACGTGCCTGCATCATTCTATCTCTGAACGCCATAGCCCCCGGCATCGGGCCCAGGGAGCGGCCGGAACGCGGCGAGCAGGAGAGGGTCGCGGACCCGGTCTCGGACGTTGGCGGCAGGCGCTGAGCGATGATAGTCTGAAACCTGTCCAGCCACCGTATTCCGGGCGCATAACTCAGCGGTAGAGTGCCACCTTCACACGGTGGAAGTCGTAGGTTCGAATCCTGCTGCGCCCACCAGAACAGACCCATCCCCGCCGTCCGCCCCCATTTTCTCCCTGCTCCCGGAAAATTGCGAGAGAACCCGCCGCCGGCCGCAACCCACGCGTAACGCCTGGTCGAGCACGTCCCCACCCTTGTGTCGCCCATCACCCGCGCCTCCGCGCTCCTGGGACGAGAATATCCCCAGGGGTATGCCATGACGGGAACGCTGGAACTTGAGCATCGTCTTTTGCCGATCTCCGAGGTGGCCCGCAAGCTGGGCCTGCGCGAGGAGGATTACGAGCCGCTGGCGCCCTGGGGCGCCAAGCTGAAGCTTCACCTGCTGCGGAACCGTCCTCTGCGCGGCAAGCTGATCCTCGTCACGGCGACCACCCCCACGGCGGCGGGCGGGGGCAAAACCGTCACCGCCATCGGCCTGGTGCAGGCGCTGGAGCGCATCGGCAAAAAGGCCGTCATCACCTCCCGCGAGCCCTCCCTCGGGCCGGTCTTCGGCATGAAAGGCGGCGCAGCCGGCGACGGTCGCTCGCAAATTGAACCCAGCCAGCGCGTCAACCTGCACTTCACCGGCGATCTGCACGCCATCACCGCGGCGCACAATCTGCTGGCCGCGCTGATCGACGCGCACCTCTTTCACGGCAACGCCCTGCACCTCGATCCCGAGAACATCTTCTGGCCCCGCGCGCTCGATATGAACGACCGCGCGCTGCGCTCCGTGACTGTCGACGTGGACGGCAAGCGCGAGGGCGCGAATCGACCCACCGGTTTTGTGATCACCGCCGCGTCGGAGATCATGGCGATCCTCGCCCTGGCGTGCGATCGTGCTGACCTGCGCCGCCGTCTCCAGGCCATCGTGATTGGCGCGTCGCGGGAAGGACAGCCTGTCCGCGCCGCCGATCTGCATGCTACCGGCGCGATGATGGTTCTGCTGACCGACGCCATCCTGCCGAACCTCGTGCAGACAACGGAAGGCGCGGCGGCTCTCGTCCACGCCGGCCCCTTCGGCAACATCGCCCACGGCACCAGCAGCGTGATCGCGCAGCAGATGGGCCTGCGTCTGGCCGACTGCGTGGTGAATGAGGCCGGTTTCGCCGCCGATCTGGGTGCGGAAAAATACATCGATATCGTCATGCGCGTCACCGGCGTCAGCCCGTCGGTCGCGGTGCTGGTGACCACGGTGCAGAGCCTGCGCCATCAGGGCGAAGGCGACCTGGAGAAGGGCTTCGCCAATCTCGCCCGCCACATCGCGAATCTCCAGCGCTTCGGACTCCCTGTCGTCGTCGCCATCAACCACTTCCCGCAGGACACGCCCGAGGAATTGGGGCGCCTGAAAGCCTTCTGCAATCACCTGCATGTAGCCAGCGCGCTGGCCGAGGCTTTCACCCGCGGCGGCGCCGGCTGCGAGGAACTGACGCGGGCGGTGGTTTCGGCGATCGACGCCGGCGGAAACGCTTGCGCTCAGCGCAGCTATGCGCTGGCCGACGCGTATGAGGAGAAGATCCGCAAGGTCGCGGCGCACATCTACGGCGCCGACGGAGTCAGCTTCAGCGACGAGGCTGCCGCCAAGCTGCAGCGCTTCGTCGCATGGGGCTACAGCGGGCTGCCGGTGTGCATTGCGAAGACGCAGTACTCTTTCTCCGACGATCCGAAAAAGATGGGCGCGCCCACGGGCTGGACGCTGCACATCACCGAAGCGGTGCTGGCGGCCGGCGCCGGATTCGTCGTCCCTATCGCCGGCAACATGATGCTGATGCCCGGGCTGCCGAAGGTTTCGCGTGCGGAAGAAATCGACGTAGACGAGGACGGCAACATTACCGGCGTGTAACCCGGAGCGGTCGTTCCTGCTCGCCGCTGCGCCAACGTGGCTCTCCTCAAAGCGGCTCCGCGATCTGGTATTCTGCGTCGGCCAACCGGTCTGCCTCATCTTCTCGCGCGGAGAATACCCAATGAAACTCCTGGTTGCCGCCCTTCTTCTCTTGCCGTTCACCCTCGTTGCTCAACAGGGCACCACCGCTGCGCAGGCTCCCAATTCCGACACCAGCTACATCGCCCCTGACGGCACCGCGCACATCACGCGCGTCATTCCCGTTCCCCCCGACCTTAGTCCCGAGGCGAAGAAGTCGCTGGCGCGTCCCGTCTCCGACGCGCTGCACCCGCAAAACCTCACTCTGCGCCGCAGCGGTACCGACACGTGGCAAAACCACGCCGGCGATGTCTCCGCGCATCTCTATCCCGTGCAGCGCACTGAATCGACCATCGCCGGCGTGCCCGTGCGCATCATCACGCCGCTGTCCGGCATGGATCCCCATCGCGTGCTGCTCAACCTGCACGGCGGCGGATTCAATTCCGACTCGGGCTCCTGGACCGAAACCATCCCCATCGCCAATCTCACCAAAATGAAAGTGGTCGCGGTGCTCTACCGGCTCGCCCCGGAGCATCCCTTCCCCGACGGCCTCAATGATGCCGTAGCCGTCTATAAGCAACTGCTCAAGACGTACAAGCCATCGCACATCGCCATCTACGGCACCTCCGCCGGGGCTATCCTGACCGCGGAAATGGCCTCCGACCTGAAGAAGCTTGGCCTTCCGCTGCCCGGCGCGCTCGGCATCTTCTCCGGCCTCGGCGACTTCAGCCGCGACGGCGATTCCCAGGCAATGTATGCGCTCAACGGCCTCTCCGGCCATCTCGATCCACCCACGCCGGGTCCTCACGACCCGGGATACGCCGGTTCCACGGATCCTCGCGACCCGGTGCTGTCTCCGCTGTTTGCTAACCTGAGCGGCATGCCGCCCGCACTCTTCATCACCAGCGGGCGCGACCTTCTGCTCAGCGGCACCACGATTCTGCACCGCGCGTTTCTGCGCGCCGGCGATGACCGTGCACGGCTCATCGTCTTTGAGGGGCTGCCGCACGCCTTCTGGAACGACGCGAACCTTCCCGAATCGAAGGAAGCTTACGGTTACATGGCGCACTTTTTCACAGCGAACCTGCGATAGCTTTTCCGCATTTCTGTCAGGATGGTTCCTGCGCTCATGCAGATCTTTGACTTGCTGTTTGGACGACCGCTGGCCACATCCGAAGAACGCGCCGAGCACATTGGTCCGGCCGCCGGCATTCCCATCTTCGGCCTTGACGCTCTCAGCTCTGCCGCCTACGGTCCGGAAGCCGCGCTGACGCTGCTGATCCCGCTCGGCCTCGCGGGCATTCACTTCATCGTGCCCATCACCGCGGCCATTCTCATCCTGCTGGTGATCCTCTATTTCTCGTACTCGCAAACCATCGAGGCCTATCCGCAGGGCGGCGGCTCGTTCACCGTCGCCGGCGAAAACCTCGGTTATCGCGCCGGCCTGCTGGCGGCTGCGGCGCTGATGATCGATTACGTGCTCACGGCGGCCGTCGGCATCTCCTCGGGCGTCGGGGCACTGATTTCTGCCGTTCCTTCGCTGCAGCCACACACCCTCGGGCTATGTCTCGCCATCCTGCTCCTCCTCACGCTCGTCAACATGCGCGGCGTCCGCGATACCGGCGTCGTCTTTCTGATCCCAACCTATCTCTTCCTCGCCACGCTGCTCATCGTGATCGGCGTTGGATTATTCAAAACCGCAGCGCACGGCGGCCACCCCCTTCCCGTCATCACGCCTCCCAGGTTACCCCTCATCGTCCCTGCCGTCAGCCTTTGGCTCCTGCTCAAGGTCTTCTCATCCGGCTGCACCGCCATGACCGGGGTGGAAGCGGTCAGCAACGGCGTCATGGCCTTCCGTGACCCAACGACAAAGAACGCGCGGAAATCCCTCACCGCTATCATTGCCCTGCTCATCGTTCTGCTCGCCGGTATCGCGCTGCTGTGCCGCTTTTACCAGATCGGCGCCACCGCCCCCGACAGCCCCGGCTACCAAAGTGTGCTCTCGCAGCTCACCCTCGCCGTCACCGGACGCAACTGGTTCTACTGGATTACCATCGGCTCCATCCTGCTGGTCCTCGCTCTGTCCGCCAACACCGCCTTCGCGGACTTTCCACGCCTGTCGCGCGCCATTGCCCTCAAAGGTTATCTGCCTCACGTCTTCACCTTTCGCGGACGCCGGCTGCTTTATTCCTGGGGCATCTACGTTCTGGTTTTTCTCACCGGCAGTCTGCTGATCCTCTTTGGCGGCATCACGGACCGGCTGATTCCGCTCTATGCCATCGGCGCCTTCATGGCCTTCACGCTTTCTCAGGCGGGCATGGTGGTGCACTGGAAGAAGCAGGGGGGCGAGCGCGCGACCACGCGCATGCTGGTGAACGGCCTGGGCGCGGTGGCCACCGGCATCACTACCCTCGTGGTGCTCGTGACCAAATTCGTTGCCGGCGCCTGGGTCACGGCTCTGCTGATTCCCTGCCTCATTCTGGTTATGGTCGCCGTCAACCGCCATTACCGCCGTGTGGCCCGCGAAACCGCCAATCCTTATCCCCTGCGCACCGACAATATCCACCCTCCCATCATCATCATTCCCATGGACCGCTGGAACCGGATTGCGGAGAAGGCCTTCCGCTTTGCGATGTCCATCTCGCCCGACCTGCAGGTCGTTCACGTCGACACGCCCGATGTGGACCATGGCGAGGATGAAATCGCCTGCACGTGGCGGGAAAAGATCCTCGAGCCGCTGCGCGAGGCAGGATTGCCCGAGCCCAAACTGATGCGGCTCCAGTCGCCCTTCCGCTACGTTCTGATCCCGCTGCTGGACTATGTGCTCTCGGAGGAAAAGAAGAACCCGGACCGGCACATTGCTGTGCTGGTTCCGGAACTCGTGGTGCGGCACTGGTGGGAAGCGCTGCTCCACAACCAGCGCTCCAGCCTGCTGAAGCTTCTGCTGCTGGTGCGCGGCAACCAGCGCATTGTGGTGATCAACATCCCCTGGTATCAGGAGTAATCGCCCGCACAAAATAAGAGGCAGCCCGGAGGCTGCCTCGAAGGATTACAGGACAACAAATATCCAACATCGCAGTTTTGGAGGAGGACGTTTCTAAATCGCGAGCCGCTCGAGAGCCTGTGGTTGCAGAACGGTGAGAGCGGCGCCATGAATCTGAATCAGGTTGTCACGCCTGAGCTGGCCGAGCACGCGCGTAACCGTCTCGCGTGTGGTGGCCGTCATCGAAGCGATCTCTTCATGGGTGAGGGTCATCATGCAGCGTCCGTTCTGCGCGTTGGCAGGAGCCTGATCGCGGCTCCAGTCCAGCAGCAGGCCGGCAACGCGGCCGGAGGCAGTGGCGGGGAGGGCCAAACGGCGAACTTCAGAGAAAGCGGCTTTGTATTCCTGGGCAACCGTGCGGGCGGCGCGCATGCTGGCATCGGGGGTGCGATCCAGAAAGTCGAGCAGCGCCTGGCGGCGGATGGTTTTCAGCCGGCAGGGCTCCACGGTCTCGGCCGTTACTTCATACGGCTGGCCGGCCAGCGCAGCGGACAGGCCCAGAACTTCGCCGCCGCGCGCAATCTTCAGAATCAGCGTCCGGCCTTCGCGGCTGGTCGCCGACAATTTCACTCGTCCGCTGCACAGCACATGGACGGATCCGCAATTGTCGCCTTCGCGGAAAATCACAGCGCCACGGCTAAACTGCACCGGCGTTCCAATTGCGTCGAACTTTTCGATAACACTGTCTTCCATGTTGCAGAAGAGGTGCTTACCGCGCATCGGGCAAGTCGTGCATCCTTGGGTCCGTTCCATTGTGGCTATCTCCTGGGGAGTGACGCCACGGCATAATGCACGGCGGGTGCCAAACATTCATCACACATCCATGTGATTGAAATCACAAACATTGGAGTATCTTGTCCCCATTTGGCACACATTGCGCCAGAAGTGCGTTCTGCGCCAACTCGCATGGGTGGTGCGTGATTTGGCGCACAATGCGCTGAGCGGAGTGCGGCAATCAGTCTGCGGCGATCGCCGTTTCATCCTGCAGAAGATCCGCAACCGCATTCGCCGGAAGCAGCGCCGCCAGTACATCCGCTGCACCGTAGCTGTCTGCGCCAGCCGGAAGGAACCACGCGACCTCGACGAGATCGTCGCCGGCGGTGACCAGCGGCGGCTCGACACGATGTCCGCAGCGGACCTGCTGATGGCCGATGTTCGCCACCAGCGCATTGCACAGGCATTTCCGTCGCACCGCGTCTTCCGGCTTCCCGCCTTTGGCGAGAAACACAGAGAGCGGTTCCGCGGGGCATCGGTACGCAATTTGGCCGTCCTCGCTCCGATACGTCTCACGGAGGAAACCCAGGTCGCAGATGCGTGGACGCGCCGCGCACACGTCGTCTTCCGAAGCCGTATCCGCCAGCCGCGCCACCTTAAAGGGGAATCCCGAGGGAGAAGCAAACGGGTCGGTGAAGATGCGGGCTTCGCCGCGCCGCGCCTGCTCCAGCAGCGAACGCTTCAGGTCCTCGCGGAGGGCCGATTCGCGGGTGAACGCGAACGCCGTGCCTACCTGCACGCCCGCCGCGCCCTGCGCCAGCGCCTCGCGTATCTTCCAGGGCCAGCCGTAGCCGCCGGCCAGCCAGAAGGGCGCACCCAACTCGCGAATCTTGTCCAGATCGACGGTGTCGCGCTCGCCATACAGCGGCTCACCCTGCGCGTCGAGCTGCAGCTTGCCGCGCGGCGGTGCGTTATGTCCTCCCGCCGTTTTGGTTTCGATAATCAGGCCATCGACTTTACCGTTGGCTTTGCGCAGCATGGTCGCGGCCAGGGTATTCGAGGAAACAATCGCGAGGAATTTGGGCCGCGGCAGCGGAGGCAGATCCCGCTCCATCCACTCGCGCGGATCAAAGCGCATCGTGAATTCCTCGCCTTCGCGCGAACCCGTCACGTGCAGCAGATACTCCGCAGGCTGATGCTCGGCCAGCCGGTCGAGCGCGCCCGGCACGTGCAGCGGAATACCCGCACCCATGAGAACGTAGCCCACGCCGGCGAGCATCGCGCCGTACATCGATGGCAGATGCGGAATCTGGATCTTCTCGAGGTAATTGATGCCAACGGGATTGTCGTGACCCTCGCGCGCCAAAAACACCTCGACGAAATTCGCGACGATGCATAACTCCGTCAGTTCGCGCGGCTCGTCGAATGCATGCATCGGCGGATTCCGGTACGAGGCCTTCGCCTCCTTGCCACCAGGGATGAACCAGCGCTGCCAGATGCGCTCCGCCATCGCGGGAAAGGGGAAGGCATCGAGACCGCGGCGCATGGCTCCGCCGGGATCGCCGTCCTGCAGGCGCCGCACGAGAATTTGATCGAGGGCCGTGCCCGAGACCACGCCGAGCTGGCCCTGCCGCGAAACCGCCTGGGCGAGCCGCCAGCTGGACACACCCGCTCCCATGCCGCCCTGAATCACCACCGGATACTCACGCATGCTGACTGATCGTTCCACCCGCAAACGCGGCCGAACGTCGGAGTTTTGTAATTTCGTGGTTTCGGCGGCGGAATAGGGGTACCTTGGTACCGTTACATTTCCCTTCATGCCTCACGGCATCGCCACGCCGGCGGCTGCGCCGCAAGGGGTCGAGAGTGGCGCGGCCTCTCCCTCGCAACTGATACGATTGGAGCAGCTTCCCCGGCTTATTCCTGTCGCGTCAAACCATGGAAATCTCGATCGTCATTGTGGACGACAATCCGGGCAGCCTGGAACTGCTGTCCACGGCTCTTTCCCGCGAGGGCGCGACCATCCACACCGCTGCCCACCCCGGAATCGCGCTCGAGATGGTGCGGCAGTACCGCCCGCAACTTGTCCTCACCGATCTGGTGATGCCGGAGATGACGGGCCTCGAGCTGCTCACCCGCATCATGGAATTCGCGCCCGCCACCGACGTCGTTCTGATGACCGCGCACTACACCACCGAAACCGCCGTCGAGGCTATCCGTAAAGGCGCAGCGGATTACCTGGAGAAACCATTGCGGTTGCCCGTGCTGCGCGAGCGCGTGGGACGGCTGATTGACGACGCACGCCGCCGTCAGACATCCGCCGGCGCCGACGACGCCGAGTTCGACGGCCTCATCGGCCACAGCCCGCGCATGGGCGAGATGTTCGCCCGTGTCCGCCGCATCGCGCCGCACTATCGCTCGGCGCTCATTCAGGGAGCCACCGGCACGGGCAAGGACCTCATCGCGCGCGCGCTCCACGCCCGCAGCAGCGTCAAGGGCCAGTATGTCGTGCTCAATTGCTCGGCCGTCGTCGAAACGCTCTTCGAAAGCGAGCTCTTCGGCCACGTCAAGGGCGCGTTCACCGGCGCGGACCGCGACAAGCCAGGCCTTTTCGAAGCAGCCAACGAAGGCACGTTGTTTCTCGACGAGATTGGCGACATGCCGCTGGCCACCCAGGCCAAGCTGCTGCGCGCGCTCCAGAACCAGGAGATCCAGCGGGTCGGCTCGCTGCAGGCGCGCCAGGTCAACGTGCGCGTTATCGCCGCAACCCACCGCAATCTGCGCCAGGCGGTCGCCGACCGGCAGTTTCGCGAGGACCTCTATTACCGGCTCGCCATGGTCGAGATTCAGGTGCCCTCGCTCGCCGACCGCAAAGAAGATCTGCCCCTGCTGATCCGCCACTTCATTCAAAAATTCGCGCAACAATACGGCAAGGCCATCCGCGGCGTCACCCCACGCGCGCGGCTGGTGCTGGAGCGGCACAACTGGCCGGGCAACGTCCGCGAGCTCGAGAACGCGCTCGGCCACGCATCCATGATGGCTGAAGGCGCGGAGATTGACGTCGGCGATCTTCCCTCCGCCATTCTCGGGGGAGCCATGCTGCCCGCACCCGATGTGGCGCAGACTTCCTCACCGGCACCGCACACGATAGAGTCCGAGGCCTCACTGGCTGAGCACGAGCGGCAGCTGGTCCTGAACGCTCTGGAACGCGCGAAGGGCAACCAATCCAGGGCCTCTCGCGCACTGGGGATCGGCCGCGACGCCCTGCGCTACAAGATGAAAAAGTACGGCCTGCTGTAAAGGCTGGAAGAAGTTGAGCCAGCGCCACACGGGCGCTTTTCGAGAGGCTCGCCTATCCCCGCGCTATTCTGAGCCCTGCGCACTGGCCTCGGTACCCTTCGGTCGCAGCAGCCGTGCCACGGATTCGCGCAAAGCTTCCGCGCCGGCGGGCTTCGAAAGATACTCCGTGAATCCGGCAGCCAGGATCTTTTCCCGATCGCCGCGCATTGCGCTCGCCGTCAGCGCCAGTACAGGGGGAGGGGCATATCCCGGATCATTGCGCAACCGTTCCATGACCCCGTAGCCGTCCAGCCGGGGCATCTGGAGATCCAGCAGAATCAGGTCAGGAAGGTGGGTGCGAGCCTGCTCCAGCGCGGCTTCGCCGTCTTCGGCTTCGATCACGTCGTAGCCCGCGCGTTCCAGCACCGTGCGCAGCAACTCGCGGCTGCTCGGCCGGTCGTCGGCAACCAAAATCAGCGGTTTGGCCGGAGTTGCATGCATAACCGTGTTCAGCACCCGCCCCCTCCGCGGACGGAGGGTTCTTCAACCACACGATGCAATGCGCAGGGCCCTGGGGAAAGATGCGGACATCTTACATTCCGGCGGTGCTTGTGGGAAGGGTGAAAGTAAAACGGCTGCCTTCGCCCGGCTGACTCTCCACTTCCATCCACCCGCCGTGCAGCTCTACCAGTTCCTTTGTGATGGAAAGACCCAGCCCGGTTCCCTCGCGCACACCGGTGGTCGTATTGCCCACCTGGTAGAACTTGTCGAAAATGTACTCCTGCTCATCGGTGGCGATTCCGACGCCGGTGTCGCCTACGGTGATGCGAGCAAACCCGCTGTCTTCGCGGGTCTCGATCCACACTCTGCCGCCCTGGGGAGTAAATTTCACGGCATTGCTCAGCAGGTTGTAGAGCATCTCCTTCACGCGCAGCGGATCGGCCACCACGTGACAGTCAGCCGTGCTGCGCTCCTCCAGATCCACGCCTTTCAGCGCGGCGCCTGGCCGAATCGCGCTGAGAGCCTCGTCGATGCTCCGGCGCAGCCGGTAGGTTTCGAGCCTGAGCGCCAGCCCGCCCGCTTCAATCTTGCTCAGGTCCAGCACATCGTTGATCAGCTCCAGCAAATGGATGGAGTCGCGATGAATGTGGCCAAGAAACCGCCGCTGCGCCTCGTTCAGCGCCCCTTCCTGTTCCTCTTCCATCAACTCGGTGAACCCGATAATCGTGTGCAGCGGCGTCCGCAGCTCGTGGCTCATGCTCGCCAGAAACTCGCTCTTGAGCCGATTGGCCCGCTCGATCTCGCGATTGCGCACTTCCAGCTCCGCCGTGTAGCGCTGCTCCAGCCGGCGCACTTCCAGCTCGGCGCGCTTGCGCTCGGTTACGTCCCGGATCACCGCCGTCACGTGCATTCCGCCTTCGGTCTGGATGGGGCTCAGGCTGATCTCGACCGGGAACAGCGACCCATCCCGCCGCCGCGCCCGCAGCTCCAGCCCGCTTCCCATGGGCCGGGTGCGCGGGTGTTCCAGATAGCTGTCGCGGTGTTTGTAATGCAACGGCCGCAGCGCGTCCGGCACCAGCCGGTCGACCGACTGGCCCAGCAGCTCGTCGCGCGAGTAGCCAAACATCTCCTCGGCCACGCGATTCACCAGGATGATCTCCCCGTCTGCGGAGACCTCGACGATGGCGTCTGGCGCTGCCTCCAGCAATTGCCTGAAGCGCCGCTCCAGCCGCGTCTGTTCTTCGAGAGCCACCAAACGCTGCCGTTCCGATAAATCCACGTTGGTCTCCAGTACGTGGGACTGGGCCACGCCCAGCTCGCGAATCCAGCGGCTCAACACCGTCACCTGGCGACCGTTCCGCCTGCGATGCAGAAGCTCTCCTTCCCAGTGACCGTCTGCCTCCAGTTGCTGCGTAGTCTCCTCCAGCGAAATTGGGAAATGCGTCTGCAGCAGCTCGTGGGTCACTCGTCCCAGGGCTTCGGCCGCCGTCCACCCGTAGAGACGCTCGGCGCCGCGATTCCAATAGACGATCCGATCCTGGTGGTCGCGCACAATGATGGGCTCGTGCGCCTGATCGAGCAGCTTCGCCTGTCGCGATGAGAGCTCCTCACGCTCCTTCTGCTGGGTAATGTCGCGCGCGATCTTCGAGATGCCGATCAGCTTGCCCGAGCCGTCGCGGACGGGCGACAAGGTCAGCGAAACGACCAGCCGATGCCCATCTTTGTGACGCCGCATCGTCTCGTAATGCTCGATCGTCTCCTCGTGCTGCAGCCGCCGCAGCAGCTCGCGCATATCGTCTTCGTAACCGGGCCACGCCAGCTTTACGACCGGTTGACCGACAATCTCTTCCGCCTTATAACCGAAGATTGCCTCAGCGCCTCGGTTCCAGGTCGTGATGGTGCCTTCCAGCGATTCGCTGATGATGGCGTCGCGCGAAAACTCGACGATCGCCGCCAGCCACTGCCGCGTCTCATCCGCCTGCCGCCGTGCGGTGATGTCGCGGCTGATGCCTGCAACGCCCAGCAATTGGCCGTAAGCTCCAAAAATGCCGAAGGCGCGCAGATCCACGGTTATGAGCAGGCCGTCCCGCCCGCGCAGCCGGAACTCGCCCATCCATGGATCGCCGCGCAGCAGCGCCGGCAGTATCTCCGCCTCCACCAGCTCCTGCTGCTCCGCGAACTCGGTCTCGAAGACCGGATAGCTCGGTACGCTCTCTTCGTCGAGGCCCAGCAGTTCGCGTCCAGCGCGATTGATGAAGACCGTCTTCAGCGTGGCGTCTGTCAGGGTCACGCAGTCCGGCGTGTTCTCCACAATCGCCAGCAGCCGCCGCTGGCTCTCCGCCGTCTGCTTCTCGCTGGAAATATCGTGCCAGGTCAGCAGCGCTCCTTCAACACTGCCGGCTGCGTTCGACAGCGGCCGCGCGCGCGCCGCAATCCAGTAGCCTTCCCCGGATCCGTCTCCGCTGCGCGGCGGACATATATATTGTTCGCTCTCGACGGTCTGCCCGCGCAGCGCCAGGGCAGCGGGCAACTCGTCCGCCGGCCACAGGGTTCGGCGGTCCGGCAAATAAATCCCGTAGGCCTCAGCCCATGCTGCCAGCCTCGGCCCCACCGGCACAATGCCGTACAGCCGCTCCGCCGCGTCGTTCACGAACTGCACCGCGCCATCCGGCCCAAAGACCACGACCGCTTCGTCCAGGCCGTCGACCAGTGCGCGCAGAATCGGCTCCCGCAGGTCCGGCACGGCTTGGCGACCCGATCGATCCGACGCCGCAGGAGCCCGCGGAGCGGCGCGGGAGATCGGCGACTTTTGCATGCCTCGCTGCGAACCGCCCTTCATTGCGGCATTTCCTCGGCGACTCTCAGGTCCATGGGGACGACAGGAACGGATTGTACCCGCTGGTGAGGAACTAAGCCAGATACGTCGGCCGACCGCCGAGGACGCACCCTACAAGCAAGGCGGCGGTGGATCGCGTCATCGGGCGACGCAGTTTGACGCATCTGCGTCAAATGGCGCAGTTCCTCGTTGTCCTCGGAGCGCTCCTCGGGCATGGCCATTACTCCGGATTGCCTGCAAACCCACTGGTTCTTCGCCGGCAATCGGGAAATTTACAATTTGGCAGTCCGCTTGCTCTCTCGATTGCATCCCCGAGGTATCTCGTTGGAAATCACCCTGCAACATCAAGGAGGCGCGCAGTTCCTCGCTGAAGCTCGCCAGCACCGCGTCGTAACCGATCAACCCGCCGAAGACGGGGCCACCGACCATGGAATGACACCCTCGGAGCTCCTCTTGTCCGCGCTGGGTAGTTGCATCGGGCAGAATGTCGTCCAGTATCTGCGCCTGCGTAAACTGCCCACCGATGGTCTGCTGATTCGCGTGCAGGCCGAGCGCACCGCCCGTCCCCTGCACCTCGCCGATTTCCGCGTCGAAATTGTCGCGCCCGGGCTCACCGAGCGCCAGTTGCGCGCCGTCGAGAAAGCGCTCCCCACCGGCCTGGTGCATAACGCCATGATTCGCGAGACTCCGGTGTCCATCACCTTCAGCGCGATGCATACCGGGGACGTGACTCCCTGAAGCCACGCTCTGCCCCAGTCACCCCGCTGTTGATCCTGGATGACGTCGTGACGCGCATCACCACGTTGCGTGTGCGCCGTCACCGCAGCTGGCGACCTCTCGCTGTAAGCTCTCCTGATGGCCGGAAAGAGCCGCGGCCCCAGGTGTCTTCTCCCTCCAATTCGTCGCCTCAGATACTTTTCGCGACCGACTTCAGCAAATCGTCGCAAAGCGCGCTGCTCTGCGCCAGGCAGATCGCTCGACAGCGCGGCGCGAGCCTCCACACCATCCACGTCATCGACCTGACCGGCGGCGGTTCGCCGCAACCATCCTCGTTTACGGCGTCGCGCGAATCCGCCCGTCGCGCTCTGCGCCACATTGAGCATGGGCTCCGACTGGCCGGGATTCCCTCTTCGGCGACCATCATCGCCGGCGGGTCCGCCGCCCATTCCATTCATGAGGCGGCGCTGCGCTACAAGCCGGAGATCCTCGTGATGGGCTCGCATGGGGAGCCGATCATGCTCGCCCCCGCGGTCGGCGCCAACCTAAAAGCTGTTCTCAACCGCGCGCTCTATCCGGTGCTGATTGTCAATGCCGATCGCTGCACGTCATCCTCGCTCTCCTTCGCGCCCGCGATTTTCGTCACCGATGGCGATCCGCGAAGCTTCGCGGCCGCGGTCGCCGCGTGGCCTCCGGGAGCTCAGGAGGGCGGTGTGCCTCTCTACTGGGCCCCGGCGTCAGGCCAGGCCGCCCCTGCCGATCTGGTCGCCCCCCACCCAGCGGGCTTCGCCCCCGCGCGCTCGATTGCCGGAATCGAAGCTGCCGCTGCCCTTCTGCGCGCAATCGCCTCCGCGGAAGCGGGTCTTCTGGTCATCGGCCTGCGCAGCCGCGGGCATCTCGATACATTAGGCGCCGGCAGTCTTCTTCGCGAGACCATCACCCATGCGTCCTGCCCCGTGCTGATCGTGCGCGCTTAAGGGTTGCGCGCAACTTCTTTCGATCCAGCCCCTCAGGAGCCAACCGCACCACGACGACAACGGGAATGCCGCGAATTGGTGATTGCTGGCGCTCAAGTCCCATGGGAACCTGAGACGGACGCACATCTGTTGACATCAGCGGTACGAACGGACATCGATGAATCAGTCGCTCCTCAGTCTTCTCAGAGACGATCGTGGCCAGGATTTGGTGGAATACGCCATTCTCGCGGCCCTGATTGCGCTGGTGGCGATCACCGGCCTGAACAACCTCGCCAGCAAGATCAACTCGCAATTCAACAAAATCGGCAGCGATCTGTAAGTTGAGCCGCTTTGCGGGGCGTCTGAGCCCCGCAGGCGAAATCCTGAGGGAGCGCAGCGAGCCGAAGAATCTCGTTAGAACTGCATCGAACCGGGTCCCTGCGGATAAGGCGGGGATCGAACTTGAGCCGCTTTGCGGGGCGTCTGAGCCCCGCAGGCGAAGCACCGCGTCCGAAACATAGATTGTTACGTAAATGGTAGGCGAGGCGGGGATCGAACCCACAACCCCCGGCTTAGAAGGCCGGTGCTCTATCCAATTGAGCTACTCGCCCGCTGCTCTGACACATCCGTCAGACTGCTGCGCCGGTGTCGGAACTCGCCGGCGCATTCCCGGCAGCCGCCAGGCACTGCGCCTCACTCATTGTAACGGCGACCGCTGCACGCAGGATCGGCTCCCACGCGGCCTGCGCAGCGGAGGGATCAGGCCCGCAACCAGTCGCGTACAGGGTCATGCCGAATCCGCTGTTTTCGCGGCTCATCGCCGCCCGGATCACCAGATCCACACGGCCGCTGGCAAGAGGCATCGCGCGCAGCCTCAGCACTGTCTGGCGCGCCCACGATTCGTGACCGGGGAATGACGTGAACAGTTCCGCATCTCTCGCCACAATATCGATCCAGCTGGCCACGCCCACGCGGGCCTGCTCGCGGCTGCTTTCCATTTCATAAGGGTCCAGGTCTTCCGCGAGGACCGGCCAGTGATCGCATTTGCAGGTAAACACCGGCGAAGAAGGCGCATTCAACGCTGCCAGCGCGTTCGCAAGCGCAGACCCGGGCGCGGCCTCGGATATCTCGCGAATCGCCTCCGGGGCGGCACGCAGGTCGATGAATCCCTGCCATCCGCTGTCGATCCAATCGAGACGCGGGCCAATCTCTGCGGCCCAGTCAGCTTCCATGAGCGATCTCCCTTTCTGAACCCTCTATTCTCTGCGGGGCCATCAGAAACGCAAGCAGCGTCTTCTCCGCCCATCGCCCATCATCACCGGCGTCAACCCGGCGGTCGCTCTGCTCGCGGCCGTTGCTGGCAGCTGTGCGTTTCTCGAGGAAAGCACAGTGTCCGCCATGGCGGGTCTCGACGAACGTCACACAAGGATTGCCCATCAGCGCCTCGCGCGTTGCCGGCAGCATGCGTATAAACGGATCGTCGAGCGAGTGCACGATGAGCGTGGGGGCGCGCAACGCCGCGGCATATTGCGAACTGGCTACCGTCGCATAGTAATCGTCGGCATCGCGAAAACCGCCATATCGCGCGACGATCTCGCCGTCGAAGTCCCGCATCGATCCGATCCGGTCCAGCCGCGCATCGCTGTAGATCCGCGGATACATCACCTTGCGCCGCCGCACCCGCGCAATCATCGACCGCAAAAAGTGCCACTCGTAGAGACGATTGCCCGACCGATGCAGCGCCGCCGACGAAGCCGCGAGATCCATCAGCGGCGACACGCCCACCAAAGCCTTCAGCTGCGCAGGCGTGCTGCTTCCCTGCTCGCCGGCATATTTCAGCACCAGGTTGCCGCCCATGGAGTAGCCCACCAGCGCGACGGCTTGCACCTCCTGCTGCCTGACGATCTCCTCCAGAACGCGCCCCACATCGCCGGACCGTCCGGAGTGATAAATTGTCGGCGAGAGATGATCGGTGCCGCCGCACGAGCGCATGTTCATCCGCACGACGTTCAGGCCCGCAGCCAGGGCACGCGCCGTGTTGCCCAAAATATATTGCGAGTTCGACGAGCCCTCCAGCCCATGCACCAGCACGACCGTCAGCCGCTGCCGACGCACTTCCGGGGGCTGCCAGTGGCAGTGGCACAGCACCTGGGTCGGCCCGTATCCAGCCACCGGCCCGTCCACTTCCACCAGCAGCGGCTCCGGCTCGGTAATTTGTAACCGTCGCGGGAGAAAATTCCCCGCCAGCGTTTGCAGATGTCCGCTGCGCAGCCAGCGCCGCGGAACAAAATCGCCCAAGCCGGCGGCCGCCTTACTCGCCAGAGGCGGGCTCGTTGCTGCCGCCTCGTCCTCCGGCGTGCCGAATGCTGCGTCTGCAATCGGCTCAGGTTCCCGGCGTTCGATCACGCGGCTTGCCCTCGCACCAGTGTCAGCACTTTCGACGCGCGCAGCGCACCGGTTGGCTCGTCCTCATGCTTGAAATACGCGAAGACGTCGCCCCGCGCCGACTGCTCTGCCAGCATCCCCGCAATTTGCTTCAAACGGGCGGCCGAATACGCGCTCTTCCGTAGCCGATAGCAGGAATAGCCCGCTGTCGCCACATCCGGCGTCTCTAATTCGTCGCTCTCCGCCACGCACAGCGCTGCGCCCGCGTCCTCGAGCACGCGATATGTCGCTGCCTCGAACCAGGATTCATGCCGGAATTCAAACGCCATCCGCAGCTTCAATCGCTTTGCTGCTCGCAAAAACCCCTTCAGCCGCTCCACATCGGCTTTCATGTTCGGTGGAAGCTGGAACAGGGCTAGCCCCATGCGCCCCGCACGCGTCACAGGCCGGATCGCCGCGGCAAATTCCTGCAGAGGATCCTCGCAGTCCTTCAGCCGCTTGATGTGGGTCATCCGTTGCGGCGCCTTGAACGAGAATCGGAATCCCTCGCCCGTCTGCGCCAGCCACCCGTCGACGATCGCCTGGCTGGGCAGCGTGCGGAAGGTGTAGTTCACCTCAACCGTATTCAGCCGGGTCGCGTAATATTCCAGAAATTTCTTTGCGGAGACGTGGGCAGGATAGAACCCCGGCTTCCAGCTCGCATAAGCCCATCCCGAGCAGCCCACATACACGCAGCAATTGGAAACGTTGTCGGCTTTTCGCATCACGGGGGCGCGCAAAGGGCAGGATGGGGGCGCATTTTGGGGCGGATAGTGGGGATCGAACCCACGACATCCTGAGCCACAGTCAGGCGTTCTGCCGCTGAACTATATCCGCCATGCCAGCTACGATTGTAGCATTTGCAACACAGCGTAACTCCGGTCGTCCCGCATCGCATCTTCCAGTGAATCGCCCGCCAAACCCCGAGATCCTGCCGCCCTATCCGCCCGCTCCGCGCACCGTACGCGGGGGCGCCGAACGCCTCGTCTCCGATGAGAATCTCGACCTCCTCGCGCATCTGCTCGACGACTGGTTCCGCATCCCCGGCACGCCCATTCGCCTCGGTCTCGACGGCCTCATCGGCCTCATTCCCGGCCTCGGCGACCTCCTCGCGGGCATCGCGTCCTGTGTGCTGATCGTCGCCGCCTGGATTCGCGGCGTCCCCTACGTCACCCTGGTCCGCATGCTCGTCAACGTGGGGCTGGAGGTCGCCATCGGCGCCATTCCTTTCGTCGGCGACATCTTCATCATCGCGTGGAAGGCCAACCGCCGCAATTACCGGCTTCTGACGCTCCACCTGCGCCAGCCGCACCAGCACACCGGGAAGGACATCGCCTTCCTGCTGGCCCTGTTGGGCGGAGTGCTCCTCCTGCTGGCCGCTCCCCTCATCGTCCTGCTGGCGATTGTGCTGTGGCTGCTGCACCGCATGTGATCGCGCTGCCGAGCCTGCTCGCCGCAGCCCATTCCGTCATATCCTGACTGCATGGATCTGGGACTCAAAGACAGCGTCATTGTGGTCACTGGCGGAGGCGCCGGGATCGGTGCGGGCATCACCCGCGCATGCCTCGACGAAGGCGCCACCGTCGTCGTCGTCAGCCGCGCTTCCGACAACGTGAAAAAGTTCCTCGGCGAAATGCGCGATGCCGGGCGCAACTGCGACTTTGTCGAAGCGCATTTGGCAGACACCGCGCAGTGCGAACGCGCCGTCGACTATGTCCGTAGCAAGTACGGCAGCCTGCTCGGCCTTGTGAACAATGCCGGCGCCAATGACGGCGTGGGCCTCGCCTCCGGCACGCCCGATCTCTTCGTCGAAAGCCTGAAGCAGAATCTCGTCCACTACTACGCCATGGCCCACTACGCGCTGCCCATGCTCAAAGCATCGCGTGGATCCATCGTCAACATCAGCTCCAAGGTCGCGCTGACCGGCCAGGGCGGAACCTCGGCCTACGCTGCCGCCAAAGGCGCGCAACTGGCGCTCACCCGCGAATGGGCCGCCGAGCTTGCTCCCTTCAATGTCCGCGCCAATGCTGTGCTCCCCGCGGAGGTGATGACTCCGCTCTACGAGCGCTGGATCTCCACCCGCGACAACCCGCAGCAGGCGCTCGACGCAATCCGCAGCCGCATCCCGCTCGGCCATCGCATGACCGAAGCTTCAGAGATCGCCGCCATGACCGTCTTTCTGCTCTCGCCCACGCAGAGCGCGCATACCACCGGCCAGCTCATCGTCGTCGACGGAGGCTATACGCACCTCGATCGTGCCCTCACGTAGGATTGCGCCTTCCGGATGGACTGATTCTCTTGCCGGGCCTGCGCTATGGGCCACGAACCAGCCGTGCCACCGCCGGTGCGAGACCGTTCCCGACGCCGGCACGCCGCTGCGATAGAATCGAACCGTCGGGTTCACGCGTGCACAGCGGCCGCGTTGAGGGCCATCCGTCGGGGCGTAGCGCAGTCTGGTAGCGCATCTGCTTTGGGAGCAGAGGGTCGGGGGTTCGAATCCCTCCGCCCCGACCATTCTTATCAAGGGCTTAGTTAATGGTCCCCTTTTCCGGCGACACTGACTGCGGTGGATTTTGCGGGTACCCCGCCGCAATCTCCGGTTTTGCGGTGGCGCTCATAGATTCGACGGCGCTGCGCAACTCTTCGATTCCAAAGTGACCATAGCGCGCGGCCATCTTCGCCATTGTGCCCGGAGACCATCCAACGATCCTGGCAATGATGGGAATGGGAACGCGGGCCGCAATCATGCGAGAGACGGCGCTGTGTCGCAAATCGTGGAAGCGAAGCCGGGTCAGAGCAACGGGAAGATTCGGCGTCTCGAAATGGCAGTCTGCGCATTCATACCCGGTTGCCGGTCTCTCGCGGTCGATCAACGTCCCGTCCCCGCAGTTGGGGCAGTGGCGCTGTGTACGTTTCTTGGCTGACTGCCACGCGGTTTGGATGGTCCCCACAGGCTTCTCCGGGTCGTAGCTGTAGACCTGGACGGTCCCGCCGAATGTCCCTTCGGTCCCGTGGAGGCCGTAAGCCTCCGATGGAAAGACGAAATGCAACGGTTGCCGGTTGGGAAAGCCCTGTGCCCAAAACTTCAGGATTTCAACTGCCCGCTGATTCAGGGGGATAGTCCGCCCTGTGCCCGCCGCCGTCTTGTCTTTGCCGAACTTGAGGCCGCGATTCACAAAGTCGATATTGCCCCATTGCAGTGTGCGGATCGTGTTGTAACGCGCGCCGGTTTCGAGGGCCAGCGTAACGAAGGGCAGCAAGGCGCGGGAGACGGAGCGCCCGCATTCGAGCAAAAGCATGGTCTCTTGCTCGGGAGTGAGCGCGCATCCGGCGTCTTGTCTTTCGGGCAGCATGGTCACGTCCGATTGAATCCGCGCCCAGGCGCCGTACTTGCGCATGATCTGCCGCAACATTCCCACTTCAATGTTGACCGTCCGGTTGGATGCGCCTTCGGCGAGTCTCGCGGTTTGATACTTCGCAATGTCCCGCGCCTCAATGTCTACGAGTAGCTTCTTGCCCAGGACGGGCAGCAGATGGCCGATGGCGTAGTGAACGATAGAGGCCATTTTCGGGGACCACTTGAGTTGCTTCGCCTGTTGCCATTGTGTCGCAGCGGTGGAGAGCAAGTCCGGACGGGCTTGTCTGCGGATACCAGCCGTCCCGTCCTTCAATGCCTGTTTGCGTTTTTCGTAGACTTCCTTCGCTCGCGTCTTGCTCGTCATCCCCGTGGTTTCGCGGATGCGCTGCGAGTGAAACATGAAGTCCATGACGAAGACGTTGCTGCCAGATGGCTTGTAGATACTCACGGTCTCTTTCTCCTTTTAGATGGTTTCAATCCCCCGGTTTCGGTGAAGTTGCGGGTAAGGAATCGCAGGTCAATGCCTGTTTTCTGTGAGACCCAGTGTTTCCAATCCTGCCGGGTCGACGCAGATCCCCATTTTTTGATTGCTGCCTTAGCACGCAAGAGCTTGTCTCCGCGCTCGCGGGCGATTCGCTCACGAGTCCTTGCAACCGCAGTGGCCGCGTTGCCGCATCTCCGAGAGCAATAGACTTTCTGCGATTCACGTTTCTTGATGTAGTAGTTACCGCAGCGAGCGCACGGCCCGGCGAGCTTGTCCCATTGGGGATTCAGAGTCCCGACATAGAAGAGCAACGCGGCGTACCGCTCCGAGTCCATCCGGTCCACCTGTCCCGGCGTCAGCTCGGGTTTCAAAATGTGGTCCCAGGACGGTTGGAGTACCAGATACGCCGTCCGATCTGTTCGCGGCATCCAGCGGGTGACACACACCTCAGCCACAACCTTCGCCAGCTCAGGGTCACCGTCCATCATTCTTTTCAGGTTGCCGCCGCAACCCTTCAATCTCTCCATCAGCCGGATTAGCGCCTCAGCATACAGCCCCGGTTTCCCTCCCGGCCTGTAGTTGAGCACCTCGACGATGCGGTCCAAGTCCCTTCTATCGAGATGAAAAAACTCTGCTTGCGGAAAAGCTACGTAAAGGCCAACGAGGACGGACTGTTTTCTGCGTGTCATACTGAGAAATACATATAGCACGGTGTAGATGATAAGAGCAAATGAATTGTTTTGACAGCTCTCCGAAACTGTCCAATAGTGGCAATAGTACGAGTCTACACAGGAGAGCAAATGGTATTTCAGAATTCCCGAACGCAGCGCAAGTTGCTCCGCATCCCCCAAGCGGTCGATTATCTGGGCGGCGCGGTGAAAGCGGCCACGCTCCGGCAGTGGATTTGGCGTCGGCAGATTGAGTACGTCCACATCGGGAGGGCTGTTTGCATCCCCCAAGATGCGCTTGACCGGCTGATTGATACGGGAACGGTCCCTGCCTTGGAGCGCCAATGACAGCCGATGCCCTCGCCGATCTGCTCCACGCGAGGCGGACAGGCCCGGGCCGCTGGATGGCGCGATGCCCGGCACATAACGACCGTGAGCCGTCCCTTTCGATAAGAGAGGGGCGCGACGGGCGGGCGCTCATAAATTGCTTCGCCGGTTGCGCGTTGCCGTCGATTCTGTCATCCGCTGGTCTGCAACTGCGTGACTTGTTCGCGGGGCCGCCCCACACGCCTAAAGAGGCTGAGGAAGCAGCACGGCAACGTGCCCAGCGCGATGCAGCGGGGGCCGCAGAGCGGCAAGCCGAGCGCGTTCTGGCGGATCGTTACCGGAAACTGGGAGCGGTCTGCGACGCGCTGGCAGCGACACTGGCGCGCACCCCAGACGATGCCCCGGATGGGAACGCTCTCACGAAGCTGTATCACGACGCGCTGGCGCGGCTGCGCGTGACTGAGGAAGCGTTTGAGATTCGAGAGGCGAGCCGCTTTCATGGCCGTCTGATGCAATTCCGCAGGACGCACCGTTTGGAGGCTGCATGATTGAAGCGGCGTCGCATCAGAAAACCACTAACGAGTGGGAACGGCTGATTGATGAAGCTGACCGCTCCGCCGCAGTCAGAGATTCGCAGGACTGGCCGGAGACGCAATCGCTGGGCAATGAATTGCCGCCGGTTGTTCCCTTCGATCCGGGCCTGTTGCCTGAGTCACTGCGTCCGCTGGTGGAGGATGTTGCAGAGTTGATGCAGGTGCCGCTGGATTTTCCGGCGGTGATCGCGACGGCGACGCTCGCCGGGTTATGCGAGAGGCGCGCAGTGATTCAGCCGAAACGTCACGATACCTCATGGACCGTCGTTCCGAATCTGTGGGGTGGCATCGTTGCGCCGCCGGGGATGATGAAGTCTCCCGTGATCGCATGTGTGACCGCTCCGGCGCACAGGCTGGAGTCAGAGTGGCGAGCAGAGCATGCGGAGGCCCTGCGCCACTACGAATGTGATCTGGAGAAAGCAAAACTCGATAAGGCAATTTGGGCCGAAGACTACAAGCGCAAAGCCAGGAAGAATCAGCCCGCGCCGGAGAAACCTGAAGGGGAAATTGCGGCACCCGTACAGCGTCGATTAATTGCTGTTGACGCGACGTTTGAGAGCCTGCATTCGATACTCGCCCAGAATCCCGCCGGAATGTTTGTACTCCGCGATGAGCTGAGTGGATGGCTGGCAGGTCTGGAGAGGCAGGGCCGCGAATCGGAGCGCGCATTCTTCCTTGAATGCTGGAATGGCGATTCGTCATTCACGATTGACCGTATAGGGCGAGGCAGTCTCCACGTTCCACATTGCTGCGTGAGTCTCTTCGGAGGGATTCAACCGGCGCGGCTGCGGGCCTATCTTGCCGATGCGCTGCGCGACGGCCCAAGCAACGATGGGTTGATTCAGCGGTTTCAATTGCTGATCTGGCCTGATGTGAAAACGAGTTGGAGCTATCAGGACCGCACGCCGAACGCGACGGCCATGAAAGCTGCTGGGAACGCGTTTCGAAAGATCGCGGAGATGGACGCGGAAAACCCGCTGCGCCTCAAGTTTTCACCGGATGCCCAGGCGCTCTTTGTCGAATGGCTCTCCGATCTGGAGACGCAGTTGCGCCGCGATGATCTGAGTCCATTCATGCAGGCGCACCTGGCAAAATATCGGAAGCTGATGCCCGCGCTCTCTCTGCTGTTTTCACTCGCGGATGGTTCGCTGGAGGCTGTAAGTCTGCGCCACGCGCAACAGGCGGCGGATTGGTGCGAGTACCTGAAACCCCATGCGCGCCGCGTCTACGCTTCGCGGACAACCCCGGAGCGGCTGGCCGC
>JBARMS010000274.1:0-29096 GCA_049802575.1 Acidobacteriaceae bacterium | reverse complement strand
CTCCATCCCCAGCGCCTTTCCGAGTTGTGTTCGAAAGTCGTCAGTCATAATTGTTGTCCGTTTCGATCGCTCTACATATTTGAAGAAACCATGGGACGCGCACGATATTGTGGCGTGTTCTGAATTGCGGCCCAGGCAGCGCGACCATTATCTGTTATGCGGTATCCATTTCCCACATTTTCCGCCTCGCCCCGATCTCGAATCATGACACTGATGACGGCGGACACGTTCGAATTGAAATCACGACCACGCGTCGTCATGCCTCCCTCCAAGAGCGCCTGGGCGATCACAGACGTGGGAACAGGTTCCGTTGCCTCTTCGGCCAGGTAAGCAAGAACAGCCCAGCGCACACTCATCCCGGAGTACTTGCCGACTGGCTGCGGCATCTGCTGAGGAATCTGCGTGAAGAGAC
Organism: Acidobacteriaceae bacterium; assembly: GCA_049802575.1. Taxonomy (GTDB): domain Bacteria; phylum Acidobacteriota; class Terriglobia; order Terriglobales; family Acidobacteriaceae; genus Palsa-343. Next base: position 28,684 of record JBARMS010000274.1, on the reverse strand, counting down.
TCGCATCCTTTGCAAGCAGCTTGCGAATGCCAGAGATGGTCTGCTCAATATCTGCTAGCTCTTGCTGGCAACGGCTGCGCCGCGTCTCCAGATCATGCAGGACGGCGTGGTAGTGTTGATTACCGTTGTCCACTTTGATGTTCCTTTCCTTTGTTTAGTGCGTTAACATAAAAAGTGACGCCGCGGTATACCAGCGCAGCGTCACAAAGCGCGAGCCTCTTTCGAGGCCTTAGCGTTTTTTCATGTACCACCGCCTGCGGAGGGGTCAGTCAGCTCCGGGTGCTCAATCCAAGAGGTCTGCTGGCCCTTCCCTCACTACACTTTGAACTATAGCAGGAAAAATCCTGCATTAGACCCCAATATTTGGGTTAAATTGCCACTTTTCCACATATGCACCCCTGAGTCCACTCTGGTGATTCCTGGGGATTGGATATTGAGGCTACACCCAGGATTGGTGAGGACAGCATCCGGAGGCGTTTTGGACGAATACGCGGCATTCACGGCGCTGGTAGAACGGGTACTCTCCGTTCCGCACGCTGAGATTCAAGGTCGGGAAGCTGAGTACCGAAAACGGGTGGACGCTAATCCGAAGCGGCGCGGCCCCAAACGCGGATCAAAGCGGAAAGCTAGAGAGGCTGGCGCTTCCCCCGCCCCTGCCGCTTCTTAGAGTTGGGTGGAAGGTCCGGAGGATTTTTTCGCCACCTTGCCAGTCAGTTCGCTGTATGTCAGCCTCTTGCCGACGATCTGAGATACCGCGATGGCGAAACGGTCGGCATCGTTAAGTGGGTTCTCGCGTGTAGCGCGGTTGTTGTACCGGAAGCACTGCTCTGCGACGTAGGCATCAAGGTGGAATGGCTCGACGGCCACATACGTCCCCTTCAAGCTGCGCTTTAGGCAAGACCAGAAATTTTCGATGCCCTGCGTGTGAACCTGCCCGCGCACGTATTCATAGACGTGGTTAACGGTGTCGTGAATGTATTCCTTTTCGAGGGAATCGAAGGTGCTGGCGTTGTCCGTGTAGATCGTAGATCCCTTTTCGATTTGGCGCAGGATTTCATTTTGCAACGTTTCGCGCCTCACGTTAGGTACAACCTTCGCTCGCACCTGACGCGAATCACGGTCCAGCATACCCATCACCGGAACCTTTGCCGTGCGTCCGCCGATGCCAGTGCCGAGCGACATGCGGCGCTTCGCATGCATGAACTTTGGAGTGCCTCCCACGAAGCACTCATCGACCTCCTTGGGGCCGGGTCCGCTCAACTTCACTGGCGGTACTTCGCCGAGTGCAAGGCGAATCCGATGCAACAAAAACCACGCGGTCTTCTGTGTCACTCCGAGCGTCCGATGCATTTCCCAAGACGAAACGCCGTTCTTGCAATTCGCAACCATCCACATCGCCAACAGCCACTTGTCCAGGCCGATGGGAGAATCCTCCATCACGGTCCCGACCTTCGCCGAAAACTGGGCCTTCGGATGGCGATTCTTGCACTGCCACAACCGGCGCTTCGCCACCCAAGCCACATCCGTGCGACCACAGGTGGGACAAACGACACCATTGGGCCAGCGCCGCTCAACCATGTAAGCGACACAATTATCGGGATTTGCGAAGTAGAGAATTGCGTCGTGGAGCGTCTTCGGGTCGTTCATGTAATCACTCTACGGCAATTCCCTTGAGGAGTCAAGTATATTCTTGCCAGTAATAAGCCCTCATAACACGCCACTTACACGCCAACTTAGGACAACAAAGTTGGCAGGTTTAAGCTCTGCGCTTGGTATTCTAAAAATAGAGAGGATTTTTGAGAAAGGCTCGCTGCTGAGCCCCCGTCTCGCCGCCATCCGCGGCTGGCCTGGGGCGCTCGCCGCGAGCCTTTTCTCTTGTCCTCTCCACTTTGCACGCAAAGGAACAACATGAACGTCTTTCAGAAAATCGGCGTCAAAATCGCGGACTTCGCCAAGTGGTTCGGCGGCGCCGTCAAGACCGTCATTGGACTGGCGACCCGGGTGGAAACCATTCTCCGGTCGGAGAAGCCCCTCGAAAAACCCTTCATCGCCGGCCTTTCCACCGTGATCGCCGACGTCGAGGCAATGCTCGCGTCCGCCGAAGGAGCGGTCACCGCGGACGGCCTCAACTTCCCGGCCGACTCGCAGGTCTATTCCGGCTTCCTCACCCTCCTCGACGACTTCAAAAAGCTCTCTCCCGTCGTCGAGGAAGCCATCGGCATCCTCGAAGGCAAGCAGTCCACCGCCTCAGCCAGCTAACCCGCTGAGTCACGGGCGATGAACCAGGGGCTGGCAATCGATCGCCAGCCCCACCCACAACTCTGTCATCCTGTGCGAGCCTTCCACAACTCTGTCATCACTGAGCGAATCCCGCACCCGGCACTGTGCGCAAACTTCCGGCTCCGGCTCAATTTGCGCATCCGCCTGCCTAAAGCGACGCCTCTATCGCCGCAGCTATCCGGCCAACCCGGCCACCAGCGCATCTCACCTATCCATGGCATTCCGGCGGGTCACCCACCGGTTGCACCGGTCATAGAAGCCATTTCCACGGAGATTCGCTGATGAAGCTGCAGTTTGCCGCCCCTATCCTGCTGTCGGTCTGTTCCCTTTCTGCCTTCGCCACCGTCACCGTCACCAGCCCAAAGAACAACTCTTCCGACACCAGTCCGGTGCATTATGTCGCCACCGCCACCGCCTCCACCTGTTCCTCCGGTGTTTCCTCGATGGGCATTTACGTCGACAACGTCCGCAAATACGTCGTCAACGGTGCTTCGCTGAACACCACGCTCACGCTCAGCCCCGGCTCCTACAACACCGTCGTCCAGGAATGGGATAAATGCGGCGGTTCCACCACCGCCACCGTCGACATCACCGTGGTCGCCGCGAAAACAGCGGCCGTCTCTGTCTATGCTGACTCGCCCACCATCACTTCCGGCAGCGCCTCCACCGTCACCGTCACGGCCAGCAACGCGACCAAGGTCACCCTCAGCGGCGGCGGCGATACCTGGACCCTGGCTACGACCGGCGGCAAGGTCAGCGTCACTCCTACGCAGACCACCACGTACACCGCCGAAGCCACCGGCTCCGCCGGCAATGACTCCGCGACCACAACGGTTACCGTGATTCCCGCCGCCGACCTGCAGAAAATCAAGCACGTCGTCTTCATGCTGCAGGAGAACCACACCTTCGACAATTACTTCGGCATGCTCAATCCCTACCGCAAAACCGAAGGCTGGAATGTCGGCTCCGACGGCAAGGATTACAACGTCGACGGCATCGACGACAAGCTCGACACGTACTACAACGACACCGATGAGGGAACCAAAATCCCCCTCTTCAAGTTCACCACCACCTGCATCGACGACATGAGTTCAGCCTGGCTCGAAAGCTACGGCGACGTCAGCCGCTGGACCTTCTCGACCACGCGCCCCATCAATATGGACGGCTACGTCCACACCGCCGAAGGCTTCGCCAAAAGCTGCAACAGCGGCGGCGGCTGTTCCGGATCGTTTACCGACACCGAAGGCGCGCGCGCCATGGGCTACTACGATCAGGGTTTTCTCAACTACTACTACTACATGGCCTCGCAGTTCGCTCTCTCCGATCGCTGGTTCTCGCCCGTCTCCAGCAAAAGCATCGACAATCGCATCGCCACGTTCAGCGGTGGCACCACCCAGGGCCTGGTCCACGATCCGGGGAATGACGATCACCTGCCGCAGCTGGCCATCACCACCATCTTCGACAAGCTCACCGCCGCCAGCGTCACGTGGAAAATCTACTACACCGTCACCCAGGGCGAATGCCTGAGCGAAAGCACCTGCAGCGGCTCGAAGTTCCCCGGCACCAACTACAGCCCATTCTCTAGTTCCGATAAGTACATGTACGAGAATCCATCCCACGCCGCCTGCACCGGCACCACCAAGCCCTCCAGCGTGGTCGGCGATTCGACCAACTCGTTCTGCATCGATCCCACGCATATCGCGCCGCTCTCGCAGTACTACACCGATGCGAAGAACAACACCCTCCCCAGCTTCGCCTTTATTGAGGCAGGCTACGGGAACAGCGATGAGCACCCCGGCTCCGGGCAGTCCATCCTCGCCGGGCAGGCCGAGGTGGCGAAGGTCATCAATTCCCTCATGACCAGCCCCTCCTGGAGCAGCTCCGTCTTCTTCCTCGCCTACGACGAAGGCGGCGGCCCGTACGATCATGTCCCTCCCGTGCCCGGGCACTCCAACCAGAACACCGATGCCGCGCTCGGAACTATTCCCGATATCTCCCAGATCACCGTGAACCCCGACAGCTACAAGCCGTGCGTGCCCCCCAATGGCACGCCCACGACGCACTGCGACCTCGACTCGAGCGATCCTGGTGCGAAATCCGGCGACGCGCCTCAGGTCAACGGCTTCGACGCCCAGCTCGGCTTCCGCGTGCCCAACATGGTCGTTTCCCCGTTCTCGCGGAAACACTATGTTTCCCACATCCCCATGGATCACACCGCCGTCATCAAGTTCGTGGAGAACCGCTTCCTCGGCAGTTCCGTGCACCTCACGAATCATGACGCGGCGCAGCCTGACCTGCTCGACTTCTTCGACTTCACCGCGCCCTGGGCGACTCCGCCCACACCACCCACCCCGGCCTCGACCTCCTCGCTCGGCTACAACTCCTGCACGCCCACCAGTATGGGGAACTAGCGCAATCGATCCGGATGGGCCCACCCGAAGCCCAAAACAAAAGGGAGCAGCCAAAGCTGCTCCCTTCCGTTTGTCTAATCCCTAATCCCTGGTCCCTGCTTCTTACCACCGCCCCCACGCGCGGCTGATGTAATCCGTCATCGTCATGGTCAGCAGCACAATGAAGGTGAAGAATCCCGCAGCCACCGTGAGCTTGGTCAGCTTGGAGCTGTACTTCACGTGCATGAAGAACAGCACCACCAGCGTCATCTTCAGGCAGGCGATGGCCAGCGCCACCACTGCGTTGAATACGCCGAGGTCGATATACGAAACGCCCGCCGTGGTTCCCGTCAGCAGCAGCAGGCAGGCCCCGATGATGAGGTAAACCCTCGGGCTGACAATATGCTCCTCGTGGTGTGTCGGCTCCGACGGCCCGAGATCCATGTGCAGATGGCGGTGATGCTGCTCTTGTTTTTGTTCCATCCTCAACCCCTGTCGCGCTGCATTCGTTCGCTACCCGCTACACGCTACACGCTAAGCGCTGCGGATCACTGATGTCGACTGATCAGATACAAAAGCGGGAACAGGAAGATCCACACGATGTCGACAAAGTGCCAGTACAACCCAAAGTTCTCTACAGGCGCTATGTGCCCGCTGGTGTATGCCCCGCCACGCGCGCGAATCACCAGAATCGTCAGCAGCGAAACGCCGATAATCATGTGCAGCGCGTGCATGCCCGTCATGGCAAAGTAGAGCGAGAAATACACCTGGGTCTTCTCCGCCATGTCCAGCGGCAGCTTGTCGTCCGGATAGTCTTTCGTGCCGTGCAGAAATCCCGCCGGGCTGAAGTTGAGCCCCGGCACATGGTGCTCCACCCATTCGTCGTGCCACTCATAGGCTTTCACGCACAAAAAGCCGCAGCCCAGGACGATCGTGATGATGCACCAGTTCACCAGCGCCTTGCGCGCCCGCGTCTCCGCGGCGTGGACGCCCATCGCCATGGTGAAGCTGGAGACGATCAGCAGCGTCGTGTTCAGCGTGCCCGCCCAGATGTGCAGCGAATGGCTCCCCGCGACGAACGCCGGATAGTACCAGTTGCGATAAATCAGATAGGCGCAAAACAGCCCGCCGAAGAACATGATCTCCGTCAGCAGGAACAGCCACATCCCGAACGTGGCCGCTTCCCGCTGCTGGGTCACGCTCTCGAAATGGTGTCGCAGAAACGGCGGGTGCTCGTGCTCAATATGCCCGGTCTCCGCGGTTTGCGCGGCCAGTGTGTGGCTATCCAACGGTCGGTACCTCGCTCCCCTTTTTGCTCTCCAGCCAGTCGTAATCGTAAGCTTCGTGCGTCACAATTGGCGTCTCGGCAAAGTTCTCCGTCAGCGGTGGCGACTGAATCTGCCACTCCAGCCCCGTTGCCTGCCACGGATTCGGCCCCGCGATCTTGCCGTACTTCAGCGACCACGTCAGATACAGCAGCGGCAGCAGATAACCCACGCCCAGCACGCTCGCCCCGGCGCTCGAAAACACATTCAGCACCTGGAACTGCGGCGGATACGCCGCGTAGCGCCGCGGCATCCCCAAATATCCCAGCACGAACTGCGGGAAGAACGTCAGGATGAATCCGACAAATGTAATCACCGCCGCCAGTTTCGACACGCCTTCCGGATACATCCGGCCCGTGATCTTCGGCCACCAGAAATGCACGCCCGAGAGGTACGCCATCAGCATGCCGCCCACCATGACGAAGTGGAAATGCGCCACGATGAAATACGTCTCCGTCAGGTGGATATCCATGCCCATCGACCCGAGAAACACCCCCGTCAGGCCGCCGATCGTGAACAACCCGAGGAACCCGAACGCATAGAGCATCGGCGTTTCAAACGTGATCGAGCCTTTGTACAACGTTGCCGACCAGTTGAAGATCTTGATGGCCGAAGGCACCGCCACCAGCATCGTCAGCAGCGAGAACACCAGCGCCGAGTAATTCGAGATGCCCATCACGAACATGTGGTGCGCCCAGACAAAGAATCCGAACACCGCGATAGCCACCGACGAGAAGGCCACCGCCGTGTAGCCGAACACCCGCTTGCGCGAGAACGTGCTGATCACCTCGGAGATCACACCCATGCCCGGCAAAATCATGATGTACACGGCCGGGTGCGAATAGAACCAGAACAAATGCTGGAAGAGCAGCGGGTCGCCGCCCCGGGTGGGGTCGAAAACGCCAATCCCGATGGTCCGCTCCAGCACCACCAGCACCAGGGTGATCGCCAGCACCGGCGTGCCCAGAACCATCAGAATCGACGCCGCGTAGTGCGACCACACAAACAGCGGCAGCCGGAACCACGTCATCCCCGGCGCGCGCATGCGATGGATGGTCACAATGAAGTTCAGTCCCGTAAAGATCGAGCTGAATCCGGCAACAAAGACTGCCAGCCCCGCCGTGATCACATGCGTGTTCAGGTAATGCGTGCTCAGCGGCGTAGTGAAGGTCCAGCCCGTGTCCACGCCGCCAAACACCAGCACGCAGATCATCATGATGCCGGCCACTACGTACAGATACCAGCTCAGCAGGTTGATCTTCGGGAACGCCAGGTCTTTGGCGCCCACCATAATCGGGATCAGGAAGTTCCCGATCGTCGCCGGCACCGACGGCACCAGGAAGAGGAACACCATGATGATGCCGTGCGCCGTGAACACCTTGTTGTAGGTGTCCGCCGCCAGCAGATCGCTCTGCGGCGTCAGCAGCTCCAGCCGGATCAGCCCCGCCATGGCCCCGCCGATAAAGAAGAAGAACGTAATCGAGATCATGTACAGCACGGCGATCCGCTTGTGATCGCCCGTCAGCAGCCAGCTCTTCAGCCCGTATTCCCTGTTGAGATACGAAACTTTCGGCAGCTGTGCCGTCGACTGATCCGGCAGGCTCACGATTGTGCTCATGGTTTCACCGTCCCTGGCGTCAGCGCGGGAGCCGCGGTCCCGCCCGGCGCCGTGCCCGTCTGCACGGGCTGCGCTGCACTGTTGTCAATCGTTTGCTCAATCCGGTACTGCGAGTCCAGACGCCTGATATATTCCACCAGATCAATGAGCCCTTCCTCGCTCACCTGCCCCTGGTAGGTCGGCATGATCGGCGCGTAGCCGGCCACTTCGTGCATCGTGGGGTTCAGGATCGTATCGCGCAGGAAGGCATCGTCCACGGTTACGAATTCCCCGTTCTTCAGCTGCAGCCGCGCTCCGTAAACGTTGGCCAGGTTGGGTCCGTGCGCATTCGGTGTGCTGTTATGGCACGAATTGCATCCCAGGCTCGCGAACAGCCGCTCCCCGTTCTGCGCCAGCGACGTCCCGCTCGTCGATCCGGCTTCCCACGCCTGGTAGTCTTCCGGCGTCATCGCCACCACTTCCCCGATCATCGACGAGTGCAGCGTTCCGCAATATTGGGTGCAGAACAGGTGATACGTCCCAACCTTCGTCGCCTCGAACCACTCCGTGTTGTACCGCCCCGGAATCACTTCACGCTTCACCCGGAACGCAGGAATCGAGAAGCTGTGGAACACGTCCTGCGAAATCAGCGTGACCTGAATCGGCCGGTTGATCGGAATATGCAGCGCGTTGATCTCATGCTGGCCGCCCGGGTGCTCCACCTTCCACATCCATTGCTTGCCCACCACATAAATATTCATCGCGTTCGGCGGCGGACTGTAAATGCGGAAGTACAGCAAAGCGCCCCATACGAAACAGATCATGAAAAGGATCAGCGGAATGATGGTCCACGTCGCTTCCAGCAGCGTGGAGCCTTCAATTTGCGTCGCCACCGGATGAACCTCTTTCCGGTAGCGGATGGAGAACGTGACGACCAGCGCTCCGACGGCGAACAGGCCCACAACCGAGATCAGAATCAGGAAAAAATACAGCGCGTCCGCATACGGCGCAATGCTCGACGCCTCCGGCGGAAAGATCGCGAAGTTCGTTAGCCACTTAATCAGATATTGCCAAAGTACCGGGCTGATGAAATGCATCGTCGCCTTTTATCCGTTCACCAGAGTTGTTTTCCGCGCGGTCAGCTTTTGCGCCCGCGCCTCGCGTATATCGCGCCGGAAATTCACCACCATGTACGTCCCCAGCAGCAGCACCGTCACGATGAATCCCAGTTGAAAAATCCGTATGTAAACCAGCGTGTGCCGGTTCTCCGTGGGATCGTACTGATAGCAGTAGGTCAGGATGTTATCCACTACCGATCCCACCGTCCCATGCGATGCCTCAACGACTCCCAGCTGCAGATCCTTCGGCGAAAACTCTACTCCCAGGTAGTACTGCGCCAGCCTGCCTTCGGGCGTTGCCACCTCCACCGCACTGGCATGCGCGAACTGCGTCATCTTGCCGTCCGGCCCCTGCATGGGCACATACCCAAACCCCACTGTGCTGGCCAGGGTCCGGATCGCCGGCTCCTCGCCGGTCAGGAAATGCCAGCCGTTCACATCCGCGGGGCGCCCGTAGCGCTTCATGTAGAACGCCTTTTCCCGCGCCGCAATCGCCGGCGTCTCCGTCGGATCGATGCTCACAAAGACGACGTTGAAATCGCGGCCCGGATTGAACTTCACCATCTCCAGCGCGCCCACCAGCCCGTCGATCTCCTCGGGGCAAAGAATCTTGCACTGGTAATACACCAGCGACAGGATCACCGGCCGTTTGCCGAAGTAGTCGCCCAGATGGACGGCCTTGCCGGTCTCATCGCGGAACTCCAGGTTCAGCGGCAGTTGCGCGTTCAGTCGCTGCTGGACGCTGATCTGTTTCAGGATCAGCGGCTCCTGATCGGCTGGCGTCCCCGGCTTCTGGAACCCGAACCACTGGCTCTGCGCCGACGCCGGCAGCGCGCCGGCAAACAGAACGGCGCCGGCAAGCGCGATCCCCGCCCGCCACCATCTCCGGATTGTCCGGCTCTGTCTCATCGACACGCTACCCGCTACCCGCTAGTGATTATTCGCCTTGCTCGACGCCTGCTCTCCCGCCTGCTCGGTCTGTCCGTGCAATTCCTGCTCGAATCCTGTCGGCGCAAATCCATCGGTCAGCGGCATCTGCACCGTCGGCCGCGCATCGCCGAACATCATCGGCTGCTCCTGCTCGGCGGGAGCCACCGGCAGTCCCTTCTGCGCAATGATCTCCATCGCCCGCTCAATCGGGATCCTCACCGTGCCTTTGCCGCGGTCGACCCAGCTGTAGTAGTTCAACAGCAGATCCTCGCGCTCATGCAGCTCAGCCAGGTCGCTGTTGCCGTCGTCCAGCTCCAGGCGCGGCGTCGGAAACTCCTGGCTCAGCTTGGCCAGTTGCTGCTGCTGCAGCGCCGGATTCGACTGAATCTCAGTCCGCGGCGCAATCTGGTTGGGCGCGCTCCACTTGTTCACCGGCCCGTCGGCGCGATCCAGCCCCGTGTTGATCACCTTCCCCATCACATAACAAAAGACGAAGAACACTCCGACGGAAATGAACAGCGCCACCAGGAACCACATGATGCCCCCGGTGCTCGCATCCGAAACCTCGAAACCTTCGCGAACCGAGGCTTCGTCGAAGTGCGCCTTCGGATCGGTGTTTTCGCGGTTATGGGGGCTCGGCGGGTTATGCATGGACATGGTCATGCTCCAGAATCTCCGCCAGATGCGGATCGTTGGTGGCAATCAGCGGACGCGTCCCGAGCTGCCGGAAGTAGTACACCAGCCAGAACGAAAACAGCGCCGCCGGCATGGCGGCATATTCCAGAATTCCCCAGCTGAAGTGCAGGTTGCGCGCCGCGTCCTTATAGCTGGGCTCGATCAGCCAGAACATATCCCAGAACCCGGCGAAGATCATCACGCAGCAGGCGACCGACATCTTGCTCGAAATCCGTTTCAGATCGCGCGACAGCAGCAGCGTGAACGGAATCAGCCAGTGGAAGATCACGTCCAGCGTGGCGATCACGCCCCACCCGCCGCGGATGCGGTCCAGATACCACGGAATCTCTTCCGGCGAGTTGCCCGACCAGATGATGATGAACGCGCTGAACGCGAAGTAGATGTTGAGCATCACCAGCGCAAAGCACAGCTTGCCCAGATCGTGCTGCTCAATCACCCGGAATGTGCTCCTGATCGGCTCGGCTTCCCTCAGTCCGAACAGCGTCAATATGGCCAGCGGCAGCACCACGAACGGCTCGCCCACCAGGTACTGGAATCCGTAGATCGTCGAGTACCACGTCGGGTCGATCGACATGACCCAGTAGATGACCAGCAGGAAGAGCAGCGCCGCAAACAGCACCAGCCCGAATCCGCTCAGGTTCTCGAAACGCGTGCGCCAGTAAGCGACATTCGGTTCCGGGTCGGCGTCCCGCTTCAGCGACCAGCCGTTCAGCAGCGTGATGTAGAGCCCGAAGATCGCGAAGCACGCAAACGACACAATCCAGTAAGCCGTCACGTTCAGCATGGGCTGCTTCCAGTGGATCGCATGCGCCAGGTCGTGACTTATCAGGCCGTTCTGTTCCGCTTTCGCCCAGTCGGCAAACTGCGCCCACGGATAAAGGTGCCCGAAAGACGCGCCGAAGATGGCGACCGGGATAAACATCAGCACGATCAGCGGCCAGGTGCGCGTCATCGCCTCCAGCGGCCGCCGGACGATCAGTCCCCACTTGCCGCCCGAGAGGTATTGCACGAACAGCAGCGCCATCGCGCCGTAACAGAATCCGAAGCACATCACGAAGCCGTCGAGCCAGCCGCGCAGCAGGTGTTCCCAGCCCAGGTGGTCCTGCATCTGCCCCAGGAACGCCAGGATGACCGCAATCGCCGCAAACACGAGGCCCGCCACCAGCGCGCGCGACCGCCACGCGTTGACGAAGGCCGGCGCATTCACCGTCGGGGTCAGTCCTCTGGAGAAAGTATCGTTCGCCATGCGTTAGTGCGCTCCTGACGGCCTGGCCGGTGATTTGCTGGTCGCGCCCTGCGTCGATTTCGCGTTCGGCGCCGTTTTTCCGGTGGACGAACTCGGGTTTTGCCCCGGCGCACCGGAATACAATCCCGACGCGGGCGGCTCATAGACAGACGTGGACGGCATCGGCCACGGCCCTGCGTAGCTCGCCGGCAAGCCTTCCTTCTCCGCCACGTCGCTCAGGTTCTGCACCTGCGCGCCCGCCGGCACATCGGCCATCGTCGCGTTCTGGCTCAGCTGCAGCGCGCGAATATATGCAGCAATCGCCCAGCGGTCTTCCGGCGTCACCTGCGCCTTATAGTCCGGCATCGCGCCGTAGCCGTTGGTCACCACGTAGAAGTAATGGCTCAGCGGTTCGGCCATCCGTTTGGGATCGTGCAGGTTTCCCGCCGGCTTGTACCCGCGCTGCACAATCATGCCCGCTCCATTGCCCACCCGCGAGTGGCACGGCGTGCAATACACGTTGAAGCGTTCCTGCCCCCGCGCCAGCACCTGCATCGTCGCCGGAAACGGCAACATGTCCTGCTCTTTGCCGTCCACCAGCCCGGTATAGAAGTAATCGCTCTCGTAAAGCTGCCCGCGCGCCACCGTATGCAGCGCCTGCGGCCGCACCGACCGCCCATCGGCAAACATCGTCGTCCCGCGCTGCGGAAACATCCTCGGCTGGTTCTGCATATCCTGCCGGCAGCCCGCCGCCAGCATCAGGACCCCGAGAGCGCACATGATCCCCAAACCTCTCCGCAACGGCGCGGAGGCGCGAGCGGTCTTTCTGAACGCTGTACGCTGAACGCTGTACGCTGCGCGATTAATACTCCACCTCCACCACCGAAACCGGCGCCTGCGCTTCGAGGAAACTCCGCGTCTCATTCGCCTCGAACTTCGGGTCGGTCGACTCCAGACACAGAAAGAATTTGTCGCTGGTGGCGCCGTTGCGGAAATTCGGCGCATTGAATACCGGGTGATACGGCTTCGGCAGCCCGCACAGCGCCAGCATGCCAAAACATGCCGAAAGGCCCGCCCACAAAATCGTCCATTCGTACGCCGGAATCACAAACGCCGGCCACGAATAGTACGGACGCCCTGCAATGTTCAGCGGATACGCCCACAAAGAAATCCATGTCTCCAGCGTGAACATCGCCGCCAGTCCCAGCAGCCCGCCCAGCAGGCACACCAGCGAAACCTCGTCGCGATGGAACCCAATCGCTTCCGCCGCTTCCTCCACCGGATACGGCGTGTAGCAGTCCATGCGCCGGTAGCCCGCCCGATACGCGGTTTTGGCGGCATGGACCAGGTCGGTCGGCGAATCGAATTCAGCCATCAGGCCGTACAGTCCTTCAGGTAAAGGCATCAGTCACCTGCCTCCGGAAGCGGTTCGCGTTTCTCCCGCACCTTCGCCTGCGGCAGCATCAGCCGCAGTTCCGACATCGGAATCATGGGCAGGAAGCGCACGAACAGGAAAAACAGGAACGTGAACAGTCCCAGCGTTCCCGCAAATGTCATGTAGTCCCACTTCGTGGCGCGATACGTGCCCCACGACGACGGCAGATAGTCGCGCGTCAGGCTGGTCACCACGATCACGAACCGCTCAAACCACATGCCCGTATTCACGATCAGCGACATCAGGAACATGAAGCCCACGTTCACGCGCAGCCTGCGAATCCACATCAGCTGCGGCAGCGCGATGTTGCACGTGATCAGCACCCAGTACGACCACCCTATCGGCCCGAACATCCGGTTCCACATCATGAAGTATTCCCAGTGGCTCGCCGAATACCACGCCATGAACACTTCGGTGGAATACCCGTACGCCACCACCAGCCCCGTCGTCAGCATCACCTTGGCGCAGTTGTCGATGTGCCGGATCGTGATCAGGTCTTCCAGGTGGTAAAACGTGCGGATCGGAATCGCCAGCGTCAGCACCATCGCGAATCCCGAATAAATCGCGCCCGCCACGAAGTACGGCGGAAAAATCGTCGTGTGCCACCCAGGCATCAGCGCCACGGAGAAGTCGAGGCTGATCACGCTGTGCACCGAAAGCACCAGCGGCGTCGCCAGCCCGGCCAGCAGCAGCGAGGCCGTCTCGTACCGCACCCAGTGCCGCACCGATCCCCGCCAGCCCACCGACAGCAGCCCGTAGCAGAACTGCGCGAACTTCGACTCCGCCCGGTCGCGCATCGTGCCCAGGTCCGGAATCATCCCCATGTACCAGAACACCACCGAGATGGTCGCGTACGTCGATACCGCAAACACGTCCCACAGCAGCGGCGAACGGAACTGCGGCCAGTAATTCATCGAGTTGGGATAGGGAAACAGCCAGTACCCCAGCCATGGCCGCCCTACGTGAATCAGCGGGAACATGCCGGCGCAGACCACCGCGAAAATCGTCATCGCTTCGGCGAACCGGTTGATCGAATTGCGCCAGCCCTGCTTGAACAGCAGCAGAATCGCCGAAATCAGCGTGCCCGCGTGGCCGATGCCAATCCACCACACGAAGTTGATGATCGCGAAGCCCCACGCCACCGGAATCGTAATCGCCCAGATCCCCACGCCCTTCAGGAACAGCCACGTCAGCGCCGTCAGCAGCATCCCCACAATGCCGCCGGCCACCACGAAGCCGAACCACCACCCCAGCGGCGTGTGGCTGGTCAGCACGATCCGCGATACCTTCTCCGTAACCGACTTGAAGGTGTGCCCCGGCGCGATGACCCGGTATTCTCCGGTCACCGGGTCCACCATCGGATTGTTGACGGGTGCGTCTTTCGTCGCCATTCGCTCGGATTCCTTTTACGTCCTGCCTGCCCCTCAGCCCTGCTATCCGCTACCAGCTGACAGCTTTTTGCCAGCCGGTTTCCGCTGACAGTTTTTTGCTGACAGTCTTTCGCTCGCTCTTAGCTTTCGTACTCGCCCAGCGACTTCGCCAGATCTTCATTGATGTTGATCACGCCCGCGATATACGTCGTGCGCGGCCGCGTGTTGATGTCCGCCAGAACCCCGTATGTCCGCACTTCCGCCTTCAGCTTCGCCACCTGGCTGTTCTTGTCGTTGATGTTCCCGAAGACGATCGCATTCGTCGGACACGCCTGCTGGCACGCCGTCCGGATCTCCCCATCGCGAATCCCGCGATTCTCTTTATCCGCCGTGATCTTCGCTTCCTGAATCCGCTGCACGCAGTAGCTGCACTTCTCCATCACGCCGCGGCTGCGCACGCTCACATCGGGGTTGCGCATCAGCTTCAGGCTTTCCGTCTCATAGTCGGAATAAAGCAGGAAGTTGAACCGCCGCACTTTGTAAGGACAGTTGTTCGAGCAGTAGCGCGTCCCCACGCAGCGGTTGTAGATCATCATGTTCAGCCCTTCGGGCGAGTGCACCGTCGCGCCCACCGGGCACACCTGCTCGCACGGCGCGTTCTCGCACTGGTGGCAGGTCATCGGCTGGAAGTGCGCCCGCGGCGCCGCCAGATCGCCCTCGAAATACGTGTCGATGCGGATCCACTGCATGATGCGGCCGATCTTCGCCTGCAGCCGCCCGACCACGGGAATATTGTTCTCGGCATAGCAGGCGCTCACGCACGCGTTGCAGCCCACGCACGAGTTCAGATCGATCGACATGCCCCAGGCATTCTTGTCGTAGCGATACGCCGGGAACATGCTCTCGTCCGGCTCGGGAGCCCAGTGGGCCACTCCCTCATGCGCAAATTCCGGATCCGATTTGTATTCCGTAAGCGTCGCGTAGCGAATGATGCCGCGATCCAGCGACTCGTTTCCTTCGAGCGAATGCGTCCCCGAGCCGTCGCCGCCGGCATACACTGCCCGCTGATCGATGTGGTGGCTCTTCGTCACGCAGAGGTCGTAAATCTCGCCGGTCTTGCGCACGCTTGCGCCGGTTTGCAGCCAGGGCGAGCCTGACTGCTGCAGGAAGTACGCGTTGTATCCGATCCCTCCGGCCACGCGCCCCACCCGGCGTCCCTGGCCCAGCGTCACCACAATCACGCCGTCCGTCTGCCCCGGCACCGCCAGCGCGCCTGCGACGATCTTCTTGCCGCCCACGCTGATCTCGACCGCGTCATCTTCCGCGAGCCCAAGCTTCTCCAGCGTCGCGAAGCTCATCTGCGCGGCGTTGTCCCACGCCAGATTCGTCACCGGCCGCGGAATCTCCTGCATCCAGCCCACGTTGGCGTAGCGGCCGTCGTAGACGTTCGTGTCCGGCCGGAAGGCCACTTCCACCGTGTCGCCGCTCGACGGCGAGTTCTGCGGTGCCTGCGCTCCATTCCCTTTCGGCGTCACGCTCTTCGGCTGGAAGGCGGTGTTGGCGATCCATCCATCGTGCAGCACCTTGCGCCAGTTGAATTCGAAACCGGAGTCCCCGGCAGACCCGCTGTTGGCCTGCTGGGTTGGAACATTGCCGCTCGAGAGCTGCTGCTTCCACGTCCCGCGCACCGCGTCGTAGGGCGCAACATCGGGCTCATCCAGCATCGACTGCAGAATCTCGTGCGCCGAGTGCCCGCCATAGAGCGGATCGATCATCGGCTGCACCACGCTCACCGTGCCGTCGTAGGCGCGCGCATCCGACCACATCTCCAGATAGTGCTGGTTATTGATGTGCCAGTGCGCGATCTGCCCGGTCTCGTCGTAATGCGATCCAAGATGGACGATCGTCTTGACGTTGTTCAGCGCGTCCTCAAAATCCAGATCCACCGGCGTCGCATACACCGGATTCGCGTTCAGAATGACCAGCCAATCCACCTTGCCGGCATTCATGTCCGCGACCAGCCCCTTGAGATCGTCCAGCTGGATCGAGGGCATCGGGTTCACGGGGTCGGTGTACACCACCGTCTTGCCCACATTCCCCAGCGCCTGATTGATCGCGAACGCCGCCATGTGCACCGGCGGCGGCGCAAATTCTCCGGGTATCACGACGCACTTGCCGCCGCTCGCCTTCAGGTCGGCCGCCACGCCCTGCAGATAGGTCGTGGCATGCTGCGGCCAGCTCGCGCCGCTCTGCTGCCCGCCCGCGCCGACCGCACTCGCCAGGTCCGCCGCAAAGGCCGCCACCTCGCTCGGCTTCACCGCCAGCCGATGCTCCGCCTTGAATCCTGTCGCCGTGGTCACGCTTTCGACCACGTACAGGCGGTTCATCGCATCGGTGCCCTGCAGCCTGCGCCGGTTAGCGTAATCGCGCGCCAGCTTATGGAAGCCCGGGAACTGCGCGCCGCCCAGGAAATCCGCATCCAGCGAAACGATCACGTCCGCCTGGTCGAGCCGGTACTGCGCATCCACAAAGTCGCCGAAAGCCTGCTTCGCCGCGGCATAGTGGTTGTCGCGGTTCACCGGGTCGTATTGCACAAACTTCGCCTGCGGATAGCTCTTCTGCGCCTGCTGCCACTGCGCCGCCAGCGTCGGCGAAGTCACCGTCGCGCTCAGGAAATACAGTCCCTGCCCGCCCGATCCTTTTTTGTCCGCGAGCATCGAGCGGTACGCCGCCAGAAACGCGGCCCACGGCCGCGGCTCGCCGCGATACAGCACATGCTGCGAGCGGTCCGGATCGTACATGTCCAGCAGCGTCGCCTGCGTAATCGGATCGGACCCGCCCTGGGTGTACGGATGCTCCGGGTTCCCGTCCACCTTGATCGGGCGATACGCATCGCTCTTGATCAGCACCGGCACCGCCCCCGTAGTGAATGGGAATGCGGAAGCAAAGTACACCGGCTTGCCCAGAATCAAATCTTCGGGCGCCTGCACGTACGGATAAATAGGCTCATCCGGCTGCTTCGTGCAGCCCGCCAGGCCCGCCAGCGCCATCGACGCGCCCATCACCTTCAGGAAGCTGCGCCGCGACACCGGATCGATCCACTCCGACGCCTGTGAAGGAAACTCGTTCTGCACCAGCTCGCCGAACTCCGGCGTATCCGCCAGCTCCTCGACCGAGCGCCAGTACCGCTTGCCCTTTTGTTTCGCCAGACGCTCGCGCACCTGCGCCAGCGTCATCCTGCCCGGCTCCTTCGCTTCGATCTGCACCAGGTTTTCTGAACGCTGATCGCTGATCGCTTCCGGCTGTCCGCTGACTGCTGACTGCTCGCTCTTGTTCATCGGTGACAAACCTCGCAGCTGGTCAGCTCCCGCGGCGCGCGGATTTGGTAATGCTGCGCCAGGAAATCCCCGAGCGCTTTCTGGCTCGTGAATTCCGTGTAATGCAACCCATCGGGCAGGCTCTCCGGCGCTGTCTCCTCGCTGCCGATCTGCGTTCCCGGCACCTGCGGATGCAATCCCTTCAGCGGCGTCGTGAGCGATGCCATCTGCACCTCGCCGCCCGGAGCCGTCTCCGAGCACGTCACGCTTTCCGCCGTGGGCGTCCCGCCGTTCACGTCCTGCGCCGCGCACCATACCGGCTTCAGATCGCTCGGGCCCGTCCATGCCATGTTGTAGATCTCGCTCGTGGGCCGCAGATTCTTCTCCGGGTTGCGGTGGCAGTTCAGGCACCACTCCATCTGCAGGGAGTTCTGCATATACATGATGGGCATCTCATCCACGCGCCCATGACACGACGAGCAGCCGATCCCTTTGTTCACGTGAATTTCATGATTGAAGAAGACGAAATCCGGCAGATCGTGCACCCGCGTCCACGTGATCGATTCGCCCGTTGCCCAGCTGTGCCGCACCGGATCCAGGATCTGCGCATCGGTCCAGATCTGCGCATGGCAGTTCATGCACGTCTTCGTGGGAGGAATTCCCGCGTAGCTCGATTTCTCGACCGTCGTGTGGCAGTACTGGCACTGCAGGCCCAGCCCCTCGACGTGATGTTTGTGACTGAACGGCACCGGCTGGTCGGCCCGCTGCCCTTGCCGCGTCACCCAGGGCGACCGCTGCAGCGCGTCCAGCGTCAGCCCCAGTGCGATGATCAAAAGCCCCGTCAAAATCAGGCTCATTCGGGTCAGCGCGTTTGAGCTGCGGTCAAAGATCTGCGCCATGAATGCGTCCTGCTTCTCCTCGTGAGTCGCTGCAAGTGGAAGGCTTGAAGTTTCCGATGGTCCTGCGCCCGTTCGTCCGAGGAGACGCAATTCAGCAAAGCGGCGGCCTCAGTCGAAACCTTACGGGCATCCCGAAATTGCCATGCTGCGTCCAGCCCACAGAACTCGACTTCTCGGAACGAGCCCCGGGCACTGGATCATCCTTAAATGTGTTGTGGATCACAACCGATTGTGACCTGAATCACAACTCAGCGCCAAAAAAGAACTATATCGGCTGATTGCGTGCGAAGCAAGCCACGCCGCCTCGGCGAAAAAATATTTTTCCTCCCGCATACGACAAATCGCGCCGTTTGCAGAATTGGTGTTCGCCGGGTCTGTGACGCTGATGATCGCGCCCCGCGCGGCTCTGCGCGGTTTCGCTCCGGAACCAGCGCGCTCCGCACCCATCCCATCTGTAACCGCCGAAGTGCCAAATGAGTAACGCGCGGGGCCGTTCCCTTTCCCGCGCCCACACCCCGCAAACTGCCCCTGCGCCCTATGGCCTCTCCGCCGTGCCCTGCCCTCTGAGCTCTGAGCTCTGTGCTCTGACCTCTGTGCTCTGACCTCTGCGCCCTGCGCCCTAATCCCTATTCCCTATTCCCTACACCCTGCCCTTTCCCTATACCCTGTCTTTCATGGATGGACGACGTGCCGTTCGCTACGATGCCGGGCTGGCCTGCCGCCAGCTGGCCGAGACCGATCCCCGGCTGGGCCAGCTCATCGAGCGCGCCGGGCCGTTCCTGCTCAAGCTCAAGAGTCAGCACTCGCCGTTCGAGGCGCTGCTCGAATCGATCATCTATCAACAGCTGCATGGTAAGGCGGCCGCTGCCATTCTGAAGCGCCTGCTGACCGCCTTCGGCGAACTGCATCCATCGCCCGAGCACCTGCTCCAGGCCCCCGACGACATGCTCCGCGCCTGCGGTCTCTCCGCGAGCAAGACGAAAGCCCTGCGCGACCTTGCCGCGAAGACCCTCGACGGCACGGTTCCCACCCTGACCGCGATCCGGCGCATGCCCGACCAGGAAATTGTGGATCGGCTCACCGAGGTCCGCGGCATCGGCACCTGGACCGTCGAGATGCTGCTCATCTTCCGCCTCGGCCGCCCCGACGTCTTCCCGGTCACCGACTACGGGGTACGCAAGGGCTTCGCCCTGACCTTCAACCGGCTGCCGAAATCGAAGCCCTTCGACGCCACCATGCTCGCCAAGCCGGAGCAGATGCTCCGCCGCGCCGAGAAGTGGCGCCCATGGCGCTCCGTCGCCAGCTGGTATCTATGGCGCGCCTGCGACCTGGCTGCGAAACAAAAGATGGTCCTGCCCGACTGATCCGAGCCACCAGGACCCCAGGGTAGCCCTGGCTGAAGCCAACTGTAAGTCGCTGCAAAATAGCGGCTTATCGACTCGAACCCCCTGAAATCTTAGCCGTCGTGACGATCTGCCCCACATGGCGCAGCGTATGGTCCGCGCAGTGAACGAGCAGCCCGCCGACCGTCGTCGGCAGCGCCTTCCGGCCCACGCCGCGAGCCTGCTCCAGGTCAGCCCCGGCGAACCCCCGCACCCGAGCCAGAGCCGCATCCAGCCCCTCATGAAACTCGGCCAGCAGCTCGGCTTTCGTCGCGCCCGGCTCGCCTTCTGACTTCAGCCCATCCATCTGGGCCGAGCTGAGCTGATGCCCCTCCGCATAGGTCAGCAGCCGGTCGAGGCTGCGCGGGATGTGACGCAGGTGGAAGGCAAGCGAGGCGGCCTGCCCCGGCCGTTCGTCGAACGCCTCTCCGGGGACGGGCGCGCAGGCCGCACCCACGTCCTCGCGCGCCAGCTCGAGCGCGTGGACCACAGCCCGCACCACGGCAGGCAAGTCAAGATGGGTGCCGCCCAGCCAGGGTTCCATCACAGGTACCAGGTCTCAGAGCAGTTAGGCCGTCTGATGCTCGCGTCCCTTGTCGAAGAACATCTCGATCTCTTCGAGCGACTTGCCCTTCGTCTCCGGCAGGAAGAACGTCGCGGTAAGGAAGTAGAGGATCGTGCAGCCGCTCCAGAAGAAGAACATGCTCGAATAGCCAAAGCTGCCGACCACGGGGAGGAACATGCCCGCAATCAGCGTTGAGATGCCCTGGTTGAGGAGCAGCGCGATGCCCATCCCGGTGGAGCGAATGCGGGTGGGCATCAGCTCAGAAAGCGCGAGCCAGACGACGACGCCCGGTCCCACGGCATAGCACGCGATGAAGAGGGCGAGGCACGCGGCCATGATCCATCCCGATCGCGCCGGCGGCACCGGCCCGTACCAGGCGCGCTGGATGACCAGCGGCTTGGTGGAAGACGGCTGCTCCGGCTCCAGCGCCAGAACCGGGTTGGGTGTGTCCGTCAGCACAGTTTCCATGTGCTGGCCATCGCCGTAGGAGTAGATGACGGTCAAGACCATCCGCCGGCCATTCGCAGCCGCCGCGAACTCGCCCTGATCGAGCGGCAGATGGACGCGGTTCCCCACCTCGGCCGCCTGCACCTGCGTTCTCACGTCGGTGCGCGTGGCTTCTGCCCGCAGGAACAGGAAGCCGCCGGCCGCAAGGGCAACGACAATCCCGCCGGTGCCGAACTGGAGGAGGAAGCGGCGTCCCTTGCGATCGACCAGCAGAACGGCAATCACGGTCATGACGCAGTTGGTGACCTTGACGAAGACGTCGCCCTGCGTGGCGAGTCGAGCCGTCATTCCGGCCTGGCGCAAAATCACGACCAGGAAGCTGAGCACGGAGTTGATGCCGGTGGTCTGGTTGAGGCTGAGAATCACGCAGGCCAGCACAAACGGGAAGATATATTTGCGCCGCCACAGCGAGACGCCGCGCGCGTTCGCCGCGGTC
Source organism: Acidobacteriaceae bacterium (assembly GCA_049802575.1). Classification (GTDB taxonomy): domain Bacteria; phylum Acidobacteriota; class Terriglobia; order Terriglobales; family Acidobacteriaceae; genus Palsa-343. The sequence continues at coordinate 7,212 of JBARMS010000274.1, read as the reverse complement.
TCGTGGGTCAGCGTCTGCATTTCGTCGAGCTCGCGTTCGGCTTCTTCGGCGGAGACGGAGCGGAGCAGCGCTTTGCGCGCGGCTTCGAGCCGGCCTTTGCGCACCAGCCAGCGCGGCGTTTCGCTGAGCGCGAAGGATCCGAGAAAGAAGAGCACCCCCGGATAGACGACGGCCAGGAACATGCCGCGCCAGGCATGGTTCTGCGCCGCGAGGATGAGCGCTGCGTTCCCGGCAGCGGCGGCGACGGTCGCTTCCGCCTGCCGCGTGTAGTACCAGCCCACCGCCGCGGCGATCACGATGCCGAAGGTGAGGAAGAACTGAAAGATCGCGGTGCCGCGGCCGCGGCTGTTCGCGCTGAGGCACTCGGCCAGATACAGAGGAACCACGACTGCGATGACGCCGCCGCTCATGCCCTGGAGCAGGCGGCCCAGGAACAGCGAGACGAATCCCTGAGAAAGGACGATGATGACCACGCTGACCACGAACATGAGGCCGCTGACGATCATCATCTTTTTGCGGCCGAACCAGTCGGCGAGCAGGCCGGCGGCGAGCGACGAAAACATGCTGCCGCCCAGCACGGCGGCGACGACGAGCGACGTCTGCTCGATGGTGAGCTCGATGGTGTGGCCGACGTAGAGCAGAGCGGCGGCGATGATGCCGATGTCCGCGCCGTACAAGAGGCCGCCGAGGCCGGCAATGATCAGCAGATAGCGACCGTAGAAGTTCCCGCTTTTCGACACTGGCACCATCCGAAGCCCAAATTCAGAGTTGCGCGGTCCGCGGTCCGGCTCCGACCGAAGATCCCGGCGCGGCTACAGCCGCAGCAGCCGCAGCGCGTTTTCCCGGTAAACCTTCCGCAGCACGTCGTCGGGAAGGTGCAGGCCGTAGATGCTCCAGCGGCCCTGCCGCGAGGCGTGCGACGGATAGTCAAAATACTCGTCGGCCGTCTCGAGAAACCGGAAATACAAACGATACATGGTTTCGTCGGGCAGGAGGTCGGTTCCGAAAAGGATGCGGTCGGCGAAGCGCAGGAAGAAGGCGCGGGTGCTGTAGGGCTGGCGGCCCAGTTCCGAAGCGCGCGCGCTGATGTCGACGTAAACGTTGGCGTGGCCGCTGAGCAGTTGGGTCACGCGGGCGAGGTTCTCGCTGCTCTCGGCGACGTGGGCGCAGACGAAGGTGGTCTTCGGGTGGCGCGCGATCACGCGGTCGCGCTGGTCGAGGAGTTCCCGCTTCGAATACTGCGATCCGTGGAAGCTCCAGTCAGGGTGCGCGGCCAGCTCTTCGAACCGTTCGTTGAAGCGATCGACGGGCTGGAAGAAAGCGTCAGGATCGGCGGTATGAAACATGACCGGCATGCGCAGCACGGCGGCCTTGTCGAAGAGCGGCGCGAGGCGCTCGTCGTCGATGCGGAAGATCTGGTTCCGCGCGTCGCGAACGGTGAGGCCGAGGTCTTTCCAGAACTTGATGCCCCTGGCGCCGCGCTCGGCGAGCCGCTCGAGGGTGTCGCAGGCGCGGGCGACGAAATCGGGGCGGTCGACGCCGGTCCAGTCCATCCAGCCAATGGTGGAGAAGCGGTGCGGATCGGCGCGGCGGAATTTGTCGAGGATCGCGAGGGCTTCGTCGCCGGTCTTCATGGTTATGTTGACGATTTGCTCGATGCCGCAGGCGTCGAGGGTGCGGAGGATGTCGGCGGGCTCGAGCGCGTCGAGGTGGTTGTGATAATCGATGGCGGGAAAGCGGGCCTCGGCGACTTCGTGGACCGGGGTGACGAGCGAGGATTTCGGCTGGAAGTCGCTCAGGGGGAGGGTGACGTCGGCCTTCGCGGTCACCATCGCGACAAATTTATCGTTGTTCGGCATGGCAGGTTTCAGGGTACAGGGTGCGGAACGGTCAGCAGATGGCGGTTAGCTGCTAGCTGCTGTTCGATAAGGTGACATGCCCGTTTCGCGCCGAAATTTTTCCTTTTCTGCCTTTTGCGTAAATCATTGATTTTTCAGCCCGGGAGCCCCCGCAATCGGGTAAGTGTTGCATCCGGGTGGCTTGCGGGCAAGCATTTCTTTCTTCAGGAGTTGCGGCGAAGGCGTCGGCCGGACACCGGAGATCGGGAGGAGTGCTGTGGCTGCTGGGCAGTTGCATCGATTGCGCTGCCAGGGTCGCGCTGGTATGAGCCGGGTTGCGGCTCGGCGGTCGTCTCAAAGAGCGGACTGCGGGTGAAGCAAAAAGCCCTGTTCCTGGGAACAGGGCTCGCCTTTTTCAGGGTAGGACGCGGGGGGATGGGGAGCAAGGGAAATCGCCGGAACCAACGCACGGAGGTAACGTCCGTCCGCGGTTCAATGCGAGGGCAGCACCAGCTTGTCGTTCAGGCCGCCGACGATGGCCCCGACGGTGAGCGCAGCCAGCGCGATGTAACCCGCTTCCGTCGCGAGCAAGTCATGGGGCAGTTTTGCGATGCCATACGAGCTTGCAGCCAGCACAACTCCGCAGAGCAGGAGGGACATCAGGACTCCCTGGAGGACGCCCTTGCGGTGACCCACGACCAGGAGCCACGCGACTCCGTAGGCAAAGAGGAGACAGACCGCGGCGGTGAGCAGGTGCGGCGCGTACCACCACCGGATCTGCCGGACCTGCGCATAGGTGAGCCCGAGGGCCTGCGTCCAGCGCGTGCGGAACAGGATCTGGGAATGCCAGAGGGCCCCGAGGCACCAGGCGGCAAAGGCCGCCAGCAGGATGGGGAGGTGGTGGATCGGTTTGGTTTCGATCCTGACTTCGCCGCGCGGCTCTTCCTCGAGCGCCTGGGGCAAACAGGGCTGACCGCAGATTGCGCGATCGGGCCAGCGGGTGCAGTCGCACAGGCGCACATCCGGACGCCCGTGGAGGCCGGTGGCCGCGGCATGGCGGGCGTCGACGCGGACGACTGCGGATTGATGATTTTCCGGACAGGCGACCGGGCGGGCGCCGGAGAATCGCTGGAGGATCGCCTGCCACCGGAGCACGAAGGGGAACAGGATCAGGGCAAGACCGACCAAAGAGAGCACGATACCGATGAGGACGAGCATGGCAGCCCTCGATTCGGCTGGAAGTCTGCGCCGGATGAGGAGGGTGGGTCAGTGATGGCGGTCACGGGGGAGGCGGTCAGCGGCCTGGGCGGGGGTGTTGCGATGGGCGGCTCACGCAAAAGGAGAGCTCAGGGCAATAAATAACTTGGCTAACCCACAGAGAGAAACGGGCCGCCTGCAACTGGCGGGCCATCGAAAAGGGTTGCAGCTAAGTGTTAGGGTTGTGCCTTAGCCCCTTTTTGGCGAGGGGCGATAGACAATTTCGCGTTCAGTTGTCCGGGGATGGTTGTGCCCGTACTGCGGCGTCACGATCCTGCCGGTGATTGAGTTTCGGTAAATCACAATTGGAGTGTGTTTCACCGTTCTGCTCCTGTTGAATGGTGGATGGTTGTCCTCTCCGGCTGCGTGGTTCAGACGCAGCCGTGAGGGGCGGCCTGCCGCATCCTTTCGGAGACAGGAAATCCCTGGGGCGTACCAACTTGGTAATTGACTGGAGGGGAGAGGAGCGATACGCTCAAGACTCAGGTTTCTCTACCCTTCAATCCAAATCGGGATTGGCAGATGGCACCGTTGGCGCGGTGCCTTTCGTGCATATGGACTCCAAAATTCGTGGTAGGGGCCTAAGGAGCAGGATACCGCGAATCGCATTTAGTAGTGAGTTACTATTTTGGTACGCAAGATGTAGTAGGGTATGTGTGAATGCCGGGCATAAGCAAAACGCATAAGAAGCAAGGGAAATTTAGGAGGGCTTTGTCTTCCGCGCTCTCCGTGTCCCCGGAGGAGATGCAGAAGCGGCTCCGCGAAGCCAAGCCCGAGAAGCCTTCTCCTCACAAGAGATACTCTTACGACCCCGAAGTGGACCGCTCTTAGAAGGTGTCTTCTTTGGGAGACTCCTTGCCGGTGAGGTCATTCCAGGTGAGACGCTTTCCCGCTACCTGCGCCAGCGCCTTCTGAAATCGCGTTGCGTCCGTGTGACCGATGCGATTGTTGTAGCGGAATACCTGCTCCGCAACATACCTGTCGAGATGGAACGGCTCAACCGCGATATAGGTTCCCCGCAAGCTGCGCTTGAGCAGTGACCAAAAATTCTCGATGCCCTGGGTGTGGACCTGCCCCCGGACGTATTCCTCAACGTGGTTCACTGTTTCGTGAACGAACTGGCGAATCTTCAGGCCGTCATACTGCGCGGCGTTGTCCGTATAGACCGTTGATCCCGGCGTGATGTTCTCCAGAATCTCGTTCATCAGGGTTTCGCGCTTCACGTTCGGAATAACCTTCGCGCGTACCTGGCGTGTGTCACGGTCCAGCATTCCCATGACCGGCGTCTTGTGATCGCCATAGCCACGCATCGCGGTATTCAGGCGACGGCGGCGCTCGGCGTGCATGAACTTCGGCGTAGCTCCCACAAAAGCTTCATCCGATTCCACGGCGCTTTCGCCACCCAGCATCACCTCGTGAGTGTCCTTCAGAACCAACCGGAGCCGCTGGAGAACGTGCCACGCGGACTTCTGAGCGATCCCCGTGGCGCGAGCGATTTCGTAACTGCTGACGCCGTTCTTGCAATTGCAGAGCATCCACAACGCCGTTAGCCATGTGTCTAGACCGAGGGGTGAATCCTCAAAGATCGTGCCGACCCTCACTGAGAACTGCTTCCGGCAGGAGTAACACTTCCAACGCTTCTGAGTGTCCAGCCAATAGTGCTAGCGCCCATTCTGCTCGACTCCGCACTTCGGGCAGACCGTGCCGTTTGGCCAACGCAACGCGGCCACGGCATCAATACAGTTCTGCGCTTCGGAGTAGTACCGAACAGCCTCAGTCAAAGTGCGTGGTATTTCCATACCTCAATACTATGCTTGAGCGCTCATGTAGTCAAGAAACAAAGTATTTGCGGTACAGGTACCACCCCGTGGTATTATTCAATTCGTCGGAGGTGTTCCGTGCCGGAAGAGACTGTGAAGGTCGCAGGTGAGCCGCTTCCCAGCAAGACAGAGCGGGGGCGATCCACGATTGAGTGGCCGTACTTTAGCCTGGATGATGTGACGAAGCTGGCCAAGGGCATATTTGAACTGGGAGGAAGTTGCACGATTGACCAATTGGCTGGCCATCTGAATCAGGCAGCCAGTGGGGGAGCTTTCAGGCTTAAGGTGCAGGCGGCTCGTACATTCGGGCTGGTGAAGAGTGTGCAGGGCAAGCTGTCGCTATCCGAACTGGGTACCCGAGTCTTAGAACCTGAAGCCGCTGCGGCTGCACGCGTTGAGGCGTTCTTTGCAGTGCCGCTGTACCGGGCTCTTTACGATTCTTACAGGGGCAAGGCTCTGCCGCCATCTGCAGGGTTGGAGGTCGCGATTGTCAATTTGGGGGTGGCTCCGAAGCAAAAGGAAAAGGCGCGGCAGGCATTTCAGCGTTCGGCCAGCGATGCCGGATTCTTCGCCTATGGCAGTGGAAAGTTAGTTGAGCCGGTACTGACCCCGACAAAGCAATCAACAGAACCAGCGAGGACGAAGGAACAAACGAGTGAGCAAGTCCCTCCGCGAAACGATACCACCGGGAGCAACGGTGGCGGCGGCGGCGGCGGTGGCTATCACCCGCTGATCGAAGGACTGATTAAGGCTTTGCCGCCGCAGGCAACGTTGTGGCCAATTGAGGCACGGAAGAAGTGGCTTCAGGCTGCGGCAATGAATTTCGACTACGTCTACAACGGCGACACGAAGGATGACGCCAAGTCCATCAAGGTGTCAGTCGAATGAGTTTTCTGCAAACGAATAGAGCCGTCCGCGCAGAACGGACGGCTCAGAAGGGAGATATTCAATGGGACCAGTGAAGATTCGCATCGAGACCAAGCACGCCATCATCGTCATCACCGAAGATGGAAGCTTGATCGTTATCCCCAAATCAGGGTAGCGTAACCGCTGCCCTAGTGACTACGACCTGATCAGCCGCAGCCTCTACAATTTTCCTCTCACGATTCGCCCAGCGCTGCTTAGCGGCTCGCTGGGCGATTTCCTTGCGCTCTTCGGCGCTCAGCTTTGCGGCGCGTGCTGCACCGCCCTTGAGTCCACCCAGCCGCCCCAGCGCCACAGCCGCCGCGTTCTTCGTCTTCCTTGCGGTGATGCTTACGACCTTGGACGGCCTTCCCACCCCTCTATTATGCTTGACCGGTGATGCAGAATGCAACTGAGCTACCCTTCATGGTGTGCCGCCTCACAGCGATGTTGCCGATCATCCCATCCGACGAGTATTCGTGTTGCAGCAGAAGCTCGCGATTGCCAACAGGCACCTTGGGTCCAATAGCAAGATAAGTGGGAGTATTCGGCGCGAACTGCGTTCTCTGGGAGTCAAGGGTGGACTTGCTACCCGCGAGCAATATCGCGTCTGGAATACTGTCTTGGGTTAGCCAACGTATTTATTGCCGAGCTCAGCCCAGCGATTGGGCCACCGGGCAAAGGGCGAAGCCGTGCAACGCCTGGGCGGCGATGCGGTCAAAATTGACCAGTATTCCGGGCGGGCAGCCGCAAAAATGTTGCAATGGCTATTCCTGATTTTTCCCTCAATTTTGTGTGTCCGCTCTGTGGAGCACGACCTCGGGAACAGTGCGTTTTGGAGATCGGCGAATTCGGACTCCCGCCTCATGCGGAGCGCTTGAAAATCGCGTGGGGGTACGAAGACAGCCCCGCTTTCCGTGATGAGAGCCCGCTGTACGCGCGGATGGGAGCCGTGCTGCGGACCTGAGGCGAGGACCCGGGGCTCGGGGGTGCGTGGTTTGCACCGGCGGCGTCCCTGAACGAGAAAAGCTCTGCCGGCGTGGGTTGCCGGACAGGGCTTATTGTGTTTTTGGGGGGGGATTTGCGGGGCGCGGATGCGAAGATTGCGCCGTAGCGAGGCGACTCGGCTGCGGTGCTTTGCACCTGCGCCGGGGGCCTGCGGCAGCATCAGGGCGCTACAACTCCATTCGGCTAAACTCGGGCTGGACGGAGGGCCCGGTCTTCGCGCCCGGCTTTTCGGACGAAAGTTCTTTGGTGGTCGGAAAGAGCCCGGGGCTAAAGCCCATTCATCATTTGGGGCGTCTTGTTCCACGGCCTGAAGGCCGTGGCTTCTACCGTCGCCTCGCGTTGCGAGGCCTTATGCGGGTTCGGAGGAGAATCGGAGGTTCGTTCGT